>DASXCC010000089.1:0-16412 GCA_036491415.1 Terriglobales bacterium | reverse complement strand
CGATGCATCTGTCGATGCGACGTTCCGCGTGGCAGGAATGCAACCGGAGTTGTGGCACGCTGAAACCGGAACGTCGGAACCGGTCTCATTCAAGATCGCAAACGGCCGCACTACTGTTCCGCTACGCCTCGAGCCCTGGGGCACCGTATTTATCGTCTTCCGCAAGCCAACTTCAGAAAAGTCCCATACAGTTTCCGCCATGACCGATACCCAACTGACTACAATAAACGGCCCCTGGAATGTCAGCTTCCAACCCGGACGCGGCGCCCCTGGGTCCATCACCATGGATCAGCTCTCCGACTGGAGCCAAAGCTCGGATCCCGGAGTGAAATACTTTTCCGGAATCGGAACCTATACCACCACGCTGCAAATCTCGTCGCAATGGTTAAATTTAAAAAAGAACGCGCATCTCTGGCTGGATCTCGGCGACGTCAAAAACCTCGCGGTCGTTACGGTGAATGGCAAAGATTTGGGAGAGACCTGGCACGCGCCCTATCGCGTGGACATCACGTCCGCACTCAAACCGGGCAAAAACGAACTCTCTATCAAGGTAGTGAACGCCTGGGTGAACCGCCTGATCGGCGACGAACAACCTGGCGCGACGAAACTCACATTTGCGGATATAAAGCCATACAAAGCAAATTCGCCGCTGTTGCCTTCAGGACTGATTGGTCCGGTAACCCTGGTTCGTCAGTCAGAGTAGTTTTGCGCCTTAGGCTAGGCGCTTTGGGGTTAGGATGGAGCCGACGAGCGGACTTGAACCGCTGACCTGCCGATTACGAATCGGCTGCTCTACCAACTGAGCTACGTCGGCCTGAGTTCGATTGTAAATGGCGGTCTAAAAGGCGTAAAGCCAACTGCGGCAGAAACGATCCAGCGGTCATGCAATTACCTCGCGGGAACTCCCATGGCCACTGCGCTGACTGTTTCATATTCCTTTTCCGATTTCGCAGGCAGAGAATCCAGAGCGTATAAATTCCAGCACGCGGCCTTTGTGAATTTGCGCGGCCTCAATCGGACCAAGTAATTCCTTGCTGCACTGACTTCAAAAATCTTTGGCCTGTCTAAATCTTTGGCCTGTCTGTAAGGTTGTGCCGCATCCTTGCAGAACATAATTGCCTCCGCCTGATCAAGCGCGGAGGAATTTGCCTGAAATTGAAACGGATTCCCACCAGTAAAAAATCCCTGCGTATCAAAAATTGGTAAACGGGAGGAAATTGAGGGGAAAACGAAAAGACCGCCCGGCAAAAGGCGGCCTTTCCTTACAAGGGAGAATAGTTCCAACGGAGGTAAAGGCCGTCAAAACTTTCTGGCGAAATCTTATGGGCCGAAAAACCGGAGTGTCAAGGGATTTTTAGTAAATAAATACTTTTGTTTTCAATGGTTTACAAATGACGTTAACACTGGGCAAAAAAAGACTGATTTGGGCCAAAACAGCGGAAAACCCTCATAACCGTCATTAAATTGAGGCACTTACCTTTGTTTGGAGCCGGGCTGGTCGTCTTCTTCAAGGTGTAAAGAGATGAATTCCGTCTGTTCCGAGAAGGCCAGTCCTCTGTCGGGCCGGAAGCGCTTCAGGAACACGCGAAACCCTCCAAAAAAGAGTCCCAGGAACAAAGAAGCTCCGCCGAGAATTCCCGCAAGCAGGAGCGACTTCACCACAATGCTGCCGATGTTGTCGCGCGGCGATGGTGGACGCTGATTCCAGGTAACATTTGCGTCGTAGTTCACCGAGTTCAACAAAGTGTCTGCTTCAGATTTGGAAACCGAACCTGTCGCAATCACCACGAGCGGCCCTGTTCGTTTATCGAAGAATGACGACGCCGGTTTGCTGGCTTCGAAATTTTTCAATTGCGTCATGGCGATCTGCGGCGTGGGATAAGAAATGATGATCAGCGAAGCTTCGCCTTCCGACGTACTGTACTTGCCAAGCACCAACTCCGCGCCATTGGCAAAGCCCACGGCGTTGACTGGAAGCGGTGATCCGATCTTTTCCAATCCGATCGGTCCCATCACATACTTCGCGCTGTTTTTTATATACGATTGTTTCGGCAGATATATAGGTACTGCGGGAAGTTCCGCGGCGTTCCCCATCGCAACCGGCAGTTCCGCCGAAAGGGTGCGTAACTCGGAGGTAGACATGGCGGTCAATTTTCCAAAGACGGCATCCACCACTATATTGCTGTGGTAAAAAAGCACGCGCTCATTAAAGGAGGAACCCTGGTCCGGAATTTCTTCCCGTAACATTCCCGGTTCTTTGTAGTACGTAAATGCGCCGTAGGCCCCTGTGGCATCGCCAAACCGCGCCGCACGAATGGTTAATTTCCGGCCATCGTCTCGGGTGTAGGTAGCGGACGAGAAGTCAGTGAAGCCGAGTTCATTGAGCAGGGCAGCATTCCCCTGGTCGGCAATCACCGGATCTTTACTGACTTTCGCATCCCCCGTCATTTGCCATCCGGCAAACTGTTTCGGGAGTAACGGAGCTACAGGTGCTGCAAAACAGAAGACTTGCGCTATGAATACAAAGGCAAGGGCGAAAATGAGTTTGGAAGGCTTCATGAAAACCGGCGAATGCGGCATGGGGCTACATCATTAGACTACAGACGCGCGCGGAAAGTTTCCAGAAGGGCTACTGCTTACCGGAGATCGGCTCTACTTTGCTGGCGACTTTAATCCCGCTCAGCCCGTTTACATACTTGGAGATTCCTTTATATAAGGACTCCGCGATTTTCTGGCGGTATTCCGGCGTCAGTAGTTTCCGTTCGTCGCTGGGATTGCTGACAAAGGAAATCTCCGCGAGAATTGAGGGCATGTTCGCGCCGATCAAGACGATAAATGGCGCCTTCTTGACCCCACGATCGCGAATCGCGGGGTTCTTTGCGGAGAGGCCATTGTGCAGCGCGGATTCCACGTCGGAAGCAAATTCGCGCGACTCTTCAATCTTCTCTTTTAATGCGATGGTCTTCACCAGATCCTGCAATTCGTGAATCGACTTATCGGACCCGGCATTTTCTCGCGCCGCCACTTCCAGCGCCTCGGGCGAGGAAGTGAAGTTCAGGTAATACGTTTCCACACCGCGTGCGTCGGAGTCATGGCTGGAGTTCGCATGCACGGAGATGAACAGGTCAGCTTCTTCCTGATTGGCAATCGCCGTACGGCCTTCGAGCGGAATGAAAGTATCGTCGCTGCGGGTAAAGATGACATCCGCGCCAAGACGCGCTTGTAAAAGCTTCCCAAGACGGCGAGAGACATCGAGTACCAGATCTTTTTCCAGCAGGCCGTGCGGACCAATCGTGCCGGTATCGTGACCGCCATGGCCGGGATCAATCACAATTTTGCCGATCTTCAATCCAAGAGCGCGAATCAGGGAGCGGTCGCCATCCGCGGTAGGTTTCGCTTCGCGAACCTCGGGCGTGTTCAAAATCGCCATGCGGCTTTTTTGTGAACGCTTTGACGATGGAACCACCGGAGTGGCGTCGTCACTCTTTTCGGTAATAACTGCGGTCTTCAGTGGCGGAGTTCCGTCCTCTGCGGCGTCGTTACTTGCGGAATTGGCGGCCGGCGCATCCGCTTGCGCTACTTCTGACGCGGACCGAAGATCAATCACCAAGCGATGTTGAGTGCCCTGGAAAGCCGCTTTGAACTCGACTTTGTTTTCCACCTCGAGCACCACACGTGCCTGCCCCGGTTTGAAGTCTGAGGCGCGGATTGCTTTCAGAATACCGTTGTCTGCCTTCATATCCTTGCCGAGCGAGGACGAAGCCAGCATGGCTCCGAATAAGTTAAAGAAGATACGATCCGGATGATCAAGGCGTCGCGCGTCAAATTTCACATCGCGGCCAAGATTGATCACAACCTGTGCGCCGTTCTCTGTGCTTGTGTAGTGGATCGAAGTAATTTTTGTCTGTGTCTGTGGGGCATTCTCAGCCCCAGCTTTCGCAGACTCGTCCGGATCTTTTGCCGCTACAATGCCCGCGTCCTGGCTGTCATCGCTTTGCACTGAATCGTCTTGTGTGGCTTTTTTCGCAGCTCGCTTGGTATTTTGCGCGGGCGAAGTTTTCTTTGCCGACGCATCTGCGTCGTTAGCAATTTCCGTCAGGGCTTTGCGTGCATCCACAGCTAGAGAGTTATGCGGATATCGCCGTACGAATTCCTGAAAAGCGGCAGTCGCCTGGTCAGAATCATCTAAGTCGTCTTTGTAAATTTGCCCGATAGAAAATAGGGCCGGGAAGCGCGCTTTACTTCCCGGATATTCCTTGCGCAGAAATTCATACTGCTTAATCGCGGACCGCAGCGCCTTCTCATTATTAAACTGCTCGCCCATTTCCGTCAGCACATCGGCCGCCGCCGCGGCGCTGGGATCGGCTTTCCCTGAGGATGGAGCGCCCAGGTAAACCCGGCGGTAGGCATCGATCACGCGCTGATATTGTGCATGTGTGCGCTGCGTATCCGGACGCGCTTCCAGCGCATCGTGCAATTTGTCGGCAGCAGCATATTGGGTATCGGCCCAGTCTCCACTTCTATGCACACGGGCATAAGCGGGCAGCAAAGACACGAATAGAAAGAAAACGACACTGTGGCGCAGCGCGCCGGAACCTGGGAATAACATCTTCAAACTTTCCGTTCGTAACTAACGATCAACAGTTATGGATGAGCTTTCGCTCAGTCCGTGTTGCTGATGTGCAGGACTCCCTCGGAATCGCGTTCTACTTTGATGGGTTCATGCACCGGACTTCCAAATAACCGGGGGCTTGGGTCAGGGCCCCCGTAATACAGCTGCGTAATGCGTTTTACGTAATTGCGCGTTTCTGCAAACTTAGGAATGCCCGCGTTCCGCGTGACAGCGGTAGCGCCGGCGTTGTAGGCAGCGAGCGATAATTTCACATTGCCGCCGAAACTCTCCATCAACTTCTTCAAATGCCGGACGCCGGCATCCACATTCTGTTCAGGGTCAAAAGGATTCGTCACGTTCAGCGAGCGCGCCGTCTGCGGCATGAGCTGCATAAGTCCCATTGCGCCTTTGCGCGAAACGGCATTGGGATTGAAATTCGATTCCACCTTAATAACTGCGCGCACCAAATTCGGATCTACACTGTGGCGGGCGGCCGCTTGTTCGATGGCAGCATCAATATCAGCCTGGCTGAAAGCTTTAAACTGCAGGGAATTTGCAAACTGCGGCTCGACTTCCGCGGCGGCGAAACGCGCGGCGCGCACATTGGCGGAAGGCACCGGCTTCCAGCGATGTTCGGTGGCGCTCCAATACACCAGGCCACTCGGACGCGGCGCAGCGCCCGCCGAATGCCGTGAGCTGGCTGGCGCGTCAACGTCATTCACATAAATGGTGCGGCCCAATTCATCCTTTGTAGATGTAATGGGGCCAGAGTTTTGCGCCAAATTGGTCTCCGCCTGCACAAATGTTGCGGAGAAAAGAGAGGTCGCGATCACAGTGACCATCAGCACGGGTTTCAGGTATAGGCGCATAAATGCAATCGAACAAATCCGTACAAAGGCGTAGCTACGCCTTCACGCCTACCTGCAACCTGAACCTAGGGAGAACCTACTGCCAGAGTGAGCTAATTATAGGTGGCGCGGGCCGAGCCGACAATCTCCCAAACGGGTATAGAACCACTAGAGTAATCTTTGCAAATCCTTTATTTACAATAATTTATGATTTTTAGCCTACAGCCTTATCTAGCGGGAAGGCTGGCGAACTTGCCAGCACAGGGCCGCCTCCTGTGCTGGGCTGGTACGTTCTGCGGGGAATTGGTTTGCTAGCTTTTGTTGGAGCGGAGGGTAAAAGCCGGAAAGAAGTCTTCCCGTCCTCAAAAGGCACCTCCTGATGAGACGCGCACGATGCAAATTTTGAATGCGACAGTTTTGTATTTCGAAATTGGCTTTGCCGAAAACGCTATTTTGTTTTTGTAAAGAACGTTGATTTCAAAGGCCTGACCTTGGCGGCTACAACTCTGCCTTATGTCCTCAATAAATTTTTGTTTTCAAAATTTTATTGATGAACACGAAAAAAACAATCAATTGGACGCTGCGCCTTTCACCGCATAAGTTGCAGTGACTGAAGTCTCGTTTTTAAACGTTCGCGTTGCTTACGTCCGCATTTGTAAAACTGAAAATTTATTTTGGGAGAGAACACAGCTAATTTATGAAAGAGCACTGTTCAGTCACTCGCCTATTATCTGGTGCCGCACTCATCGTGGCGCTTGCTGCCGCACCTATGTGCAGCGCGCAGACCCAGACCATTGCTGACGCAAGCCAGCCAAATGTAGCGCCTACGACGGCGAGCTACTCTGCGGACCAGCCAAGCACTGCTGTTCTTGCCAACCGCATCGATGACCTGGAAAAGCAGCTCGTTGTTATGCGTGGCCAATTGGCAATGCAGAAGACTGACACGCCTACCATGGCGACGGCTGATGTTCCATCTCCACTAACGGATCAGGCTGCAGCCGCACCCGCTGCGCCTGCAGCGCCCACGATTGCTGGATTGCTGGGCCCGACCACGCTCAGCGGCTTTGTGGACGTTTACTACGGGTACAACTCCAACCAACCCGCAAGCCGCACGACGGCATTACGCAACTTCGATATCAACTCCGGTCAGTTCGGTTTGAACATGATCGAGTTGGTGGCAGATAAAGCCCCCGATCCTACTGCGAGCCATGTCGGCTATCACGTTGCGCTTGGCTTTGGTCAGGCGATGAACATCATTAACTCTGGCGAAGCTGGTCAGTTCGGGACTGAAGGCAACTTCGACCAATACCTCAAAGAGGGATATCTGGAATATCTCATGGGCAAAAAGTTCCAGATCAACGTCGGTAAGTTCGTGACGCCGGCTGGCGCGGAAGTCATCGAGTCCAAGGACAATTGGAACTACTCGCGTGGCGACCTGTTTGCCTTGGCGATTCCTTACTTCCACTTCGGCGCGAGCGCGAAATACTCGTTCAGCCCAAAATTCTCCTTGACCGGCTATTTGGTGAACGGCTGGAACAACAGTATTGATAACAACGCCGGCAAAACCACTGGCTTCAGCGCAGCCTGGACACCAAACGCCAAGTTCAGCCTGTACCAGAACTACCTCGTCGGCCCCGAACAGTCCAACGATGACAATGATTTCCGCCATCTGTTTGACACTGTCGTTTCCTACAACGCAACTTCGAAGCTTTCCGTCATGGGTAACTTCGATTACGGACATGACGACGTCGTAGGCGCGGACGGCGCAAATCCGTTGGTTAACGCTGCGGCTTGGTGGAGCGGCATTGCTGGCTACGTGAAGTACGCACCGAACGCCAACTGGTACTGGGCGGTTCGCGGCGAATACTACAACGACCACAACGGATTCACGACGGGAACGCTCGGCACTGAAGACCACCTCAGCGAGTTCACCTTTACGATGCAACGCCTGTTGGCAAGCAAGATCATGGCGCGCGCTGAGTATCGGTATGATCACTCGGACAACGCCGTTTTCCCGTACAGAGCGGACCAATTCGGCCCGATCGATCACCAGAACACGATCACAATCGGCATGATCTACGCGTTCAGCAGTGCGGATGCAAAGTAACCGAGGCTTCCGGCTGTAATCATTCAGCAGACGACGGCGCTGGTCACATCCAGCGCCGTCTTTTTTGATTTCTACTTTTCTAGCCGACTGCTCTTGGGCAATGTGAGGGCACATCAATCTAAGCAGCTAAAATTTGCACTGCGATTTCTACCTCGACAACATCCTCGCGGATCGACTGCAGAGAGCATCAGAAGCGCCGTAGTGATACCGATACCAGACTATTTCGCCACTGAACGAAACAAGCGATTTTCAGGATGTTCTCGGCGACTAAAACAAATTTACATTTGACGCAAACCGATTAATGCGCTCAACGACGACATCGAGGCAAAGCATCGCCCTGTGATACGCTGGGCCCTGAAACATGGACGAGATCCTACAACGCCAGGCGCCCGATTCCCTCATGCTGTTCGGCTTCTGGTATCGTGCCCTGCCAAGCGACCGTGTCCGCCGGAACCAATTGCACAAGGCGACGCTTCTGGAGACGCCTTTGGTCATCGGTCGCGATGTAAACGGAAAGGCTTTTGCATTGCAGGACGCATGTCCGCATCGTGGCATGCCGCTTTCCTGCGGACAATTCGACGGCAAGAACGTTGAATGCAGCTACCACGGATGGAAGTTTGACGGGCACAGCGGACAATGCCAGCTTATTCCTTCACTCACGCCGGACCAGAAACTAAAAGTTGACCGCATTTACGCTGGAAGTTATGCGTGCGAGGAGCGCGAGAGCTACATTTGGGTTTTCATTCCCGAGCCTCTACCCGCAGGCGCCGGAACCAGCAAACGTTCTGATGCCCCTACGCCCGCTTCAGAGATTCCAACTTTCAGCAGTAAATACAAAACCGCTTACCTCACCGC
Source organism: Terriglobales bacterium (assembly GCA_036491415.1). Lineage (GTDB taxonomy): Bacteria > Acidobacteriota > Terriglobia > Terriglobales > Acidobacteriaceae > JAICKN01. The sequence goes on along the minus strand of DASXCC010000089.1, from coordinate 7,990 downwards.
GGATATGCCTGTGAGCGTGGACCACGGAATCATCGGATTGATGGATCCCGCCCATGGCCCGTTCGTGCATCAATCGTGGTGGTGGAGGAAGCGCGAAAGCATCCACGAAAAGAAAAAGAATTTTGAACCGATTCCCAACGGATTCCGCATGAGCGCGCACACGCCGAGTTCCAACAGCGGGCCTTACAAGTTGCTGCGCATGTACGCCGACGCTGATTCCATCACCACGACCATCGACTTCGTTCTTCCCAATCTGCGTTACGAAACTATCCGTGCCGGCAAGTATTGGTTTTCTTCTTTAACGACGGTAACTCCGATCACACGCAATCATTGCCGCATCGACGTCGTCGCGTGCTGGAATATTTTTGCCTGGATACCGTTCGGCCCATCGATTTTGAAAGCTGTCTTTTCCACCTTTGTAGAACAGGACCGGCACACGATGGAGTTGCAAAGCGAAGGCCTGAAGCACAATCCGCATTTGATGCTGATTGATGATGCTGACCGGCCGGCGAAATGGTACTTCGGATTGAAAGCCGCCCACCTGGAAGCAAAACGAACCGGCGGCGAGATGCAACACCCGATGAGCGGCCCGGTGACATTGAAGTGGCAAAGCTAAACAAGCGGCAAACTAAAACCCCTTCGCTTAGCTCCATCCGTTTGCATCCAAACTGTTATCGTCCATAGGATGGATTTCATGCTCACCCTGCGGCGGCTGTTGATCATTCCGCTCTTGATTTTAAGTTTGCGTCCAATTGAAGCCCGCGTCGTGCCGACGCACGGCTTTGATATTTTTTCCTCGCAGGAAGAAGTTCAGGCCGGACAGCAAGCCGCCACGCAAGTCTCACAACAACTACCTTTGTTGGCGGATGACGATTCCGCAACCAAATATGTACAGCGATTAGGCCAGCGATTAGCCGAACATGCCCCCGGAGAAAAATGGCCATACACATTTCATGTTGTGAACCAAAAAGAGATCAACGCTTTCGCGCTTCCCGGTGGTCCGATTTTCGTGAACCTCGGGACCATTCAGGCTGCGGACAACGAAGCCCAACTTGCCGGCGTCCTCGCACATGAAATTTCTCACGTCGTGCAGCGTCATGGCACACGTGCCGCGAGCAAGCAGATGGCCGCACAACTCCCACTCGCGCTTTTAGGCGGAATGATGGGCAATGGTGCGCTTTCAAGGGCTGCGCAGCTGGGCATCTCATTTGGAGTTGGTTCTTATTTCTTAAAGAATTCGCGGCAAGCGGAGTCTGAAGCCGATCTTCTCGGAAGTGACATCATGTATGACTCTGGCTTCGATCCGCATCAAATGGCCGTCTTCTTCGCCAAACTGCAGGAACAAAGCGGGAAGCAAAGCACTGTCGCCCAGTTTCTGAGCGACCATCCTGACCCGGGCAATCGCGCCGGAGCCGTCTCCCAGGAAGTGTCCACCCTGCCGGCGAAGAAATATCAGAAAGACAGCTCAGAATTTCTCGCGATCAAAAAACAGGTGGGCGGCTTGCAGCCGATGAGCGCGGATCAGATCGCCGCGTGGCAGAAGGACCACGCCGCCGCTCCGGCCGCCGTTAAAGGAATACCTATCGATGCCAGCATGCGCCAGTTCGATCACAGCGAATATCAGATTTCTTATCCGGCAAACTGGCAAGTCATGGGTGACGCGAATTCCGCCGTAACGATTGCCCCACAGAACGGCTTCTTAAAAGATGCGGTGGTGTACGGGGCGATTGTCAGCAACTACGAACCAGAAAAAACCGATACCTCTCTCGACGCCGCCACGCATGCTTTAATCAATTCCCTGCGCCAATCCAATCCAGACATGAAAGAGATCGGCAACACCGAGGACATTCGCGTGAATGGACTCGCCGGCAAATCTATCGACCTGATCGGCCGCTCGCCTGAGCAGGGCCAACCCGGACAAACCATGCGGGAAAGAGATTGGCTTATCGCCATGAAGCGCAATGATGGATCGCTGCTTTACGTAGTTTTTGTGGCGCCGGAAAAAGATTTCGAGGATTTAAGACCGGTTTTCGAGCAGATGTTGAAGTCGATGAAGCTGAAGTAGAAGTGAACAGGCCTTCGCTCACCGCTATTCTCTTTTCAAAATCGCACACTAAAAACTTGTCGTGTTGAGCGAAGTGGGATTGCTCGCTTGCGAGCGATACATGGAGTCGAAGAATGACAAGGTTTGAAATGTTTGATGGATATAAAACTGTGAAGTAGCAAGTACGAAGGATTGTCCTACCGAGGCGCGGAGGAAGTTATCCGCCGGCTTTTAATTCCACGAGAACCTGACGGGCAATTTCTTTTAAAGTCTCGAACACTCCCTGACCTTGAAATGCCACAGCTTCGAGCACCGCTTCATTCTTGCGGCGAAGTTCCTTGGTCAGCGCGTCCACGGGCAGAATGTTTGGCAGATCCCGCTTGTTCAACTGTAAAACATAAGGAATCTTGTTGAAGTCGTATCCATGCTCTTTCAGATTATCCATCAGGTTATCGAGCGCTTCGATGTTCGCATCCATGCGTTCCTGCTGGGAATCAGCCACGAAAACGATGCCATCCACGCCGCGAAGAATCAGTTTGCGGCTGGCGTCGTAGAAAACCTGGCCGGGAACAGTATAGAGATGGATACGGGTCTTAAAACCGCGGACCGAACCAAGTTCTAAGGGCAGGAAGTCAAAGAACAGCGTACGTTCGGTCTCCGTAGCCAGCGAAATCATCTTACCTTTCTGCTGTTCGGCAGTTTTCTGGTAGATGTGCTGCAGGTTCGTCGTCTTGCCGCCTAATCCGGCGCCATAGTAAACGATCTTGCAGTTGATCTCGCGAGCTGCGAAATTAATGAAACTCAAAGACTTTCCTCTAACCCTGCGGCAGACACAGCACAATTGCGCAAGAGATTCTGCCGCTGAATAAACTTGGATTGATACTCTGGTTTTATATCACACGAGCAGGGGTTACCGGCAGGTTACTGCCGTTACTAAATGACACACACGCCCCAAACAATTAAGGAATTTTCCCTATTCCAGAGTTGGGAAACTTACCTTGCGCTCTGAGATGGGGGCAACGGATAGTATCCCGCTTTTGCAAACGTCTTGATGCACGGCGCCGCATACTGGGAACAATCCGGACGGTCCACCCGAACCTCGACCTCTCTATAGGAATTCGGGCCGCCCGCTGCTGGATGCGTTACGTATCCAAGTGTGTATTGGGTGCGCGCGTCGTGCATGATCTTCGCATAAGCATCGTCGATGGCCATCCGCGAATATTCGTTCGTCACTTCCCCACCTGTGGCCGAAGCGTACTTGGGCAAAATATCGCTGTAGCCCATGAGTGGAACATGCAGCTTTGCAACCTTGCTGTAACCGGGCAATGCAGTTTCTGCGGTGCCAATTCCGTAGACCATGATGTTATTGGTCAACAAGACCCGGAGAACGTCCCTATAGCTGGCTTTGCTTCGGTATTCTCGCCCTTCGCTAATCACGAAGATGATTTTGCGACGTGCTTTGTCGCGTTTGCTCAGGTCAAAAGCCGCTTTCAAGATGGCATCATTCAGGACGTGAGATTCTTTCGGCGGCGTCCGGGTAAGCGGAGCACTGGGATCGGCGGGCGCGCCGTTGATCGAGGGCCCTTGCGGTCCAAAAGGCCCACCCATGACGGGGACACCGTCATTGTGTCCGCGCACCGTCTTTAGATCGTCCAACACAGCCGCCAATTTCCTTCCCGCTGCGTTGAAATCCGAGACTTCTCCGACCGCACTGGTGTAGGTATAGACGGCCACCTCATCATAGGAAGTAAACGATCCTTGCAGCGCCGTAAATGTCTGGTTCACCTTCTGCAAAGCGGAGTCCGGCATACCCAGGTCAACAATCACCGCTACGGAAAGAGCAAATGGGTCGCTGGTAAAAAAGTTCATTTTCTGCCGCGCGCCGTTCTCATACACGGCAAAATCCTTGGGAGTCAGGCCATTGATCATGACTCCTTTATCGTCCACGACTCTGACCGGAATAATGACCTGGTTTACGTTCGAAACAACCGTGAAGTCCTGCAGAGCTGAGCCATTTTCGTCGGTCGCACCACCCTGGGGAACGGTTTGGATATTGATCGGCGGCTTGTCCGCGTCGGTCTTTGGGACATCGGTTTCAGACTCAGGGAACGGATTGTTCGGATCTTCCTTCGGCACCACGCTGGAACTGCTGGGTGGCGGCGTGTTCTCGTCCGGTGGCGGCTGGGAAGTAGACTCGGAGGCGCTCGGAAGCGGCACATGGGATGTCGGCGGCGGCAAAGGATTGGCCGGCGCCGGTTGATTGCTGACCGTGGGCGCGTCTGGAATATCGTCTTGTTTCTTCTGGTCTTGCTGTTGCTGGGCGATGCCAACCACGCAAATTAACAATAGAAATCCGAGTCCAAACCACCGCTTACGTGCTTTCATAAAGACAATCCGTGCCTTCGATCTTAGAATTCTAATTGTTCTGCCCTTAGGATGCTTTAAAGGCTTGACTTGGTGCATCTAAGTTTCCAGAGCTACAACTTAGCAAAAACCCAGAGAAAAATTTGTGACAGCAAAAACCCATTCGCTGCAATTAGTTAGCACTCTGCTTCTGGCTGGCTTGCTTTCCGGGACGGCACTCGCACAGAGAATCCCGCAACTCGCCGGGCAAGAACAAAACCAGCCGCAAGATCAGGACGATCAGACCAAGCAGGATGATTCCGCCGAAACGCTCAAGGTAAATGTCGACGTCGTGCAGCTCTTCTTTAATGTCAAAGACAAAAAGGGCGGCCTGATTCCCAACCTGACAAAAGTTGACTTCGACCTGTTCGAGGACGGCAAGCCGGAAACGATTAAGTATTTCACGGCCAACTCCGATCTGCCTCTTACGTTAGGAATTTTAATCGACACGAGCGGAAGCCAACAACGAGTTCTGGGCATGGAAAAGGAAGTCGGGGCCAATTTCCTGAATGAAATTCTCCGTCCCAAAGACGAAGCCTTTGTTCTGAGCTTTGATGTGGACGTGAATCTGTTGCAGGACTTCACTAATAACGGTCATTCACTGCGTGCCGCGTTGAACAGCACCACCATCAACGCTCCCACTTCCAGCTGCGGCATTCCGGGCATGGGAGGCGGACCGTTGCCATGCAGCGCAACGCCCCAGGGAACGCTGCTTTATGACGCGGTTTATTTGGCGTCACACGATGAATTGTCTAAAGAAGTCGGCCGCAAAGCCATGATCCTGCTCACCGACGGTGAAGACCAGGGAAGCAAGTTGAAATTAATCGACGCCGTAGAAGCCGCGCAGAAAGCCGACAGTATTGTCTATGTTCTCTTGATTGCCGATCGCGGCGCGTATGGCTTTGGCGGTTACTCGGGCGACAGCGCGATGAAAAAGCTGACCGAGCAAACTGGAGGCCGCGTCATTGAAGTGGGTAATAAAGCGGACAAACTAAAGCAGGCCTTCGACCAAATCTCCAATGAATTGCGCAGCCAGTACAACATCGGATATGTACCCAGCAATTCCAAAAAAGACAACACCTTCCGCCGCGTAGAGATTCGCCCCAAGGTAAAAGATTACAGAGTGCAGGCGCGCGCCGGATATTACGCCATGGCGCATTCGGAAGAATAGATTCTTAGTAGTTATTCAACAGGAGCGTAGTAGCCGTGCTTGCTGCGCACGTGCAGGCCCTTGTGGTTCTTAGCGATGATTTCGACCGTGTGGAAACTTCCATCCAGAGCAAATTGCGGAGGCAGATAAGAAAGAGCATATTGGCTACGAAGCTCTTCCTGAATCTTGCCGAAGGCGTCGGCCACATCTGTTAATTGGAACGGTCGATAGGACCGGCCGCCGGTAGCATCGGCGATGCGTTGCAGTATCTTGTCTCCCTCACCGCCTCCGTTCGTCAGGTTTGTGCTGATGGTATAAACCGTGACTTCTGCTCGCTGCGCCATTTCAATGGCTTCCTCACGAGTTACGTGACTGAGGTTATCTTCGCCGTCGGTCAGAAGAATGATTGCCTTCCGCACCGGCCCGGTCTGCTTTTCCTTCATCAACTTATCGCGACAGGCAAAATAAAGAGCGTCGAAAAGCGCCGTGCCACCGCCCGGCTGCAACACGCGAATTCCCTTGGAAAGCGCTTCGGTATCATCGGTGAAGTCCTGGGTGACGTCGGGAGTTACATCGAAGCCGATGACAAATGCTTTGTCATAGTTCCTGCGAATTGTGTCATTCAGAAATTCGACGGCCGACTCCTGCTCGAACTTGAAGCGCTCGCGGATGGAGTTGCTCGCGTCGATCAGCAGACCGACCTGAAGCGGCAGATCGGTTTCGTTCTGAAAGCTGCGAATGCGTTTCGCCGCCATGTCGTTATCGATGACGTCAAAATCATCTTTCTTCAGGTCCTTCACGTAATGGCCGTGCTTGTCCATCACGGTGAAAACCAGATTGACTTCGTTTACACGCACCCTGAACCCCGGAGGGCCGCCGGAATCATCCGCATCATTGGGGTCCAGCAACGCGCCGTCTACATTCTTGTCCACAGGTTTTTTCTGGGTCTGGGCTGCGCCTGACTGCGAGGGCGAAGCGCCGCTTGTGCTGGAATTTTTAGTGGTGGAATCTTTTGGCGTCGCTTGGGCTGGCTGCGCTTGTGGATCGGGCGCATTCGCCGCTGGCTGCGCTGGAGCTGGTGGTGGAGGCTGAGGTTTTCGGGCCGCTTGTTTCTGCTGGACTGTTGCCGAGGGAGCGGAAGGTAAATCGTCCGTGGAAGTCTGCGCCATTGCTGGCAACAAAAAGCCTGCCAAGCCGACCAGAACAAAACTGATACTACGAGCCCTCATTGTTGCTTCCATTATACGCACACCCAAGGCGGCTCAAAAAATTATCAAGTTCAGAGGGTAAAGGGGCCGATAACGAATGGAGATGTTTCGTCTTCGGATGGACAAACTCCAACGCTGCCGCATGAAGAAAATTCCGGGATAGCGCGAGAGTCTGCTTGGGCGGGCCTTTCGCGGTCATTTCACGCGGCGCTCCATACAAGGTATCGCCAACCACCGGATGCCCCAAAGACGAGAGATGCACGCGGATCTGGTGGGTGCGTCCGGTATCGATCTTCAACTCGATTAAACTGAGCTTTCCGAACGGCGAATCGATCCGTTGCAGGACCTGGTAGTGGGTGATGGCGTCGCGTCCACCGGGACGCCGGGTTGTCATGCGCGTGCGGTGGATCCTGTCGCGGCTGATGGCGCTGTTGACGGTGCCGTGGTCTTGCTTCAACCATCCGTGAACAAGCGCAATGTATTTCTTTTTAATCTCGCGATGGGAGAATAAGGAACCCAGCCGACGGTGGGCTTCGTCATTTTTCGCAACGATAATTAATCCGCTGGTTGCTTTATCGAGGCGATGGACGATTCCCGGCCGCAGTTCACCTCCAACTCCTGACAACTTTCCGAAACGATGCAACAACGCATTCACCAGCGTTCCACGATTGCGTTCCTCTTCGGTAGCGCCCGCTCCGGCATGGACCATCATTCCCGCAGGTTTGTTTACCGCGACAAGGTCGTCGTCTTCATAGACGAGATCAAGCGGAATGTCCTCGGCGATGGCCCGCAGAGGCGCAACCTGGACGGCACCGAGGATCGCGATTTGCTCGTCTCCCTGCAGCCGATAGGAAGGCTTCACCACGGCCTCATTCACCAGGGCTTTCTGTTCAGCAATCAACTGCTGCACCCGCGCCCGGCTTGTCTCCGTAAGATGCGAGGCAAGAAATTGATCGAGGCGCTTGCCGGCATCTTTGGGAGCGGCGTGCAGCGTAATCGGGAAAGAATCGGGCATCGTTCCTAAACGTCTGGGTTGTTAAACTTCTAGTTTTTTTAAACTTCTAGCATTCAATCACAAATACCCGGCACTCACCGGCAGGGGATGGCCCGCAGAATCAAAGGTTTACCTTGTGGTTGCTGTGTGCTGCCTGACACATTCGTCTTCCCGCGGACACATTTTCGCTC
>DASXCC010000088.1:0-11950 GCA_036491415.1 Terriglobales bacterium | reverse complement strand
CTTACAAGTCACCCCGTCTTTTGCCAAAGGTGGCATCCGTGATATAAGGAGCCCTAGCCAGATCATTAGCTATTCCCCCATGAGTTGCGGTACCGAGCTGGCGTTTAGACGCAAACAATGGCCAGGCACGAGGAGGTTTTGTGTCCGAAGCACGCACGGGGAAGCGATTTCCCCTTGAATTACCAATAAAGATCCATAAGTCGAATGAAGAGAAAGCCGGCGACAGCAGCGGCGTGACAGGAAATTTAAGCGCTGCCGGTGTGTACATTAAAGCTGATGCCGCGTTGGAAGTTGGTTCCAACGTCGAATTTGAAATCACGCTTCCACCTGAAGTGACCGGTTCTAAAGAAAATGTCGTGGTGCAATGCCGGGGCAGGGTGGTTCGTACCGATGAATCCGCAGGCGGCGAGGATTCGCGAGGTGTGGCTTGCGTGATCGACTCTTACGATTTTGTTCGCCATCAGTAAGGTGAGGAGCTAAAGGCAATGCTGAAACTGATTCTGGCCGACAACCAGGCTATCTTCCGGGCGGGGATCGCAAAAGTATTGGCGGTCGAAGACGAGATGCGCATTGTGGCACAGGCCCAAACTTCCGAGCAGATGTTCATGGCGCTCGATAAATTTCGCGCGTCGGTGCTGGTGATCGCGGGCGGCTTCCATTCCGATTTTGCCGCTGTGATTCAAGGCGCGGCCAAAGCGAAAACTCGCGTGGTAGTGCTTGCCGACACGGGCGAAAGCGCGCAGAAATATATGGCCGGCGGCGCCAATGGCGTTGTTTACCGCAATGTAACCAGCGGAGCGCTGGTGGATTGCGTCCGCAAGGTGGCCCGCGGCGAAAATTGGGTGCAGGACATCGCCGTACCCAGCGAGCTTACAGAAAACGATATGGTCGGATTGCGCGTTCGTGATCGCCTGACCGCGAAGGAACTTCGCATCGTCGCTCTGATTGTTCAGGGATACAAGAACAAAGAAATCGCCACGCAGCTGGGAACTACCGAACAGGTCATCAAGAATTATCTGCGGAACGTTTATGACAAGATCGGGGTTTCCGACCGGCTCGAATTGGCGCTATTCACGATCCATCATAGGATTTTGAATGAAGCTGCTGCCGCTACGACGGCGGCTGCCGCGCCACAACCTGGGTCGGCTGGAGTCGTTTCCTAGAAATTGCCGATTACCTGAAATTGGCACGGATAGGCGAGACTTCTGTAGCTTTTCTTCCGAAAGCAAACTTCAAAACCCATTCACTGGATACGTCCTGCCCGTTCGATTGAGCGGGCACGAACTTCCATTGCTCTGCCGCATTCTGCGCCAGGCCCGCAAAGTAGTTGCTGGGTCCATGGGAATCAAAAGCCGTGCGCGTAACGTTTCCCGCTTCATCCACAAAGACTCTTACCTGCACACGGACTTTGCCGTGGACCGTTCTTCGCGCTCCCGGAGAAGCTTCCGGAACCACTTGATGCATCACGCCAGCGGTGGAGGAATTCGCCGCCATCGGATTGCCTGGCCCCAGGGATGGAATGTTGGCGGCAGGGCTTTGCTGCCCGACAGGCGGAGCCGCTTGCGGCGTCTGAGTTGAAGCTTGTTGTTCCTGCGTCGAAGCCTGAGAGGACTGCGTTATTGCAGGATGTGAGTTGTAGATCATCACTCCGGCAACGACTGCCACAACTAAAACAATCGCAGCCATAAAAATCAGCAAGCCTCTTTTCGAGTTAGAGGATGTAGAGGTAGAGGATGGCTCGCGGGTTCCGGACGATACGAGGGTTTTTCGCACTCCATGTGCTGGCAAAACTTCGCGCTTGTCTCTTGTTTCTTGTGTTTCGCGTGTTTCGCGTACAGCGACCACTGTATCGGAACCAGAACTTGGCGATTTCAGATAAGCGGCGATTCGTTCGACCGTCCAGCGCTGCTGCGGGTTCGTCCGCAGACAATTACGAATGATCTCGCGAAACGGCTCAGGGACGAATGCGGAAACAACCGGATCTTTTTGCTTGGGATTATCGATTTTGAAGACATCGACAGGAGGAAGTTTCTGCGTCAACGTCTCGGCCAATACCATTCCAAGCGACCATACGTCCCCGACGGTGGAAGTGGTCATAGTCGCGATTTCCGGCGGATCATACGCGCTCCGCTTACCGCCACTGGGCTCGTTAATTCGTGCGATACCCTCGCTGGAAAGCTTTAACTGATCGTTCACTACCTGAATATTTGAAGGCCGCAGATGCCCGTGCACGAAGCCCTTGCCATGCAGATAGGCGAGCGCATCCAGCAACGAAGTCAGCATCTGTTTCGTTTCTTCCGGAGTAAGCGCACGCTGAGGAAGAATTTGCGCGAGATTTTCTTCCGCATATTCCGTCGCAACATACAGCATCTTTACTCCGTCAATTTCGCAGCGGCCCCATTGAAAGACGCGCATGACATGCGGATGGGACAAATTCGACGCCTGCTTCCAGAGAGCGAGTTGGGCATCGGCGCTCGCCGGTTTGGCGACAAAAAATTTGACGGCAATAGTCGCCGCGGTGTGGTCTGTTTTCTTCGCGCGAAATACCGCGCTGCGGTCTGAACCGCCAAGATACTCCTCAAGGCGAAACTTCCCGTGAATGTCCTGGCCCTGAATGACCTGGCCGGACCACTTCGCCCAATTTTCTGGAGTAGCGTTCGACGCAAACATCTCGTTGGCCGTGATTGTAGGGCGAGCACTCATAGCAATAATTTGTACTGTGAACTGCTTTTGCGATTATTGTAAGCCGCACTTCCGTAGAGGCAAGGAATATTTAGTTCAATGACCTAAAAACATAGATTGAGATGGTGAAAGTTTCCCTGCGTTTGTACTCGCGTGCAAACCTGCTTCCCCCACTAAGAAATTTTCTCTGCCACGGATTTTGCTTGTGTGAACAGGTATAAATAATCCGGGCCGCCGGCCTTGGAGTCGGTACCGGACATGTTGAATCCGCCGAAGGGATGCGCTCCCACAATCGCTCCCGTGCATTTGCGATTGAAGTAAAGATTTCCCACGTGGAATTCCTGCGTGGCCATGTCGATTTTTTCGCGGGAGCCCGTATAGACCGCACCCGTAAGTCCGAATTCGGTGTCATTGGCGATTTCAAGGGCGTGTTTAAAGTCGCGCGCTTTGGACACTGCGAGCACCGGCCCAAAAATTTCTTCCTGCTCCAGCCGCGATTTTGGCTGAATGTCGGCAATCACCGTAGGCTGGATGAAATATCCACCGTCTGCGTTTTCGACTGCGGCCCCGCCAGCGATCAGGCGGCCGTCTTTTTTGCCGACGTCGATGTATTCCAGGATCGACTTATAGGAAGCTTGGTTAATGACCGCGCCCATGTTGGGGTTCTGCGTCGGATCACCAATGCTTAACTTCTCAACTTTCTCTCGCACTTCTTCCAGAAACGGTTCGTAGATTCTTTCATCCACAATGGCGCGGGAGCAGGCGGAACACTTTTGTCCCTGAAAACCAAATGCCGCTGCTACTACGCCCGTGACCGCGGAATCGAGGTCCGCATCGGCGTCCACGATGATGGCATCTTTGCCGCCCATTTCCAGCACGGTGCGTTTAATCCAGATTTGTCCGGAGGCTTGTTCCGCCGCACGCTTGTTGATGTCAAGGCCAACTTCGCGCGATCCGGTAAAGGCGATAAATCGCGTCTTCGGATGGGCGACGATCGCATTGCCAAATGTCGCGCCGGAGCCTGGGCAGAAGTTCGCAACGCCTTCGGGCATACCGGCTGATTCCAGCAGTTCGACAAATTTTGCGGCAATGGTTGGAGAGTCGCTCGAGGGCTTAACGATGACAGTGTTTCCGCTGACAATGGCTGCCATGGTCATTCCCGCCATGATGGCCAAAGCAAAGTTCCATGGTGGAATGACGGCGCCTACGCCCAGAGGAATGTAAACGAGCGAATCGCGCTCACCGGGAAGCTGAACGTCCGTCTTGGCTTTCGACAAACGCAAGGCAAGATGCGCGTAGTATTCGGCGAAGTCGATTGCTTCGCCTACGTCGGCATCGGCCTCAGCCCAGTTCTTGCTGACTTCAAAAACCAGCCACGCCATAAACTCGAATTTCCGCTCCCGCAAAATGGCAGCGGCGCGGAATAACAAATCGGCGCGCTCTTCCCAGGATGTGCGGCTCCAGCTTTCGAATGCGCGCAGCGCGGCTTGCATCGCCGGTTCCACTTGCTCCATTCCCGCCTTCTGGTGGACTCCAACGACTTCAGAAGGCTTGGCCGGATTGATGGATTTGATTTTGTCCCGGGTCTGCATGCGCTTACCGCTAATAATCAGGTCATACTCGCGGCCAAGTTCGCTGCGGACTTTTTCCAGCGCGCCACGAATCTGCGCGGCATTTTCCTGCTTGCTGAAATCAACGACCGGTTCGTTCTTGAACATTTTGGCGGGACGAACGGCGGACTGCACTGGAGATTCAAGAGTAGCCATGATTGCCCCTCGGAAATCTGACCCTGGTTTAAGCTAACGTAATCAGACCCTATTTTGATGCCACAACCTGCAACTTCGCACTAAGCATTTTCCCCGAGTTGAAAGCTTTATTGCGCCAGGAATTGTGCGACAGCTGTATTCGTCTGACCACCATCACAAACCGATGATTGATGTCCGCAATCGCTGCCCAGCTTGATGACCTGCGCATGAATCAGATCGGCAAAATTCAAGGCCGCATCAGGAGAAACGACGTGATCTTCCGCGGAAACAATGATCAATACTTTTGCTTTCACCGTGGCTGCAGCACGTTCTATAGAGCCTCCGAACGGAGCGGATACATCGAGCGACATCACGGCCTGCGTCGTACGGATGTGGTCGTTCGCATCCATGGTTGGATCGACTTCATAGTGATGCAATAAATCCGGCACCTGCTCGCGCGAATGTTCGCGATTAAAATATCGCGGCGTGCGCAGAACGATTGCGCCGACCTCGCCCAGTTCCAACTGACTGGGATTCTTTGTGTAATCGCCATGGTTCCATGCAGGATCATTCATCACAATGTCATTCTGCAAATGCCAGAGCATCAAGTCGTACGAGCCCAGCCGAGGCGAACCGACAATCGGAATCGCTTTATCCATGAAATCGGGATAAGAGACCATCCATTGAAAAGTTTGCATGCCGCCCATGGATGCTCCGGTCACGGCCATGATGTGATCGATGTGCAGAAACTGCGTCAGCACTTGATGCTGCGCGTTGATGATGTCCGCCATGGTGAACTGCGGAAATTTCATGTGCGGCTGCGAGGCGCTGTTCGACGGCGAACTAGAGACGCCGTTGCCGAGTGGATCGATTGTGACCACGAAATATTTCGTGCCGTCTACCATGCCGCCGGGGCCAAACGCCGCCGCCAAGTTTCCGCTATTGCCTCCGAACCAAATGTCCACCAAAACAATGTTCGATTTGTTGGCATTCATCTTGCCGAACGTCCGATAGCCGATGCGGCAATCGTGAATCACTTCTCCGCTTTGCAGTTTGAAGTCGCCAAGCTGGGCGAATTGTTGTTGGCCGTCCTGTGCGAAAGCAAAAGCGCTTATCAAAAATAAAAGGCAAAGGGATAAGAAGGTCTTTCTCATGGTGGGGAATTTTACGCTCAAGCGCACAGAATTGAACATACAGAGTTGAACATTAAGATGTTGACCCTTTGAACGATGCGGCGCAGGTTTAGGCAGTTGTTTTGCACCAAACCCCGTGGTTCCGCCAGCGGAAGCAACTTATCCGCGCAAAGCGCAACAAAGGATCGTGCATATTCTAAAACTCAGCCGGATGCAGCGAGCGCTTCTACGGTTTGCGGGTTTTGCCGTGCTTTTCATTTCGTTCATTTCGCTCAACGCCTTCGCGCAGAAACCGGCGAACCAACTCGCACCTTTGAATGCTGATGCAAAGAACATTGAGGCAAAGAACAACAACGATTCAAAGAACTTCGATTCAAAAAACATTGATGCGAAGAGCAACGATGCACCGAACACTAATGCACCGAACGTTGACGCGCCTTCGACATACATCACTTCCAGACAACGTTTCCAGTGGTTCGTGACCAGTAGCGTGGGGCCGACCAGTCTGGCAGCGGGACTCTTCACCGCAGCCTTTGGAACCGCGCGCAATACCCCGAAAGAATATGGTCCGCATTGGGAAGGCTACGGCAAGCGCTACGCCATGCGCTTTACGGGAATCGCCACCAGCAACGCGATGGAAGCTGGCCTGGGTGCACTGTGGGGAGAAGATCCGCGATATTTCCGCGACGCCAATGATCCGATCAAAGCGCGCATTGACCATGCGATCCTGACCACCTTTACCGCTCGCAACCGCCAAGGCGAAACCATGCCGGCCTATGCCCGCTTCATCGCGATTCCGGGAAACAATTTCCTTTCGAATACCTGGCGGGCCGATAGCGAGGCCAACACGAAAAGCGCGGCCATTCGCAGCGTGTACGGAGTTTTAGGAAAAATGGGAGGGAATGCCTTCGCGGAATTCTGGCCTGACCTGAAAAGACTCGCCTTCCATCACGGAAATTAAATTCAGGAATAGTCTATTGCCGCAAGCCGATCCACTTCTCAGAAACCACCATCGAATTCCCCGGATTCTGGGGATCGTAGCGGACAGAAGTCGGCAATCCTAAGCGGCAACTGTGCAGATTGATGCGCTGGCGGAGATACGTGACATCCTGCGAAGCTTCATAGGAAACTCCTGCGACATCATATTGGTAGATCAAAAACGTGGCAGGGCGGTCTTCTTCCTTGTGCTCCTGCACGTCAATCACGGTGCCGTCAGTAATGCGGCCCACTCTTTCCAGCCAGCCGCGGCGTTGCAGTTCCAGTTCAGACGGTTTTTTTACCTTAGGCTTGAGTAGGAAATAGACCAGCGCGAGAGCGCCGGCTCCAACAGGAATCATCGCGTAAATACGTGGGATCATAAGCCGGAGAGGAAAGGCCGCTGCTTTAGGGGCTATCCAAAAAAAGAATAAAGCCAGAGGCAAAATTGGGGAAGAGGCATTGGTGGTTACCGAAGTAGCTTGTGCAAAACACTTAGTGCCAGTACCGACTTTCTTAGACCGCAGTGATCCTAACTCACATGCTATAATTTTCTATCTTTTCGCGATTGGTAATGTACGGAGGCTAGTTATCGATAAACGTTTTATCCGCATCAATGAGCGCATTCGGGCACGGGAAATCCGTGTGATAGATGACGAGGGTCAGCAGGTTGGAGTAATGCAACCCTTCGAAGCGCTGAAAAAGGCCCGCGAGAAGAACCTGGATCTGGTAGAAATATCGCCCACCGCGACCCCTCCTGTATGCCGCATTATGGACTACGGGAAATTCCTGTACCAGCAGGAAAAGAAAGAACGCGAAGCGAAAAAGAACCAGAAGACCATCGTGGTAAAGGAAGTAAAGTTCCGCATTAATGTGGATGACCACGATTACGAAACAAAAAAGAACCATGTGTTGCGCTTCCTGGATGAAGGAGACAAGGTCAAAGCGACCATTTTCTTCCGCGGACGCGAAATGACGCGCACGGGTTTGGGACGCGAAATTTTGGAACGGCTGATTAAGGACATTGGCGATCAGGGAATTGTAGAATTCCGGCCTCGGCAGGAAGGCAACACGCTACACGCGATCCTGGCGCCGAGCGCAAAGAAGCTGGAACAAAAGCCGCCGAAGGCCGCCAAACCGAAGCAGCAGGACGCCGCCCCCGCGCAAGAGCCAGCACAAAGCCGCGTAGGACAAGCGTAAAATTTAAGACTGTGCACACGGACCACCCCATCCAAGGTGATTTTGGGTGCAATTATGATTGAGGAAATATGCCGAAATTAAAAACACATAAAGGCGCCGCAAAGCGCTTCAAAAAGACCGCCACCGGAAAAGTGAAGCGGTCGAAGGCTTTCTTGCGTCACATCCTGACTTCCAAGGACAAGAAGCGTAAGAGCCACCTGGGCGGCACCGTGCTCGTAAGCGTTGCCGATACTCCCAAAGTAAAGAGAATGATTCCGTACTAGATTTTTTTGTGTGGCGTGAACTTCGGTTCGCGTTGTGCGGAGAATAGACTGCACGACACACGCAGCGAGTGAAGAGGCCAAAGACCTAAAAGTCTCCTACCTCCAGCCGCTAAAACGTAAGCAAAAAGGAGAACTACCATGCCTCGTGTAAAACGCGGGACGAAACGTCGCGCAAAACGCAAAAAGATATTAGACCGCGCAAGCGGTTACTTCCTGACAAAATCAAAACTCTACCGCGCGGCGAAAGAAGCCGTAGATCGCGGCTTAAAGTTTGCCTACTCGGGCCGCAAGCAGAAAAAGCGCCAGTACCGTTCGCTTTGGATCGTGCGCATCGGCGCCGCCGCCAAGCTGAATGGCATCAGCTATAGCCAGTTCATCAATGGCCTGAAGAAGGCCGGGATCGAACTGGATCGCAAGATTCTGGCCGACCTCGCGGTCAACGATGCCGCTGGATTTAAGAGCCTCGCCGAACAGGCAAAGGGCGCTCTTAGCGGGGCAGCGTAGTTTTCCAGCATTCTGCTTTGAGCATTTCAGCACTTGGCATCTAGCATTTGGCGTTTTAGGACTTAACATTCAGCCCCTGCAATTCGTATGGCTTTGTCCAGCGCCGGGTCGAGTATGTTCTTAGCGAAACTCAGCGCTGGACGTTGCAGAAATGGTTCGGGATAGGCGCGACTTCAGTCGTGCCAGCATTTCCCTTTTATGATTGTCCTTCCGAGCGGTTTCATCGCGCGGACTACTCTTCTTAGCAAAGCGGCAACGCATGACTCCGCCAAATGAATCCGCCTACGCGGTTCCGAAGCTGACGGATTTCTCCGCCTCGGCGCTGGACCAGGCCGCAAAGGACCTTCTCGCGACACTGGAAAAAGAATCAGCCGGAGTCAAAAGTGAAGCCGACTGGAAGACCTTTCGTGATCGTTGGATGGCGCGCAAAGACGGCGTCCTCACGCTTGTGAATGATCTCTGGCTGAAAGCTGCGCCGAAAGAGGCTAAGCGCGATGTCGGACAGCGCGTCAATCAACTCAAGATTGAAGTTGAACAGAAAATCGAAAGCGCTCTGCAGCAGAGCCAAAACGCGGGCTCACAGTCGCGGTCGGATGCCGAGCGCATTGACATCACGCTCCCCTCTCTTCGCCGTGCAATCGGAGCCGAGCATCCGGTCATCAAGACGATGCACGAAATTGTTGGCGTTTTTCGGAATCTCGGATACTCGGTTGAAGAAGGCCCGGTGATTGAGAGCGACTATTACAACTTCGAGTCGCTGAATTTTCCGCCAAATCATCCCGCGCGCGACACGCAGGACACGCTGTTCATCGCCAACCAGGAATCCAAGCCGCAGCGCGAGCGCCTGCTGCTGCGCACGCATACCTCCCCGGTGCAGATCCGCACGATGGAGAAAATGAAGCCGCCGCTGCGGATTGTGATTCCCGGCAAAGTGCATCGCAACGATCCGCCGGATGCGAGCCACTCGCCGATGTTTCACCAGGTCGAAGGTTTGGCCGTGGACACCAACATCACCTTCGGCGATTTGAAAGGCACGCTCGACCACGCCATGAAAATGCTCTTCGGATCGAGCGTGAAGACGAGCTTCCGCCCGTCATTCTTTCCGTTCACTGAGCCGAGCGCCGAGATGATGGTTTCCTGCTTCATCTGCGGAGGCAGCGGAAAGCGTGGGGTTGGAACAAAAGAAGAGCCCTGCCGTCCGTGCAAACAAAGTGGATGGATTGAAATTCTCGGCTGCGGCATGGTGGATCCG
This sequence comes from Terriglobales bacterium, assembly GCA_036491415.1. Lineage (GTDB taxonomy): Bacteria > Acidobacteriota > Terriglobia > Terriglobales > Acidobacteriaceae > JAICKN01. The sequence continues at coordinate 2,196 of DASXCC010000088.1, read as the reverse complement.
AACGTTTTCGGATTTGTCAAAGAAAATGGCTACGATCCAAAAAAGGTCTCCGGATTTGCCTTTGGTATGGGCGCAGACCGAATCGCGCTGCTGAAGTATGGTGTGGATGATATTCAGTTGTTTTTTCAAGGCGACGTAAGGTTTTTGGAACAGTTTGGATAGACAGTCGGTAGCTGTTGGTCGTTGGTCTTTGAACTAGCCAACGACGAACGACAACGACTAAGCACAATGAAACTTTCTCCACCATGGCTGCGCGAATTCGTTGATGTCCCAGCGGCGGACCACCGTCTCGCTGAAGATTTGACTGCTGCCGGTATCACCGTCGAAGGCGTCAACGGCGAAGGAGCGAACACGACCTTCGAAATGGAGATCACCACCAACCGCCCTGACGCGATGAATCACTACGGCGTGGCGCGCGAGTGCTCGGCGATTTACGATCTGCCGCTCAAGCCGCTAGAGGCGAGGCTCCCGGCCAGCACGGGCGGGGACGCCCGCGCCTCCATTGCGCGTGATGAAACTTTGGCCTCCATCGAAATTCAAGATAAGCAAGGTTGCGCACGCTACACAGCGCGTGTGATTCGCGGCGTAAAGATCCAAGCTTCCCCCGAATCGATCGTCAAGCGCCTCGCCATCGTAGACCAGCGGCCCATCAACAATGCCGCCGATGCTTCCAATTACACCCTCTGGGAAATGGGACATCCCACGCATGCTTTCGATCTCGATCTACTCGAAGGCAGCAAGATCATCGTGCGCCGTGCAGCCAAGGGCGAAACACTCAAAACTTTGGATGGCGTCGACCGCAAACTCTCCCCCGATGATTTGATCATTGCCGATGTGAAAAAACCGGTCGCGCTCGCAGGTGTCATGGGCGGCTTTGATTCGATGATCACGGAGAAGACGAAGAACATTCTCATTGAGTCGGCGTGGTTTGACCCGGTCGTCGTCCGCAAGACAGCAAAGCGGCATGGCCTGCACACCGATGCTTCGCATCGCTTTGAGCGCGGAGCGGATTTTGGCGCGACATCCATCGCATGTTCGCGAGTTGCCATGCGCATTCTGGAATCTGGTGGCGGGGAGCTGCAGGGCAGCGAAATTGACGCTATCGCCCGCGAACTCGATCTCGCGCCCATTCAGTTTGATCGCAAAGAAGCGGCGCGTATTCTCGGCGAAGACCTCGGCGACACCGAAATCCTTCGCATTCTACGGCACCTGGGATTCACCGTGATTCCCGATGCGAACTCCGATTATCTGGTTACGGTTCCAAGCTGGCGTTTGGATGTGGAACGCGAAATCGATTTGATCGAAGAAATCGCGCGCCTGCACGGCTACGACAAATTCAAAAAAACGTTGCCTGCATATGCGGGAGCGGTCATTGAAACTCCCGATGCCGGAAAAGACCAGAAGCTGCGCTCGGCTTTGCTGTCGCTTGGATACAACGAAGCGGTTTCGCTGAGCTTCATTTCTCATCAGGATGCCGAGCAGTTCGGTTCGCTTCCGGTCATTGAGTTGGAGAATCCATTAAGCGAAGAAGCCTCGGTCATGCGCACGTCGCTGGTTCCGGGCTTGCTGAACATGCTGGCTTACAACATGAATCGTGGCAATGAAAGCGTGCGCCTGTTCGAAGCGGGTTCTGTGTTTGCAGCAGTAGATGGAAAATCGCAGGAACCGAAACAGATTTGCCTGGCCGCAACGGTTGTCAATCTGAAAGCGTCATTGCCCAAGGGTGGCATTCTGGACGTGAGCAAGGGAGAGAACGCAGCCGCTGCCGAGGCATTCCGCAGTTTTAAAGGCGCCATTGAAACATTGCTCGAGGAGTTCCAGCACAGCGACATTCAATACGATTCGCAAACCTCGGACTATTACCACGAGGGCCGCTCGGCGCGAGTTTTATTGAACGGAGAAGCGGTGGCGCAGTTCGGTCAGATTGACGCCAACGTCGTCGCGCAGAAAAAAATTCGTCAGGATATTTTCATTGGCGAAATTTACCTTGAACGTTTGTACAAAAACGAACTCCGTAAAATTCAGTATGAGCCGCTGCCACGCTATCCGGCAGTGGAGCGGGATTTCTCATTCATCTTCGGCGATGACGTTATTTTCGCCAAGATTCAGGCTGCTGTTTCTGCATTAAAGCTCACCGAGCTGCGCGGATTTACACCGGCGGAAATTTTCCGCGGAGGCTCCATTGCAGCGGGCAAA
>DASXCC010000087.1:0-20863 GCA_036491415.1 Terriglobales bacterium | reverse complement strand
TAAGGCGTCCATACAGTTTTACTTGTACATTCAATAACCCAACACCAGAGCATCCAAAGACAATGAAAATGAAACGAAAGAAAGCAAGCAGCCATCAACCGGCATTTCTTTTCGACCTCGATGGAACTCTCATAGACAGTGTCTACCCACATGCATTGGCATGGCAGGAAGCGCTGGAAGACATCGGGATACATCTGCCGGCAGCAACCATTCACCGCCGAATTGGCATGAGCGGAGCAACTTTGATTCATGCTTTTCAGAGAGAATCAGGAAAAAAGCTGTCGTCTCGTGATGCCAAACGATCCGAAGAATTTCATACGAACGCGTTTCGCGAGTATTCCCATCAGGTGCGGCCCCTGGATGGTGCCCGAGAACTGTTGGAAGAGCTCACCCGGCTGCGTGTGCCGTGGGCAATCGCAACGAGTGGACAAAAGGATGATGCCGCACAAGCGCTGAAATTGCTGAAGCTTGGGCGAAATGTAGTAATCGTGACTAAAGATGATGTCGAAAAACTAAACCAGAACCCGATCTGTTTCTTGTGGCTGCAGCAAAGCTCAGGATGGAACTGGAAAAGTGTGTAGTCGTCGGTGACAGTGTTTGGGATTTGCTTGCGGCGCAACGAGCGCGAGCTTTAGGGGTAGGGCTTCTTTCCGGAGGCATTGGCGAAGATGAACTGGAACGTGCAGGAGCATATCGCGTCTATCGCAATGCCGCCGATCTGCTCGCACATTTAGATGACTTCGGAATCCTGAGCGAATAACAGCAGCACTTAGTGGTCTTTCTCGAAGATATCTCTTCACATACAAACCCTTCTGTATTTACGCGCTTAATATTTCTTGCCATGTTACAGAAGGTGTTGATGACTATGGACGAAAACGGATTTTCTCTTAACCCTAGCCGCCGGATCCTTCTGAAGTCGGGAGCGTTGGCCATGATGGGCGGACTGCTCTCCAACAAATCAAGCGGACAAACCTCTTCCAACCAACAAGGCCCGCACTCGAAAGCACCAAATTTCGCAGCACTGCACAAGGGACAAATTGGATTTCAACTTGCGCACGAACAATTCACCGTTCCAGAACTCGTCGAACTAGGTGTCGCGGCTGAGAAAGCTGGATTCGATTTGCTTGCCAATAGCGACCACTTACAACCATGGCAAGCCAATGAAGGACATGCTGGCCTGGCTTGGGTCACAATGAGCGCAATCGGTCAGCGCACCCGCCACATCTGGATGGGCACAACTGTGACTTGTCCCGCCTATCGCTACAATCCTGCCGTGGTTGCTGAAGCATTCGCGAGTCTCAGTCTTCTCTATCCCGGTCGAATATTCCTGGGACTCGGCTCCGGAGAAGCACTCAACGAGAATGCTGCCACCGGTTATTGGCCGAAATGGACGGAGCGCTCCGAGCGGTTAATTGAGTGTGCTGAGATCATCCGCAAACTCTGGACCGGAGAACAGATCGAACACAAGGGAAAGTTTTATAACGTGAATGCCCGTCTGTATGATCCCCCGAAAAAACCAATTCCTTTGCTGATGGCCGGCAATGGACCGAAGGCCATGAAGCGGGCGGGCATGTATGCCGACGGATTGATCACTGATCCCAAGACGTGGAAAGAACACAAAACAGAGTTTGAAACTGGCGCAAAAGAGGCGGGCAAGGAGATCAGCAAAATGCCGGTGTTTATTGAGCAATATGCCGTGGTAGGCGGTGAAACAGAACTTAAAGAAGCCGCGGAATATTGGCATTTCGGACCGAAGGCATGGAATCCTTATTACGACATCCGCGACCCTAAAGAAATTCAGCGACGTGCGAAAGCTGAAATTCCTTTGGAAAAAGTTTCCGAAGGATGGCCTGTTGGCACGGATCCCGCCGCTCATATAAAAACGCTCAAAGATTTGTTCGCGAGTGGCGCCACACAAGTACACATCCACAGCGGCCAAAAAGATCAGCAGCGCGTGATTGATTTTTACGGGAAAGAAGTCCTGCCGAAAATGAAAGCATTGCGCAATGTGGCATAGATGATGCCGCATACGGATCTCTCGGTTCCGCATTCATTTTGATCAACAGCAATCATCGACAATCATAAAAATAAAAGGAGACTTACAATGAAATTTTTTTCAGCCAACCTCGACAGCCTACGGAAACTTTATGTAAATCAACTGCAGATGCTTGTCTCTACGGAGGAACAGATCATTGACGCACTCCCCAAAATGATCGAAAAGGCTACTGACACCCAGTTGAAGCAAGCGTTCACTTCCCACCTTCAAGAGACAAAGGCGCAGCTTGCACGCTTGCAACAACTCTTAACAAAGTCAACTGGAGAGGCAACGTCGGTGAAATGCAAAGCTTTAGCTGCCCTGGTCACGGAAGCGGAGGACATGATCAAAGACACGTCCGATGAGTCTGTGCGCGATGTGGCACTTATTAGTGCCGCACAAAGAGTGGAACATTATGAAATGGCGGTATACGGAACAGTGCGATATTTTGCTGAAATTTTAGGCGAAACATCAGATGCGTCCCTGCTCGAGCAAACTCTCAACGAAGAAAAACATGCGGACCATTTGCTCACTGAAATCGCGGACCGCGTAAATACCTCCGCAGAAAGAGCAGCTTAAGTCCACCTCTTTTTTGCTGGCCAAGAGGCCTTGCCACGTTACACGGCGAGGCCTTTCAGCCAGCGCGGAAGCGCGGACGCAATCATTGGATCGTTTCGAGCAAGCCATAGAAGAAGGTGAAGTACCGCGCACCATTTCTGCAAGGGACCTAACGAATTCCGCTCTGCGATGATTCAAGGTCTGATGATGGTGAGGTAATGCGGCTCTACAAATATTCGATGGTTCTCTAGCTAATATATTCTGAGTTGTAATTAGGCCAACAATATGCGAATCGGCATTCTAGGTTCAGGATTGATGGGCGGCAAGCTGGGAACGATCCTCGCTCGTGCCGGGCACGAGGTTCTATTCAGCTATGCCCACAGCGACGCGAAGCTGAAAAGGCTGGCGAAAGAAGCCGGTCACAATGCGCAAGCCGGTACACCACGCGAAGCCGCAAAGGATGCGAAGGTCTTATTTCTGGCTGTACATTGGTCTCGCGTAAACGATGTGTTGAAGCAGGCAGGCGATATATCCGGCAAGGTGCTTATCACTTGCAGCATGCCAATGAGCAACGACGACACGCGGCTCGTCATCGGCAACACTTCATCGGGTGCAGAGAAGCTTGCGAAGAAAGTTCCGAAGGCGCACGTTGTCAGCGCATTTAATACGGTGCCGAGCGAAGTGTTGTTCGATGTTTTCGAAACCAGACGTAAAAAGACACGGCCAAGCCTGGTATATTGCGGCGACCACAAGAGCGCAAAAAAGATTGCAGCTGGCATTATTCGCGACGTAGGTTTCGATCCCGTCGACGCTGGCCCATTGCAGATCGCGCGCTACACCGAGCCGTTTACGTTGCTCATGGCGCAGCTAGCCTATGAAGGCAAACGTGGTCCGGAATTGGCGTATCGCTTCGAGCGGTTCGGGGAGTGAGGCAATCATGACTGAACTTCTGGGCAAATGGGACAACTTTTACGTAATTGTCGGATCGGCAGCGGGTGCGCTGATCGGATTGCAGTTCGTCGTGCTTACGCTGATTGCGGAGAGACCGTCGACAGGTACGGCGGAAGCAGGCGCCGCGTTTGCAAGCCCGACGATTGTTCATTTTTACCACTGCGTTGTTGTTGTCGGCGCTTTGCAGGTTCCATGGCAAACCATCAACGTCATCGCGATACTCTGGAGCCTTACGGGTTTGTGTGGGGCCATTTACACGCTGCTTGTGGTCCGGCGCATGCAAAAGCAATCTGCCTACAAACCAATGTTTGAAGACTGGATGTTTCATGTCCTGCTGCCACTGATTGCTTATGTCGGGCTGGCGCTGACGTTTTTCGCGACTCCCGGACATACGACGGAAGCTTTATTTGGCGTTGGAGGCGCGGCATTGTTGTTGCTTTGCATCGGCATTCACAATGCATGGGACAACGTTTCCTATCATGTGCTGGTTGTCAGGGCCGGACGGCATAAAGGGAAGAACGAATAGCGTGGCGTGCAATGTTTTCGTAATGTAGTGCATCGCGCGAGCGCAAAGAATTTTTACCGCGAGTTTGAGTGAGGGTGACGACTAGTGCTTATCCGGAGAAGTGTCAGAGAAAAGTCGAAAATCTATCAAGACGGAATGAACAGTACCGGGGTTCTTGCGCATTTCCAAGCCGCAAGATAGGCTTGTGGCTTGTATTTCAGGCATTGCAAGGAGACCTCTCGTGCAATTGAAATTGAATACGCGAACAGTGGATGGAGTGCTGGTAGTGGACTGCAGCGGCCGGATCATTTTCGGAGAAGAGTCCGCCAGCCTGCGCGACACACTCCGGGACTTGATTCCGCAAAATAAAAAGATCGTCCTCAACCTCGGCCAAGTTACTTACATCGATAGCGGCGGGTTGGGAACTCTAGTGGCCCTCTACACCAGCGCGCGAAACAATGGCAGTTCTATTAAGTTGGCCAACCTCACGCAGCGCGTTGGCGACCTGCTTCAGGTGACGAAGCTGCTTACCGTGTTTGACGTCTATGACAGCGAAGAACGCGCGCTCGAATCGTTCCGCAGCGCGGCCTAAGGAATCGGAAGGAATCGGGCGGGAACTCCCGCCCTGCTTCTTCTTCGCCCTGCTTCTTTTTCGCGAAGTGCCGACTTCAATATGCGCGAGCAGATTGTCGCCGCGCTATCGAAAATCCCCGCGGACATGTTTCCACCTAAACCATCCATTCGCATGAATGACGAATATGAAACTGATTGTTGTCATTAATCATCGTGTACAAATTTGGGAAGCGCCGGCTTGGTTTGATCAAAAGCTACGCCAGGAATTTCCGCAGTGGGAAATCATTCGCTTTAGCACGAACACTGGCAATCCGGAAGAATTCAAAGATGCCGACGTTATTTTCAGTTCATCGTTGACGCCAGAACAATTCGGGTCCGCCAATCACTTGCAATGGATCCATTCTCCTTCCGCCGCCATTCATCAATTTCTCTTTCCTGAGTTAGTACGCAGCCATGTCACGCTCACCAACGGACGCTACGTTCACGGACTGGTTGTCGCGGAGCATGTGATCGCGTTGATTTTTGCTCTCGCAAAGAATTTGCCCAGATCCATGCGCTTGCAAACGCAACATGCCTGGGGGCAAGCGGAAATGGCGCCGGAAGGTTTTCGCCCGCGCGAAATTGCCGGAGCTACGCTTGGACTCGTGGGCCTGGGAAGCATTGGCGCGAATGTAGCGAAACATGCGGCCGCACTGGGCATGCGCGTCATCGCAACTCGTGAAAATCCCGCAAAGCCCAAGCCAGAGGGCGTGGAGCAAGTGTTCCCTGCCAGCGAGCTTTCCAGGTTGCTGCGCGAATCTGACTACGTTGTTCTTACCGTCCCCGTCACTGCTTCCACCGAGAAGTTGATCAACGAACAGCGCCTCAAAGAAATGAAGCGCCAAGCGTGTTTGATCAACGTAGGTCGGGGAACGCTGATCGACGAAGTTGCGCTGGCGCAGGCATTGAAAAATAAAACAATCGCTTTTGCCGCACTCGATGTTTTTGAAAAAGAGCCATTGCCGGAATCTTCGCCATTGTGGGATTTGGAGAATGCTCTCATTACTCCTCACATCGCTGGATTCAGCGATAAAGTCTGGGAGCGCCAATATGCCTTCTTCACCGAAAATCTCAGGCGATTTATCGATAGGCAGCCTTTATCGGCCATAGTGGACAAACAAAAGGGATATTGAAGGAACGTTGGTAGAATCATTTTGTGTTCGTACTACCGGGAGGATTGATGCCAGTGCGTCTCATAGGTCTGGCAAAATTAGTTTGTATTTGCCTCCTTGCTTCTGTGGCAACCGCACAAGTCAAAAGCAACCGCCCCAAATCGCCATCGGGTCCGGCTACCGCAACTCCGGTCGCCACGAAGGACGATCCCGCTTTCCACTCGGAGCTGGAAAATAGCACCGCAAAAATCTATCGGGTTGAAGTCGCACCGCACGCCAGCAGCAACCTCGACAACCACGACCACGATTATCTTATTTTCTCGCTGAGCAAAAACAACTTTAAGGTCGCTGGCGAAATGCATACCTTTTCCATGCAAATGGAACCCGGTGAGATACAGGTGCTGAGGGGCGGGTACCCGCAGAGGCTCATCAATTTAGAAGACAGTCCTCTACAAGTCGTAATTTTCGAAGCCGCTAAAGGAATCGCCCCCGAAAAAGCCACCTGCGGTCTTTCCGCAGCGGAATGCACGGATGGTGAATTCGGAAATGATGACAAAGGCAATCCGTTTACCGACAGCACTCTATTCGAAACGCCTGCCGTGACGGTCAGTCGTATTGATTTGGGCGCGAGCGCGACCTTACCCAAAAAGAATTATGTGCAAAGCCATGTGCTTGTGGCGCTGGCGGACATGAAGTTAAACGATCAGCAAACTGGAAAAGATGCCAAGGAAGTGCCGCTTAAAGCCGGCGATATTATTTGGTATGACGGCGCAGTCGAAACACAGATCACCAACCTTGGCGACCAGAATGCTCCAATCATCACCGTAGAATTTAACGAATAAAAGAATTCAGCGAATAACAATTTAGCGAATAAGAGAATTTAAGAATACGAAGTTAAGTAAGACCGACTACTTGGCTGGGGCCGTAGCTTCTGCCGTCTTGGTTTTTACCGCAATATCAATAAAAGCAAGTGCCGCGCGGCTCAGAGCTTTATCCTTGCGGAAAACAAGTGCCAGGTCGCGACGAATTTGCGCATCGGAAAGCGGAATGGTTTTCAGCAGACCTGCCAATACATCTTCGGTAGCATTTGAGCGGGCAATGAATCCAACTCCCACGTCCACGGCCACAAATCGTTTCAGCAATTCGCTGGAATCCAGTTCCATGGAATAACGCGGCTTCAGCCTGCGTTCGTGAAATAAATTTTCCAGTGCATCACGCGTATGGCCGACTTTGGGGACGAGCAATGGATAGTTTGCAACTTCCATCAAAGTGATCGACTTCATCTTGGCAATGGGATGAGTTGGCGGCGCGATGGCTACCAATTCATCGCGATGAATCAATACCACCGTCAGCCGGGTATCGGTTACGGGCAAGGAAACCACGCCAAAATCCACGCTGTTATCAATTACCGATTCAAGGATCTTCGCGTAATCAGCGCGTTTAATGCTTACGGCAACATCAGGATATTGTTTTTTAAAATCGGCGAATACTTCCGGAAGGATGTGAAGGCAGGTTCCTTCATTGGCGCCAACAATGATTTCGCCCCGGGGAACGCGCTCGGTTTCGGCGATTGCGGTAAAAATCGCGCGGCGGGCTTCAATCGTATCTTCCACGTATTTCAGGAACAGTTTGCCGGAAGCCGTCATGGAGACTTTACCGCCTGAACGGTCCAATAACTTCGCTCCAACTTCTTCTTCCAGCGAGCGGATTTGTGAAGAAATTGCAGGCTGAGTGCGAAAACGCTTTTCAGCCGCGCGGGAAAAGCTCGACAATCTGGCTACTTCTTGAAAAGTTTCTAGTTGATCAAAGTCCATAAGGGATTACTGGTCGGCACCGACCCTGCTGCATACTTGCAGATATCTTCTCTTGTTTGTCGCTGCACTGGTAAAATTTCAGGGCCGATAAAAAACATTTAATTGCGTACGTCCGGTTCGCCAGCCTAGACTAAGGCAGCGTAGGGATGGCAAGATTGTAACAGGCGCATCGGTATTTACGACCCTCCGGGTTTTATCTCAGGAAAAATGCAATTTACGCAAGTATTCCGGAGAGATTCGCGCAAAACTCGCATGGCTGCGCTCTAATAAGGAGAAGAAGATTTCATGGCCGATCCAAAGGCAGTGTTGGAGTTTGTCAAAAAGAACGACGTTAAAATGCTGGATCTGCGCTTTACCGACTTGCCGGGTCTTTGGCATCACATTTCCTATCCTGTCTCCCAATTGACCGAGGCCTCGTTTGAAGAAGGATTCGGCATGGACGGTTCGTCCATCCGCGGCTGGGCCGCCATCAATGAGAGCGACATGCTGCTCATTCCCGATCCCGACACTTATATGCTCGATCCGTTCACCGAAGTTTCTACTTTGGTGATGACGTGCGACGTCATCGATCCCGTCACCAAGCAACGCTACGACCGCGATCCCCGCTACATTGCCAAAAAGGCAGAGCTGTACCTGAACTCCACCGCGCTTGCCGATACCGCATATTTCGGCGCGGAAGCGGAATTCTTTATTTTCGATAACGTCCGTTTCGACCAGCGCGAGCAACACGGCTTTTATTTCATTGACGCGGAAGAAGGACGCTGGAACTCTGGCCGGGAAGAAAATAATCTGGGCTACCGTCCCCGTTTCAAGGAAGGATATTTTCCCGTCCCGCCCACCGATCACTATCAGGACCTGCGCACCGAAATGGTCATGACGATGATCCAGTGCGGCCTCGACGTCGAATGCCATCATCATGAGGTTGCGACCGGCGGCCAGACGGAGATCGACTTAAAGTACGATTCGCTGGTCCGCTCCGCCGACCACATGATGCTTTACAAGTACATTGTGAAAAACGTCGCCAACCAGTACGGGAAGACGGTCACATTCATGCCCAAGCCAATTTTTCAGGACAATGGCAGCGGCATGCACACGCACCAGTCTCTTTGGAAAGGCGGTAAGGCATTGTTTGCCGGCGACGGGTATGCCGGACTTTCGCAGATGGCTTTATGGTACCTCGGTGGATTAATTAAGCACGGCCCGGCTTTGGCCGCGATCATCGCGCCAACTACGAATTCCTATAAGCGCCTGGTGCCAGGATTCGAGGCTCCGGTGAATTTGGCGTACTCACGCAGAAACCGCTCCGCTGCCTGCCGCATTCCCATGTACTCCGCATCTCCCAAAGCTAAGCGCGTGGAATTTCGTCCGCCCGACCCAAGCTGCAATCCATATATGGCATTTGCGGCCATGCTCATGGCGGGCCTCGATGGAATTGAAAATAAAACCGATCCTGGACAGCCGTTGGATAAAGACATTTATGATCTCGGCCCGGAAGAGTTGGCCAAAGTGCCGTCCATGCCAGGCTCGCTCGAAGCCGCGTTGGACGCACTGGAGCGCGACAACAGCTTTTTGCTGAAAGGTGACGTCTTCACCGAAGAGCTCCTCAGCACCTACATCGACTACAAACGCTCGAAGGAAGTGGATGCCATTCGTCTGCGTCCGCATCCGTATGAATTCGCGCTGTACTACGACATTTAATTTTGGTTTTTAAGAAAATCTATTGTTGGCGGGCGGAGTAACTGGTTAGAGTTTGCATAGCTTTTAGTTATTTGCCCGCTAAGCCTTTTCCCAAACTGTAGTCCCGCCACAGAAATTGCGGTTCTCGTCGTACTGCCACCAGTGTCCTTTTAAAACGTCGCGCGTGGCGTTTAATTCGAGAATCACAACCCCGCCGAGGGCGATTCGGCGGTCTTCGCCTCCATAAATAAACGTCATGAGGTAGGAGTTGGAAAGTTTTCCTGTGAGTTTGTAATTACCGACGGCGGTGTTTTTACCGTAAGCAACTACCTCTTCCCCCGCGATACTCGAGATCAGCACATGATCTTTTATGGGTTCGTTTTCGTGTCCTTCTACATGCCAAACGCAATTCCATTTCCCTAATAGGTCGCGATTCCGGGCTCTTTTGCCGGAGACGAGAGTTTTGGCGCTTTCGCCAAAGATGGTAATTCCTCCTGTGACCATGCCACCTGCGATGGCAGCAACTACTTCTGAAAGCATGATGTTCCCCTTGCGAAGTTCGAGTGGGGGATGAACCCAACTCTAAATGGGCATCATTTTACACGGAGGCTTTTAAAACAAATTCAAAAGATTTGTAAATCGCGAATGAAATCTAGTGGAGGAATGAAAACGGTTACACAAAGCAAAACCCCGATATCAGTAAGATATCGGGGTCAGTTGCCTCAACAAACCCTTTACGCCATGACGGAAGGATGAATCTGATGCGCGGCTAATTTCGCAGGAGGACGAATGGATCCGTGATCCTGGTATTGAAGCTCTCCGGAAATCGCTTCCAGGGTCGCATTCGACCTCTGAAGAACTTCCATCAAGTATTTATGTGCCATCGGGCGGTCCGCTGGATGTACCAGCTTCCACCAACGGCGCATGGATTCTTGCACTTCCTGCTCCGTTTTGGCACCTTCAACCAGCGAATCGATTAAGCGGTAGACCCGGCTCTTCACCGCTTGATATGAAATGGAAACTTCTTGTCCCATTGTCGCGCTCCCCTAGGGTTTCAACTTGGAAAATAACCCGTACCCAACTTATTGCAATGCTAGGGCCAAATGATTTTTAAATGGATTCAACAACTTACGTAGAAAATATTCTAGTTGTTGGAGATAAGGATTTTGTAAATACAGAATTCTGTAGAAGCATTTTACCCACAAATCTGTATTTATATATTAAGCAATAGGTGTAGTTAATCTGTTTATCAGTTCAAAAGCCCTTCAATCGCGGAAACCAATTCTGGCGCCTCGGGAACCACTCCCGGCTCAAAACGGTGCAAGACTTTGCCATCACGCCCGGTCAGAAACTTCGTAAAGTTCCACTGAATCTCCCCCGCACACGTGGGATCGGCCTGCCTGGTCAGGTATTGATAGAGTGGAGTCTGGTCTTCTCCCTTCACCGAGACCTTGGCATACATCGGAAAAGAAACTCCATAATTCAAAGAGCAAAAACTTTTGATCTGTTCATTGGTGCCTGGCTCCTGCGCTCCGAAATTGTTGGCGGGAAAGCCGAGGACAACCAATCCTTTATCCTTATATTTCTGATAAAGCGACTCCAGGCCCTGGTACTGAGGCGTCAGTCCGCATTGGCTAGCGACATTCACCAGCAACACAACTTTCCCTTTGAAATTAGAAAGCGGCATCGCTTGGCCGTCGATTGCCGGCAAAGTGAAGTCGTAAATGCTGGAAGACATAAAGGCCTCGGTGGGTTCCTTGTGAGTATATTCGGCCCGCGGGAATCGGGTAAAGACGCCACTGATTCACGATACAATGTCACGCCACGTCTCGGCCGTTCACCGAGAGTTGATTTCCGAAATACAAATCTACCTTTTGCGGAGGCCTAATGCGGCACCTGCTTTGGATACTCGTATGTGTTTTTTCGTTTTTATCATTTGCCCAGGCACAAGTTGCGTACGACAAAATGCTGGATCAAGATCCCAGCCAGCGATTTTTCTTACCGAAAGACACTTTATGGGGATACGCGCAGTTTGACATCGCGCCTCCGCATAACGAAATCGACCCCAATATTTGCCGCGCCGATGCCGGCATTGCCGGCGGCGTGAACGATCCATGCTCCATGTTTGCCCGTTACATGATCTCTGGATTGCTTGAAGTCCGTCCCTTCGGCCGCACACCTTTGCGCCGCTTCATGTTATTCGGAGAGCCTAAATTTTTGTTTGGCCGTAACTTGCCGCAAACACTCTACACATGGTCCTTTGACGCCATCGGCGTTGAACATTCCTGGGGCGCGGCCATCTATCTGAATAAAGGATTTGAATTGCGCGTCACGCAGCATTTTTTGTTTGATCGCCTGGGCTCGCGCAGCGGAAATCTCGGCGCTGCTGATTTAGGTCCGAATGGCCCCTGGGGACGTTACAACACGATCGGCATTCGTAAATATTTTGGCTCGCGCAGATGGTAGGAAAGCGCTGGGGCTGGCCCACATTATTCGCGGTGTGGAATCCATCCTGCCTTGCTCTCTGGCAAACTAAATGGGAGTGATCACCGTGGATCAGAAGGGTATTCCATTTTCCAATCCGGAAGTCGCCGAACGCCATTTGCAACGGGCCTCGGCGCATCTTTCTCCGGCGTTGGCCAAGGCGCTTCCCTGGCTGTTGGAAGAATCTCCGGACCCTGATTCCGCCATCATTTTTCTGGAGCGGTTCCTCGATGAATGCGCCGGAGTCGCGCATCAGTTCGAGCATCGCAATTTTTTGCTGCACTATTCGCTGGTTGTTTTTGGGCATAGCCGCTACCTGGCCGAGACCCTGATTCAAAACCCCGACTTATTGCAGGCCTTTCTGCGTGAAAAAAATCTGGACTGCAGTTTTTCCCGCGAAGAGTTCGAAGAACAATTGGCGCGATTACGTTCTCGCTCCTTCGATACGGATATTTCCCGCATACTTTCCCGCTTCAAGCGCCGTGAATATGTTCGCATCATGCTGCGGGATGTTCTCAAACTGGCATCACTCGCGGAGACAACTGCGGAAATTTCTGCTCTTTCCGATGTGCTGATTGAGAATGCGATGCGCGAGGCCGACAGCCGCTTGCAGCGCCGCTACGGCATGCCGCAGCACGTGGATAATTATGGACGGCTTGTAAGCACACCATTCGCGGTTTTATCTTTCGGAAAACTTGGCGGCAACGAACTGAATTACAGCTCCGACGTGGATCTGCTCTACATTTTCGGCGACGGCGAGGTCCCAACCGATGCGGCCATCAGTAATCACGAATATTTCGTTCGCCTGGCCCAGGAAGTGACCGAGATTCTTTCTTGCATGACTTCAGAAGGTCCGGTCTTCCGCATCGACCTTCGCCTTCGCCCGCAAGGAAATGAAGGTGAATTGGCCGTCAGCATGAATCACGCGCTTCGTTATTACGCCACCGGCGCGCATGATTGGGAGCGCCAGGCGTTGATCAAGCTGCGTCACTCCGCCGGTGATACGCCTCTGGGCCGCGCATTCATACGCCGCGTTCAGCCTTATGTCTATGGCGCGACTTCGCACGAAGAGGCAACGGCCCGTCTCACGATTGAGCAGAAAGCTCCTTTAGCCGCGAACTCTGTTTCGAATCCAAATTCGCAACCGCCGCCGGAGCCGCAAAGGCTGAATTTCTCCGCAATTAAAACAGCCCTCGATACTCGCGAAAAAATTTCCAGGAGCAAGAACGCAAGTGGCGCAACCGACCGCGAAGATGAGCCCAGCATCAATGTGAAATTGGGCCGCGGGGGAATACGCGACGTCGAATTTCTTGTGCAGTGCCTGCAGCGAGTCCATGGAGGCGCGGAGTTATGGCTGCGTTCGCGAGGCACTTTGTTTGCACTGCAAAAGCTCCACGATAAAGGCCACATCAATGGGCACGAATTTCATCAGCTGACTTCAGTGTATGAATTTCTTCGTCACCTCGAGCATCGTTTGCAGTTGCAGAATGGCAGGCAGACGCATCGCCTGCCCATTGCCGGGCCAAATTTGCGAATCGTGCAACGAGCCATGGAGGGCTACCTGACAGGCGAAGACTCAGGCTGCGATCTGGCCGAGTTGGTTCGCCGCAAAATGGATGCGGTCGCGGAGATTTACCAGCGCGTTATTGATCAGCAGAATATCCGCAGTCATTTCGAAGAGCCGGTCGTTGAGTTTCATTTGCACGGGGCTGCAGCTGCCAGCGGCGGAGAGCAATCGAACCGGGAAATTCTGGAGCGACTCGCAGTCGATGCTCCGGCATTTTATAAAGTGATTTCCAATGCCAGCCTCGATGCAGTCGCACGAAAAAACCTGTTCCGATTTTTGAGTTCCGCATTTACCAGCTCGGAACGGTATGCGACTGTCATTCGAAACCCTGAGAGCGCAAGCCGCGCCCTCACATTATTTGAAACCAGCGACTATCTCACTGAAATCCTGGTGCGTTATCCGGAAGAAGTCGCCACACTCGAAGATTTGAATGAAGGTGTCCGGCCCCATGCGAGCGCAATGTTATTCGATGTTGCGAGAACGCAGAACCGCCTGAGCAGGGACGGCGTCTTCGACTACCTGGCGAAAAGTGCAGCGCCTCACGCTGAAAAGGTCTCATTGTTGCGCCGTCATTACCGGAGAAAAATTCTTCTCTCGGGTGCGCGCGATATCGCTGAGTTGCGCGGAATCTATGAGTCTTTGGCGGAAACTACCGCTGCGGCCGAAGATGCGGTGAACGCCGCATTCCACATCGCGGAAGTTCCAGCAGGATTGGCCGTGATGGCGTTAGGACGATTGGGAAGCGGAGAATTCGACGTTCTTTCCGATGCCGATCTTTTGTTTGTTTGCGAAGACGAAGCCGACATCCCCTTGTTGACCTCGCACGCCGGACAATTCATGCAGGTGCTTGCGGCTTACACTCGCGACGGAATGTTATTTCCCGTCGACACGCGATTGCGTCCGCGCGGCGCAGAGGGAGAACTGGTGATTACCACCAGACAATTGCGTGAATATTTTTCGCAGGAGGCGCAAGCCTGGGAAGCGCTCATGTACACAAAACTGCGTTTTCTGGCCGGGGACCGCCGTGTCGCAGACCAGACGATTTTAGCCGCACAGGAGCTGTTCGTTCGTTTTGCAGACGATAAAACTTTTCTGCCATCCGTTCTTGAAATGCGAAAAAAATTAGAGAAGGCGGAACCTGAGGGCAGGAACTTCAAGACCGCAACCGGTGGAACGTACGACGTCGATTTCCTTACGTCATTTTTATTAGTAAAACATGGCATTCCGCAAAAGCAGGGGACCATGCGTGATCGATTGTGGAAATGCGCAGCCGCGAATCTTCTGGAAAAATCCGACGTCGCCGCGCTCGACCATGGCACCGAACTGCTACGCACCGTAGAGCACGTCGTGAGGCTGGTTTCAGGGCGCTCCTATAAATGGATTCCTCCCACTGAAAATGCGCGGATGATTACAGAAAAGCTTGTCGAACGGATCTTAAGCAGAAAAATGGAACGCGGTCTGGAAGTTGAGTTAACGGAAACACTCACAAACACGCGGAAAATTTACGAAAAGCTGAGTACGCTCCAGGCCTTATAAACAAATATGCATGAAGATTTTAAAGACAGTTTCACCGACGACGAACTTATGCATTTTGCCGCGAACGGCGCCGCTCCGTTGCCCGCAACGAATGATAATGGTTACGTTGAAAACAATGGAGCGCGTATCTGGTACAGCGCATACGGTTCGGGCTCTCCCGTTATCCTGTTACATGGTGGATTAGGGCACAGCGGGAATTGGGGATATCAAGTTTCTGCGCTGGTGCGAAGCGGATATCGTGTTGTTCTCATCGATAGTCGTGGTCATGGTCGGAGTACTCGCGATGCGAAATCTTTCTCATACCAATTGATGGCATCCGATGTCGTGGCCGTGATGGACACGTTGCGTCTTGCCAGTGCAGCTTTGGTAGGTTGGAGTGACGGCGCCTGCACCGCATTGATTCTTGCGGACAATCATCCTGAGCGGGTAGCCGGTGTTTTTTTCTTCGCATGCAATATGGATCCAAGTGGCGTGAAGCCCTTTGAAACGACTCCCACCCTCGATCGGTGCTTTGCACGCCACGGCAAAGATTACGCTGAACTCTCCGCTACGCCGGGGCAATTTAAGGACTTCGTCGCCGAACTCGGCGTCATGCAAAGAACACAACCAAACTACTCGGCGGAAGATCTTGCACGAATCAGCGTGCCTGTAGCCATTGCGCAAAGCGAGCACGATGAATTTATCAAGCCCGAGCACGCCGAATACCTGGCGACAACGATTCCCAATGCCGAATACGTATTTCTTCATGGCGTCAGCCACTTTGCACCACTGCAACGTCCCCATCAGTTCAATGAAGCAGTGTTGAAATTCCTGCGCAAGTTCAAGTTTTGATCCGCGCGCGTGTACTTGAATCCCGATATCGAGAGAGATATTCCCTGAACCGGTAGCGCGTGCGTAGTAGCGTCTTCGCAGAATGGATGTCGAGGGCTGCTTCCCTCGACAATCATGCGCAGGCATGGGGAAATTTTGTGGGGAACGATTTTGTGGGGGACGATTTTGTGAGAAACGATTTTTGTGGGCAACGATGAAGTAGATATCCGATGAAATCGATATCAGTAGATATTCAATCGAGAGAATATTCAATCGAGTCCAGCGAGCCATCAGAATTTTCGCCTTTCGACGTCACGCCATCTGAGTAGCATCTGTTACAATTTACTTCTTGGAAGCATGGACAGATGCTTCGCAGTAATACTCGGGTTTCCCACAAAACCCATAAAGCTGGGGACGTAGTTCAGTTGGTTAGAACGCTGCCCTGTCACGGCAGAGGCCGCGGGTTCGAGTCCCGTCGTCCCCGCCATATCTTTTCAGTCACTTACAGAATGGCACTTTTGGAATCTGGGTGCAATTAGGGTGCAACCGCTGCGGACCTTTTTCTTGGCAGCAAATGCACCGGAACAATTGCCTCGACCAGTCTCGCCTGGGCATGGCGCTTCGTATTCGATGCCGCTTGCAGATACTTGTTAGTCACGCTCAGATTGCTATGACGCAAGTAATCGCGGATCGTCAACTGGTGCTCGCCCAGTTCCGCTAACACCGTTCCCGCCGTATGCCGGAACGTATGCCAGCCTACCCCGTTGATCCCAAGTTTCTCGAATGCAGGGCGGATCTTTCGCTTGAGAACCGCTGCAAGATCGAGAGCCTTTCGACCCCGGTAGAGTCGTGACGGGAATACAAAATCCGTGGATTGGGTGCGGTAACTTTTCGTCTTCCACTCCAGCAGAGCTTGCTTGAGTACCAAATGCATCGGTAGCGGTTTCGCGGAGGCTTCTGTCTTCGTGCTTTTCAGAATGCCGCCACGCCGCCAGTAATAGGAGTGCTGAATCTGAAAGGTGTCATTTTCAAAATCGCAATCCTGCCACCGCAAAGCTGCGAGCTCACCACGGCGAGTTCCCAATGCGCCATCTAAAAGAACCAACAATTGATCCCGGAACTCAAGCTGGGTAAGCCCGAGTTTCACTTGTTCCGGAGATAAAACGATTGGCGCTTTCTGCCGCTTTGCGCTCACGCGAACTCCCGTGCTGGGACCTCGCTTCCCGCCCGTGCCCACCGGTATTCCCGAGGAGATCGGATTCGCAGAAGTAAACTCCCACCGCACGGCATGTGAGAACAGAGCCGACATGACGCATTTGATCTTGGCCCTAGTGCCGTTTGCAACCATCGCTTCGCGCAACCAGCGTTCGACATCTACTGTTTTCACGCGCTGGAGCAGCACAGCACCCCAACGCGGAAGAATCCAGTTCTTCGCATACGAGAGATATCCATCCTGCGTAGAGAAGTCTTTGAACGGCAATTCCTCGCGGAAGTAATGATCCCAGAGAATTTGCACGGTCATTCGACCGACGCTATTGCGCTGCGACTGGTTATTGATTGTCAACCGAAGAGCGTCAATTGCGGCCTTGGCCGCCGTTTGATTTGGGTACTGGCTGAGATCCCCGACTTGCTGCTTGCGGTATACGCGCTTGCCATTGGCATCGGTATCCCACCATCGGTAAACCCAGACATTTGGCCCTCTCTTACGCTCTTCGAGCTTCAAACTTCCTTGCTGATACGTCGTCCGTTTAAACAATAAACCTCCCTGTCTAAACGGCACGGATCGCCTGGCAGCACTATATCGCAATCCGGTTTTGCGTTCGATATTTTTTGTCTTATCATCGGGAAATCAGCTTGCGATCTTATCCAACCATTGGTTTAATGCGGATGCGCGAAATCGCCAAAGTCTGCCGACCTGTATTCCGGTAATTTCACCTTCACGCGCCATTTTCTGCAAAGTTTTTGGATGAATCTTCAGGAGAGCAGCTGCTTCCTCACTATCCAGCAGAGGTTCGAATACCTTTCTCTGTATGGGCGAAGCGACAACCTCGCTCTCTTGGGGCCGCATATAAGTTCCATTCTGATCTGCTGGGGTTTTTTTCATTGGAATGCCTCATCTTCACGAAAATAAGTGATCGTCAGACCAAGCGGATTAACCTGAATCAAATCGTTCGGCACCGACTCCCGAAATAGAAAGACGAAATGCGCCGTGTAGAGAGTGCGCTTGCTTTCGACGTGCTCCGCCGGCGAATAGGCAATCTCATAAAAATCAACTGTCGCCTTGTAAGGGGCCGAGCGCAGGTCTTCGATCGAGACTCTTTCGACCTCAATCTCGATGTCAGCCGCGCTTGGGTCCTGGAGATAATTCTCGATAGTCTTGTTCTTGTGGTACGCCTCAAACACGCTGTTTGCGAACTGGGCTTCCATGAACATCAGCGACTTCTTGAAATCGTCCCGAATCGTGTAGCGGTTTCGACCGTAGTACACCCGGCAAAACTCGCTCAGGAAGTACTTGATTTCCGCATCCTGCGGCTTGTAGCCCATTGCGTCGTAATTCACGGCCTCCGCGCGACCAATATCGTTAATGCGGATCACCAGCGGCTTAAAATTCTGGACCATCCGCACCGTTTTGATATTCGTGTAAATCAGACCGCCAGCCACCAGCGCCATCACCAGGAGAGCGATTTTCAAATATGTGTTCGTTACAATCGCATCGCCGAATTGCTCAGCATAAAGTTGCTTGGCAGCATTGAACGTGGAATCCTGCTTTACTTCACTCGCCATAAATTAACCTCGACTGACATAGGCGATCATTGCCGCAGCAAATCCGGAGTCTGCTCCCGCTGCCCCGCTGAAGAGATGATTCGTTAATGCCGGAATCTTCAGCAACCCATAAATCGCAATCAGCAGGAAAATCAGGATCGCCGGAAAAGCCGTCATCCACTGATCCACTGACATGCCACCTATATCAACCGCAAAGAAGGCCAGGAGGAGCTTAGCGAAGATGTAAACGAAGGCATTCGCAACAACCTGATAGAACGAATACTGAAGAAATGCTTTGAACCAACCCCAGAAAAGCCAATCCATCTTTGGCACAATGAAAAACGGAATGAAGATCGGCCCTACCAACAGGAGCACCGCCTGAGCGATCAAGCCAAAACCAATAATCATCAGCACGACTGCTTGAACAGTGGCCAAGATCACATACAGCACCACAAACGTCAGGGTCTCATGAAAGTTGAACGAACTCGGCTGCTCCATTCCTTGCTCGACTTCCGTGACCTTCGTCTCGATCAATCGCCCTTGATCCATGCCAATGCTATTTGAAAGCGAAGAAGCTTCCTGCATCACCAAGTCGGGGAAACTCTGGCCGATGCCCGGAATGGGGGTGCTGTAGTACTTGACCATCGTGAAGCAAAAAGCGACCACGAGGAGCAAACGGGTGAAGCGGGTAAAGTTGAATCCTTCGCCGCCTTCGGCGCTCGACAGAGCGGATTGCACGCCAAACCAGACAATAAGGATGGTGGCGAACCCGCGAAACAAATTCTGGCCCATGCCGACGAACAAATCGAGGTTCGATGTCATCAAAGCCCGAATGCCGTCTTCGATGGAACTCAGCGGATCTTGAACCGGAACGAGCATGACTACCCCACAGCCTTACTTGCTAGTCAGCGTTTGCAGACGGGTTGGCATGGAACTGGTAAAACTCATTACGTCCGCGAAATTCTGCTGACGATAAAGTTCCGCATTGACGCTGCCCACGCTCGATGTGCGGCTGCGTTCCGTCGTAACGAGCTGCTGTTCGAGTAACGCGGCCAGCAATTTATTCGTATCTTGCATAGTGCGCACCAGCAGAACATTAGCCGCGTTGATTTTGTTTAGAACGGCAATTTGTGTATTCATGTCAGGCGCGGATGAAAGCGAATCATCTTCGAGTTGCTGGACGTGAAGTTCGAGCTGCTGCGCGTTTTGCCTTAATTTTCCAATCGTTGCCATGCCGTTAACCGTGGACCCATCCGAAAGTTCTTCCAGACCATAAGCTTGTTTCAAACTGTCATACGTGTCCACTCCCGCAGGATTGCCGAGGGAGATATTGATCTGGCCATATCCCAGCTTCGCCACTCCGTAGTCGCCGCTATTGATCCCACTAACCCATCCGGAAGTATTGCCAAGCGTGTTGCCAGCTGTCAGATTCTGCCACTGCGAGAATTGAGCACGATAACGGCCCACCATCCCCTGAAGTTGCCGGGCCTGCCCCTGTAGAAATTGATATTGCTGCATGTGGAGACTGTATGTCTGTTGTAGTTGCTGCAACTGCTGCTGCAATTGCAGATAGCGCAGTACGGCATTGTTGTAATTTGTTGGATCGAAGACAATCCCACCAAATTGTGCGAATGCGGGACTGACCGTAAAAACCAGCGCGAGAGATAAGATTGCGATTTTGTGTTTCATGACATTTACTCCTACAGATTCGAAGGCATTTCATGTTGTGCGTAATCCGGGACCAGAAGATCTTGCATGAGATAGATCTTCACGCGATGTCCTTCCCGGATGGTTATGGTGGGGAGCAGATTCAAGAACTTGTCCAGAATGTGTGTTGAGGATTGCGCCATACTTGCAGCGACGCCCTGACGGTAAGCATCTGTCGGGGTTTGTGGCAGACCGAGGCTGCTGGTATTCGTTCCGACTTCGGCCAGTCCGCCTATCGCGCCAACCGCAACGGACGCCCCGAAGATTTGCAGATAGTGATGGTTAACTTGATCCTTCAAACCGGTTTCTCCGATCTGATTCAGTCCATGGAATTGATCCAGATCGACGGAGTAACCATCAGGCATCACGAGCCGGTGAAAAACCACAGCAAGCCGAGTCTGCCCAAATCCTTCAACACGCTTGGTTTCGCCGAGTGCCTTTGTGCCGGCAGGAATAAGGAGCCGCTGACCATCATGGGAATAAATATTGTTGGTCAACATGCAAACGACCGGCCCGGAGAAGTCGCCATTCAACCGGGTAACCAACGCCGTCTCAAGAACTGTGCCCTCAAAGACGACATAATCCTTGCCGCTTGCCTGATTGAAATTTGGATTACTGTGCTTGAGAGAAGCTTCCGCCGGAGTCGGGGAAGGCTGCGCAGGTATCATAGCCGCGTTTGCTCCGGTACTAGAGAGGCCAGGCAGTTGGAGCGCCGCTAAATCAAACGGTGTT
>DASXCC010000086.1:0-4299 GCA_036491415.1 Terriglobales bacterium | reverse complement strand
CCGCCGCCTAAGCTTAGTTCCCTGCCTGAAGGTGTCACTAATATGTTTGAAGGTGGCAGAGGAAGCGGAAAAGGCGAATTTGATTCGCCGACTGCGATGGCTGTTGACCCAAGCGGAAATATTCTGGATGCCGACACGGGTAACGGGCGTATCGAGAAGTATTCGCCAACCGGCACTTTTGTTACCAGCATAGGCGAGTTTGAAGCGCCTAATGGGATCGCCGTTGATCGCGGCGGCAACATTTATGTCGCAGAGATCGGCTCCAAACACCGGGTGCAAAAACTGGCTCACGACGGCAAATTCATCGCCGAGTGGAAAGGTCCTCCTCCCGGATTTTACGGACCACGACGCATCGCCATGGGCCCTGATGATTCAATTTATGTCGTCGATTCGGGTCGCAATCGAATCGTTAAGTTTAGTTCCGACGGTCAGGTGCTTGCGACTTGGGGCAGCGAGGGAAGCGGGGATGGACAGTTCAAAGGCGTTAGTTCGGTGGCGGTCGATCCTATCAACAGCAAAGTGTACGTTGCCGATCCGATTAACAGTCGCATACAAGTATTTGATTCCAATGGTAGGTTTCTAACAAAATGGGCGGTCCCTGAGTGGGGAAAGCCGCTGGGCTTGGAAGATTTGGCCATAGATCCGAAGGCGGATCGGTTATACGCCTCAAGCGCACATATGAACGCCGTGTTTATTTTTGATTTGAACGGAACCAGGCTTGGCAGCTTGATGCCAAAGCCACCTGATAAACTCGAAGGGCCATCGGCTCTGGCTCTGTTTGATCGAAAGCTTTATGTGTTAAACATAGCGAGTAATCGTGTAAGCGTGATTGACCTGTAAAACTAGCGAACTGCCGCATCATATAACTGTGATGGTCTAGAATTCGTTCCACAAATGGCGCTGTCATGTTGAGCGAAGCGAAACATTCCTGGGCTGGTTCCAATGCGTGATCGCTCCAAAATTGATCTGAAATTGAAAGCGTGGCCTCGCCCCGAAAGCATTCGAGGGCTGCGTTGCGGCTTCGCGTTGCTCAGAATGACATCAAGGCGATGAAGTTAGCTCTGGGAAAATCGCGACTTCTTACACCGAGGACCCTATTGCTCGGCTTGTCATTCATTGCCATGGTAATTTGCGCATGGGCGGGCGCGGCACACTACCGGAAATTGGCTTGGGGAGATCCGTGGCAGCCGATCGGATGGCTGCTTAGCATGTTCTTCTCGCTTTGCGCCTTCCTGCCAGACCCACGCGGCCTGGCAACCGGTTTCAAGTCCCTAATCAAGCCGAAGACAGCGTTTTTTCTTTTCTGGATCCTGTTCTTCGTAGTCGCGCACCTCTGGAATCTCCGAACGGCGCCTTGGAATGGAGACGGCATTTTCGCTGATGCCGCCCAGGATCTCTTGTTTCTAAAAACCCACGTGACCAGTCGGCCTTTCCAAGCCGCATGGTTTGAGACTTATGGGGCGTATGGCGCGCATGAAACTCTTTTTCATTACTATCTGTGGCCGTGGCTTCATCTATTTGGTTATAACATTCTGACCAATGAAGCAGCGCTCTTGGCTCTTTGGTGCACGACGTTTCTCTTCACGCTTCTGTTAACTGATCTATTTTTTCGATCTTACGTTGTCACATCTGTCATTGCACTGGTTTTCACTTTTCTCCCCTTCGCGTTCATTTATACGTTCGTCGGGTACCACTACGAGATCAGCGTCCCGTTATGCATCGCCTCCGTTTATTTTCTGCATGTAGGCTTCAAAACTGACTCTTCCTTTTGCCTGGCCGTGGGGGGCATCGCGGCAGGATTGTGCCTAGCGGGTTCCGTACTCGGCAAGCAGTACATCTATGCGCTTTTGTTTTTTGTTGTGCTCTGCGCTGTATTCGATCGGAAACGCCTAAAGCGGGGTTTCAATTGGCGCCGGATCCTTACAGTCATTTACGGCTTCGCTGCTGCAGCTATTCCCATTCTGACTTACATTGTTTTTAATCGGTATGACTATGCTTACCATGAATTGCCCTACATGAATCGTTTCTTGCTAGCGGTACGCGGGCATCCGTCTCCGAACGACATAACATATTACATAAGGCAGGTTTGGAGTTGCTTTTTTACCATTCCCGGTCCCCGTCTGTTCTTCCCTGATGCACTGCCCATTCCACTGTCATACTACTGGCTTTTACTGCCCGGCTTTGTGCTAGCCCTTTGGCAGAAGCGTTTTGAAATCGTACTGCTGGCAACGATTCCGGTTGTAGGAGTATTGGTTTCGGCAGGGCCTTTCGTTGAGCACCGGCTGCTCGTGGCGATTCCGTTTTGGATTATCCTCATTGGATTCGGTCTTAACAGCGTTACACAGCTGCGGTTGCCCTTGAACTTCAAGATTTTCCTATGGAGCCTATCGGCGCTGGTGCTCATGCTCGGTCTGGTCCCTTCGATTCAGTACATCTATACGAAGACAAAAGATCCATCTTCGATCGACTTTTTTAAGCAACAAGATGTTGCGGTCGGACGGTTTTTGAAAGCTATTGTTGCCGGAAGGACACCTACAACTGTTCCTCGCCTCGAGCACGACGAGTTCAATCGCGTCCAAGGCATTCCCGATCCTCCATATGAAACGCTGATTTGCGCCGGGCAGGCGAAAGTCGTTCTTGAATTGTTTGTGCACGATTACGATAACATGGACGCCGGCTCATACGATCCAATCTTTCCCATTCCGGGAAATGAGAAAATCCTCTCTTTTTGTGGTGCCACACCCATGTTTGTCATGACCCGGCAAGATATATGGAGCCATAACAAAAAGGCAATTGCCAATTACGTGCCGGGTGGTAAGGACCTGAAGCTAATCTGGGAAACAGGAAACCCCGAAACCGAGAGCATAATCAGAATGTTCCAATCGCTACGTGACCTTGGAACAGATGATGCTCTTTCATTTTCCTTTCGCGGCAGAGGAAGGACGTTTTACGCGTTAAACATTCCCTACAAGAATATTCGCCAGTTCCAAGAACGCGTCAGGGCGTTGCCCGATTCTCTTCCCTAATGATCAATTTTCTGATCTAATGGTAGGAGGCGAGGGATCAACCGCGTGACCCTGGTAGGCCTTCGAGCCCTCACAAACACTCTGGCTAAGTGGCTGGCCGCGACTACCAGCCTCGTCTTCGCTCTCTCGATTGTACGCATCCAGCGCCCACATGGACTCCGTCCTCAGTTTTGATTTGAAAGAACCAGGATTCGCAATTTGATGCCAAAGCCACCGGACAAACGCGAAGGGCCATCAGCTGTGGCTTTGACAGACCGCAAGCTGTATGTGCTGAACATGGCCGGGAACCGTGTGAGCACGATCGGCCGGTAAACACTAGAACCCAGCCCACCGGATAAATGCTGTGGCCATGATACTGTGTGAGCTGAGCTAGTACGCTATCCATGCAAAGACGGCGCACAGATTCGTGGCTCCCCGCACTTGCCCATTAGCGGCAGGATCTGGGTCAGAGACGCTAAAAATGAAGCGCTCGCAATCGGTCGCAGTGGTGAAAACACAGATGCTTACTTGGGAACCCGCCGGTAATCTCCGCGGCTGAAATATTTTTCGAGCCACACGTAGAGGCAAATAAAGAGATAACGGCTCCCCATTTCGTTGAGCTGCAGCTTTGAAGTTCCGGTGCGTCGATTGCGCCAAGTGATCGGTATAATCGTCCAAGCGTAGCCGCGAACGATTGCTTTGAGTGGAAGTTCAATCGTAGCGTTGAAATGCGGTGCGATGAGCGGCTGGCAGCCGTCGATAACCTCTTTGCGATAAGCTTTGAAAGCATTCGTCGTGTCGTTGAGTCTGATCTGAAACAAGACCTTGATGAAGTAATTGGCCAGTCGGTTGACAAGCAACTTCATTTTGGGGTAATCAATCGCACCGCCACCGCGCATAAAGCGGCTCCCAAAGACACAGTCATACCCCTCATTGAGTTTCTCCCAGTACCGCACAACGTCACGGCAATCGTCCGATTCATCAGCCATCATAACAACGGCCGCATCGCCCGTCATATGGGCGAATCCGTGGGCGACCGCACGGCCGAATCCGTGCGGCGCAGGATTTTTCACGGGCCTCAGGGTCGGAACGCGGCCCTTGGCTAAGTCCAGTACCGTCCAGGTTTCATCGGTGCTGCCATCGTCCACGACAACAATTTCATGTGGGATATTGTGGAGCCGTAGTTCGACATAGAGATGCTCGACTGTCGATGCAATGCAGCCCTCCTCGTCTCGAGCAGGGATAACGACTGAGAGCAGCCGTAACGGGGCCGTCTTGAGGAGGGCACCACTCA
>DASXCC010000085.1:0-25541 GCA_036491415.1 Terriglobales bacterium | reverse complement strand
AGCCTCGCCGACGATTGGGGTAAACATGGAATTACCGTGAATTGCCTTGCTCCTGGCTGGTTCCGCACCGATCAAAATAAAATGATGTACGAGAATGCCGAGTGGGTTGAATATTTGCGCGACCGCATTCCGATGAAGCGTCCAGGAGAGCCGCATGATCTGGATGGCGCCGTGGTTTTTCTTGCGTCCGAATCCAGCCGCTACATTACGGGCCAAACTTTGCTAGTGGACGGTGGCATTTCTACTGGAGCTGTGCGTGCTTTGCTACAGAGTAAGAAGCCATAAGAGCATCTCCTGCCGTGGCATTTCGAATACCATGACAATCGTCTGAGCGCTTAAGTACCCCATCTTTTACTTATACTTTTACTTATATTTTTAAATTTAGTTGTAAAGTCTCCAGATAATTCCAACGGCAATTGCTGCTACCACCAGCCCTGTGGTTGTTACCAGCGTGAGGGACCTTACAACGTCTGCTTTATCGGCAGCAGGTGCATCGTTAGCATCACCCAACCACAACTCCGTTACCAGGTTTCCATTGCGCCAGATCGGGCCGATAAGCTTGCGCTGAATTGCGCCGGCAGTCGCGGCTTCGCTCCATCCTGGATTCGGCCCGGGAAGTAATCCGTGCTGCTGCCAGCCAATGCGTAGCGCCTTTGCCGCAGAGCATTGCGGAATAAAAATCGCCATCAAGCTGAGCATCAACCATGTGATTCTCGCAGGCAGCCAATTCATCACGTCGTCAAGCCGCGCGCCGCACCATCCAAACTTCAAGTAGCGCGGAGTCTTGTATCCGACCATCGAATCCAGTGTGCTGGCGATTTTGAAGAGCACGATGCACGGCAATCCCGCGATCGCATACCAGAAGATGACACTTACAAATCCATCGGTAAGATTTTCGCTGGCGCTTTCGATCGCGGCACGGCGGCATGCGGCGATGTCCATGCGCTCCGTATCGCGGCCAACGAGCCTGGAGATTGCTTGCCGCGCCCCTTCAAGATCGTTGCGGCTGGCCGCGGATTCAACATTCGAGCAATGTTTAATAAGATCGCGCAGCGCGATCATCGAATAGACGATAAATGTCTCAACCACAAGCGCGGTGATGTGATTGCGATGGTCAATAAAGACAACGAGTGTGGAGCATCCACCAATCCATAGCACCGCCAACAACATAAATAAGAGGATGCCGCCAAAATATCCATCGAGTTTGATCGCGTGTAGAGCGGCTTCGATTCTCGCAAGTGTCCACCCCATCACGCGCACAGGATGTAGCGGATAGACTGGATCGCCGAAGAGAAGATCAAGCGCAACGGCGGCGCTGAGCACTCCGGCATTGGGATGCAGAATCTGCGGATAAACCAGCACCGCATGCAAAGCAGGCGGCAAAGTTTCTAGCGCCACTTGGCTGACCAGCCTGCGGCGATGGCCGCGAGGAGAATACCTTTCGGATTTTCGACGTCCACTTCAGCAAGCTGGCTGTAAAATTCTGGCCAGCAGTCGCGCCGCGCGGAAAGATTCGCCGCTAAAGTTGCGGCCTGTTGTCGCAGCGCTTCTTTTGCTACATCCGGAGGCAGAGTTCCATGGCGCAGGCGGTCCAGTACGCTGGCCGCTGCATAAGCTGCAGCGGCGACAAGCGGCTCATAAAAAACAGAATTGGCGTTTGCCTTTAACAATTCGAGATTGCGCGCGTCGAGGAACGGAGCAATGTCCGCGAAAAAGTTGCTTTCCTTCAGGCCATAACTTCCCAGTGCGTGAAAAATGCTCCGCGTGTAACTAACTTCCAGCCCGTTCTGCCACCGCAGTGCTTCGAGTGTGGCGTCGCGGACGGCCAGCGCTATCAACTCGCCGAGTTGAACTCCGGTGCTTGTGGATTTCAGTGTGTGCGCTCCGGATTGTGGAGCGGCGATGCAGAATTGGTCTGTGGTTGTGCCTGTCGCGAAGTTGGGCGAATATAAGCTGCGAATGGAAAGCTTTTGCAGCGCGGCGGTTTTTGCTTCCGTCATTGTGACGACGGCGCCAGCGATTGCGCCTTCCGCCAAAGGCTGGTTCAGCAGCAGAATTGTATTGATGGTACCCGCGTAGGGCGTCGTCTTTTCCCATCCATTTTGCGTTTCGCGCCAGGTCGTAGGGTCACCCGCGCACGCGGCATTGCCTTGCACGCCTGCGGTCACAACAGCAGTTACCGCAATGTCATTTTTTTTGCGCTCGACCACGCTGGCGTAATTCATGTTGGCCGCGGTACCCATGAGCGCAACCGTAGACGGATCGAGTGCGATTTCGCGGCAAGCAGAGTCATGATACTGATCCAGCCCCATCTCCATCATGAAGCTCTGGCGCTCTTTGTGGTCTTTGCCTTCGCAGCTTTGATGATTAACGAGATAACGAATGTCGCTGTGTTGTCCGCCATTGCTTCGCGAGGTGCTGATGACGTGATGCGGACGCAGCAACTCAACGACTAGAAAACGCCCGTAGCGTCGCAGTTGATGCTCATTCGTCGCCCGCAAGACTTCCCAATGCATGATGGAGATAATAACGCAGGAATGACAATGCAGCGCAGACTCTAGCGTTTCACCTTGTCGCGAGTGAATTGCCCATCGACCATCCGCCAGATGTTGCGCGGGTTTTCATCCTGCAATTCCAGCGGCAGAGATTCGTCGGGGAATCCCTGATAGCAAACCGGACGCAGGAAGCGGAAAATCGCTGCCGTACCCACGGAAGTAAACTTCGCATCACCCGTCGCTGGATAAGGCCCGCCATGATGCATGGCTGAACTGACCTCTACGCCAGTCGGATATCCGTTGAAAACGAGGCGACCGACTTTTTTCTCCAGCACGGCAATCAGCTTGCGATGCTGTTTCAAGTCTTCCGGCGTGCCGTGAATGGTTGCTGTCAAAGCTCCGGGAAGGGAATTCGCAAGTTGCAGCAATTCTTCTTCGGATTTCCCGCGCACCACAATCGCGCTTGGCCCGAAAACTTCCTGCGCGAGGGCTTCGCTCGCCAGCCACGTAATAGCGTCGGTTTCAAAGAGTACCGGAGGCGCTTCGGCCTTTGCGGAATCGGCGGGCTTGGCTGAGCGTTTTTCAAACACGCCCTTCACGCCTCGTACTCGCGCAAGTGATTGTTCGTAACCTTTCAAAATCCCCGGATGCACCATGCTGGCCGGAGCAGCCTGCTCAAACACGCCGGCAAGTTTTTCGCGAAACGATTGGAATGTTGCTGTCTCCACGCCAAAAATCAGTCCCGGACAGGTACAGAATTGTCCCGCGCCAAGATTGATGGATCCGGTAAGCCCTTGCACGATGGCGTCAGTACGCTCTTGCAGCGCGCCCGGCAAAACAAAAACCGGATTGGTGCTACCCATTTCGACGTAAGCAGGAATAGGCTCGGGGCGCTGCGCGGCAGCATCAAAAATCGCGCGACCCGCGCGCTCGGATCCAGTGAATGCCACGGCCTTCGTCGCCGGGTGTTGCACGAGTGCGATGCTCACGGACGGATCGACAGCGTTGAGCAACGAAAATGTTCCCGCAGGCAATCCGGATTTTTGCACCGCGCGGACGATCGCTCCAGCTACTAATTCCGAGGTTCCGGGATGCGCGGGATGTCCTTTTATGACGACAGGATTTTTTGCCGCAAAAGCGGAAGCCGTATCTCCACCGGCGACTGAGAATGCCAATGGGAAATTGCTGGCTCCAAAAACAACCGCGGGACCAACAGGAATCAGCATGCGGCGAAGATCAGGGCGCGGCAGTGGTTTGCGGTCCGGGAGTGCGGGATCAATACGCGCGTCAACAAACGATCCTTCTTTTACCAGGTTCGCGAAAAGACGAAGTTGGTTCACGGTACGTCCCCGCTCGCCAGTGAGGCGGTCGCGCCCCAGGCCTGACTCCGTGACAGCCTGATCGATTAAGGGATCGCCGAGCGCTTCAATTTCCGTGGCGATATTTTCCAAAAACCCCGCAATTGTTTCCGCGCTGGCGGCACGCAGCGCTGGAGTCGCGTCTGTCGCGAGGTTGAGGGCGTCATCAATTTCTTCCAGCGTGGCTTCGTGAAAAGCCGTCTCCAGTTGCTTTCCGGCGCGAGAATCGTGTCCATAAAACGTTTTCTTGCCGCGCGCGGATAATTGCGTACCGATAAAATTCTTGCCGTGTAAGGTCATAGGATTGTTCAATGTTTTCTTGTCATTTCGAGCGGAACGAAATCTGTTTTTATCACAATACAGATTCCTCGTCGCTGCGCTTTTCGGAAATGACAGGTTTAGAAATCGTGTTTAGCCAACGAAATTTATCAATGTTCCGATCCCATCAATTGAGATGCGAATTTCGTCGTCAAGATTCAAAGTGAAGGCGTCGGGCGGAACAATTCCTGTCCCGGTAAGCAGAAAACTTCCATTCGGAAAAATGTTGTCGCGGTACAAATATTCCACTAAAGACGCAGGGTCGCGCTTCAGACTGGCAAGCGTTGTTGCGCCCGAGAACGTTTCCTGACCCGCACGTAGAATTTCTAGGCGGATGCCTGTAGTCGCCGGCAAAGGCGTTGATGAAACCAGGATGCACGGCCCGAGTGCGCAACTGCGGTTGTAAACTTTGGCCTGCGGTAAATAAAGGGGGTTTTCGCCCTCGATGTCGCGCGAGCTCATGTCGTTCCCGATGGTATAGCCGATAATTTTCCCACCCGGGCTGATGAGCAAAGTGAGTTCCGGCTCCGGTACCGACCACGAAGCGTCCTTGCGAATGGCTACTTTACCTTGATGGCCGGCTACGCGGCTGGGCGTGGCTTTGAAGAAAAGTTCCGGCCGGTCGGCAGCATACACGCGATCATAAAAATCTCCGCCACCAGCCGATTTTGATTCCTCCATGCGGGCGGTCCGGCTGCGAAAATAGGTGACGCCCGCCGCCCACACTTCCTGATTTCCAATCGGCGCTCGCAACGATTTTGAATCTTTCATCGGATCTGCTGCCGCAGTGGAAGACTTCGCGATTACTTTTTTCAGGTACGCTTCCAGGTCTTCATGCCGGATCAGATTGTCCCATGAGTCTTCATCCCAAAAGTCGGGCAGTGCGTAAAACTTGTTTTCCTGTTCAACCACACAACCGCTATTTGTGAGATAGATTTTCATGTGTGTGCATTGTAACGGGATTGCTTGGCATGCGTCACGCGCTGCAATAACATAAACTCAGCACTGTTTAAGGAGAAATACTACGAGCATCTCAATCGATTCAGTCCTCGAAACTTCCGATCTGTCTTTGCAGGATGTTCGCACCCATGCGCGAGGTCCGGCGGGAAAGCTTCCGCTCACAGTAGACATGCTGATGAATCAGCCTTCGGGAAATATTTTTGGGATGAGCCTGAACGTCGGCATGGGATGGCCTGCATCTCAGTTGACTGGAGCGGAAATTTTAATTTTGAGCACCCATGGTGGCACCCGCGCGGATGACGGCACTCCCATTGCGCTGGGCTTTCATACTGGACATTGGGAAGTTGGATTGCTCGTTGGCGAAGCGGCCCGAGAATTGAAGGCGCTGGGCGGGGTGCCGTTCAGCGGAGCTGTGACCGATCCATGTGATGGCCGCACGCAAGGCACGACCGGGATGTTCGATTCGCTTCCTTATAGAAATGATGCGGCGATTGTTTTCCGTCGCCTCATTCGCTCATTGCCTACCAGGAAAGGGGTCGTGGGGATTGCCACCTGCGACAAAGGTCTGCCGGCGATGATGATGGCGCTGGCCGCGAATCATGATCTGCCAACGATCCTGGTGCCGGGCGGAACAACACTTCTGCCCGAAGATGGGGAAGATGCGGGCAAGATTCAATCGCTCGGCGCGCGCTTTGCGCACGATCAAATCACCATGGAATACGCGGCAGAAGTCGGATGCCGCACGTGCGCCTCGCCTGGCGGCGGATGTCAGTTTTTAGGGACGGCGGCTACTTCGCAAGTCGTCGCCGAGGCTTTGGGGCTCGCACTCCCGCACACCGCGCTTGCGCCCTCTGGCCAGCCCATGTGGCTTGACGCTGCAAAGCGCTCCGCGAAAGCGGTGTTGCGACAACTGGAACTTGGATTGAGCACGAAAAATGTTTTAACGCAGGCGTCGCTGCAAAACGCGATGGCAGTCCACGCGGCGTTTGGCGGTTCTACGAATTTGCTATTACACATTCCTGCAATCGCTCACGCTGCGAAATTAAAACGGCCCACAACTCAGGATTGGGTCCGCATCAATCGCCAGATTCCGCGATTAGTAGATGCACTGCCAAACGGGCCCAAAGGTTTCGCCACAGTCCAGGTTTTTCTCGCTGGAGCTGTGCCGGAAGTCATGCTGCATCTGCGCGAAGCTGGATTGATCGACACACAAGTGACAACTGTCTCCGGTGAAAAACTCGACGTATGTCTCGATTGGTGGAAGGAAAGCCGCCGCCGCCATGATTTGCGAGCCGCATTGCAGAAGATCGATGGCATCGATTCGAATGAAGTCATCATGAGTCCCGATCGGGCGAAGTTGCGAGGGCTCACGCCGACGGTTTGTTTCCCGCTCGGCAATCTCACGCCGGAGGGGTCTGTGATCAAGAGCACAGCAATTGATCCGTCGGTCGTAGACAACGACGGCATCTATCGTAAGCGCGGCCCGGCCAAAGTTTTTGTCTCCGAACGAGCGGCGATCCGGGCCATCAAAAATCATGAAATCCATGAGGGCGACGTGCTCGTGCTCATCTGCGGCGGCCCGATGGGTACGGGTATGCAGGAGATTTATCAGGTCACCGCCGCGCTCAAACATCTTCCATTCGGCAAACATGTGGCTCTGCTTACAGACGCCCGCTTCAGTGGCGTTTCCACTGGGGCCTGCATCGGGCACGTTTCTCCTGAAGCGTTGGCGGGTGGTGCGATTGGGAAAATTGTGGATGGTGATTTAATTGAGATCGTGATTGACCGTGAAAAACTTGAAGCGACCGCTAACTTTATCGGCGAGAACGGAGAAGTGTTTGGTGCAGAGGAAGGAACTCGTCGTCTCACGGTCCGATCGCCTCGCGCGGACCTTGCTCCTGATCCTCAACTTCCCGACGACACGAGACTGTGGGCTGCGCTGATCCAGAAAAGCGGCGGAGTGTGGGCCGGCTGTGTCTATGACCTGGATGCAATTACGCAATCTCTGAGCAGCGCGAAGCTTGTGTAAAACAAAACCTGAATAACTTATGCGAGTTTTGATTATTTGGAGATATCACCGCAATTTACAGCCTCAACGACCTTGGCCGATTCAGCTATAAAACTACTCACTACTCACTTACTGTGCTGGCTTCGTATCTGCTGCGCGTTTATCGAACAGCTTCGGATCTACCGTCGGATTCAATTCGACTGACTGTATTTCGCTCACGCTACTCACTTCGCCCCCTTGCTTATTGGTGTTGCGGGTGGGAAGAGTGAGTCCGTTTTCGGTCTTCCAGTTGTCGAGGTCGGTTTCCTGGGTGGCGGGACCAGTTTGTCCCAGCACCGGATAAGTTTCCTGCACGACGCGGCCGCTTTGCGGATCGACGAACCATTTGATCGTGATATCCGGGCCGGCGATATCCACTATCTTCGTATCGATGTCGCCGATCTTTTGCGTGCCGTTGGCGGCGAAGTTAAATGCGGGATCGTCGGCGTGCTGCGCAATATAAATCAGGTTGCGCTTGATTTGTTTCATCATTTCTCCGGCGCGCGCTTCGGGAATGTCATGCGTCTGACCTTGCATCTGGGCAAAAGATCCGGCAGGCGAAACAATGTATGCCATATCTCCCATCGGCCCTTGCAGAGCCACGTGCATATGATCAGGAAATAAGATTGTCGCCTTCATGGTCATCTGCATATCGCCTTGCGGGCCTTTTTGCGTAAGCGCAATGTCCTCCTGCACCGACTTCACCAATTTGAGTTTGTCTGCTCCGCCCATGGCCTGCACGGCTTTTGCGACTAGCGCTTTGCCTTCGGGATTAGAAGCCGTGGCGCTGGAACTCTGGTCGTCACCGCCCGGCATCGGCGGAATGGTGAGATCTTCCTCCGTAACTGGACCGAGCGTGGAAAGCGGCTTCGGAAAATCCGCAGGATTACCAACCACTAACACCGCGAGCTGATCTTTGTGCAGATATTTCGGGGCGACACGCGCTACGTCCGCTGCGGTGACCTTTTCAATTCCGGTGCGAAAGCGCTCCAGGAAGTCTGCGGGGTAGCCGTAGAACTCGTAGGCCATCTGTTCGCGCAGGACTTTTTCCGGCGTGTCATAGTTGAAGACAAACGAATTCATGATGGCATCTTTTGCCCGTTTGATTTCGTCGTCGTTGATCGGATCAGTCTTCAGCTTGTCCATCTCTTCGTAGATTGCGTTGATGGTGTCGAGCGTGCTCTCGCTTTTCGTTGCAGTGACGAAGCGCAGAATTCCCGGATGATCGAATGCCGATCCGATACTTCCGCCTACTCCGTAGGCCAGACCTTTCGCTGTGCGCACGCTTTTGAAGAGACGGGAAGAGAAGCCCCCGGCAAAAGCTTCGTTGAATACAACGACAGCAAAGTAATCGGGATTATCGCGCTTAATGCCAAGTGCAAGCATGGCAACGTTGCTTTGGTTTACGTCAGTTTTCTTGGCGAGATAGTAGCCGGGTTTCTGTGGAGTAAATTCGATTTCCGGAGCTTTGTCCGCAGGTCCCTTGGCCCAGGAGGCATAAGCCGCGCGCAACTTGGCTTCCATGGCAGTGGAGTCGAAATCACCAACGATGCCGAAAATTATGTTGTTTGGATAGACATGAGCTTTGTGCCAGTCAAGCAAGTCCTGACGCGTAATGGCTGCGACCGTGGCGTATTCCTGAGTGCGCGCGTAAGGGTTGTCCTTGCCATAGGCAAGTTGCGGCTCGAAGCGGGCCATGATGCCGTCGGGTTCGTCATTGCGGCGGGAGATGTTGTCATCAAATTCTTTTTTCGCCAGATCAATTTTATCTTCCCGGAATTCCGGGTTGTGCAACAGATCATTGAAGACCTTGAATACATCGTCGAAGTCGCCTTTTAAGCAGGAGAACCCGAGGGTCGTCGAGTCGAAGTTGTCATCGGTTTCTACTTTTGCGGCGCGTGCTTCCAAATAATCATCAAGGTCATCGCCGGTTTGAGTTTTTGTTCCGCCGGTGCGCCACGTTTCCGCGTACATATCCAGAAGGCCGGTTTTCGCTGCGGCCTCGGAGCGTGCGCCGCCTCGGATACGGATGGTGCCATCAATCAACGGCAGTTCGTGGTCTTCCTGTAAGAAGATGACCATGCCGTTGGGAAGCTGAATTCGTTTTGGCTGCTGCGGATGAAACGTGTGGAGCGCTGGAATGGGAACTTCTTTCCAGTTTGAAGCTTGCGCATTGGCGCGGTTTGAAAAGGGAACGATTGCCACCACCCCCGCGAAAATTACAGTGAGCAACTGACGTTGAATTTTCATTGCTCACCTCCTTTTTCCGCCGCGGCAGGTTTGACGGTTTGAATAATGGCGACGGTGCGGTTGTTGTCAGTGAATGTTTGGTTGGCTACGCGGCGAATGTCCGCCTTGGTGATTGCGTCGATTTTATCGACGGAGCGGAAGAGTTCCCGCCAGTCGCCGAAAAGGTTCTGATAGGTGGCCAAATTTTCTGCCAGCCCTTCATTGCTGCCCAGGCTGCGAATCAATCCAGCTTTCGCGCGGGTCTTTACCATTTTCAATTCGGCGTCGCTGACATCCTGCGTCTTTAATTTTTGAATCTCTTCGTGAATAGCGGTTCCCATTTCCTCTGTGGTGTGGCCGGGCATCGGGAAGGCGTAAAAAGAAAACAGGTCCGGATATTTCACTCCGGGCTGGCCATTAATCCCTGCGGAGCCAGATGAAATTCTCTTGTCGCGTACAAGGGAGCGATACAGGCGCGAAGTCCTACCTTCCGACATCAGATCTTCAATTACGTCGTAGACCGGATCATCGGCGCTGCGAACGTCCGGACGATGATATCCCTCTAAATACACGGGCTGCGATTGATCTTGCAGGATCACGCGCCGTTCGGAATTTTGTGGGGGCTCGGTAGTGACTCTTTCATCCGGCTTTTCGTGCGAGGGAATGCGTCCGAAATATTTCTCGATGATCGGCATGACCTCAGAGGCTTTGACGTCGCCAACAACGGCAATCGTCATATTTGAAGGCACATAATATTCGTCAAAGAATTTTGCTGCGTCGGTCGCGGAGAAGCTGTTTAAGTCTGACATCCATCCGATCGTCGGACGGTGATACTCGTTTGCCTGAAACGCAGCGGTTTGAAATTGTTCGAGCAGACGGCCAATCGGATTGCTGTCCGTGCGCATGCGGCGTTCTTCGATCACCACGTTGCGCTCTTTATAAAACTGCCGCATTACAGGATGGAGAAAGCGCTCGGACTCAAGATAGGCCCAAAGTTCCAGCCGATTTTCAGGAAACGAATAGTGATATTCCGTCTGATCGTTGGAAGTGGAAGCATTCATGCCTTCACCGCCATTACGCTCCACGATTTCGCCGAACTCGTTGAGGACAACGTACTTCTCGGCGGCTTCCATACTGTCACGCCACTGCTTTTCCAGGTCTTTTAGCTTTGCTTCGTCGCGGTCCGTCGGCTTATCGCGCTCCTGGATATACGCGGCGTAAGTCTGCTCGACTTTTTCGAGCGCCACTTTTTCCGCGCCGTAATCCGTTGTCCCAATCTTGTCCGTGCCTTTGAACGCCATGTGCTCGAACATGTGCGCCAGGCCGGTCTTTCCCAACGGGTCCTGTACGGAGCCGGCATCCACCAACGTATAAAAAGAGAATACGGGCGCTTCATGGCGCTCACATATCAATACC
Organism: Terriglobales bacterium; assembly: GCA_036491415.1. Classification (GTDB taxonomy): domain Bacteria; phylum Acidobacteriota; class Terriglobia; order Terriglobales; family Acidobacteriaceae; genus JAICKN01. The sequence goes on along the minus strand of DASXCC010000085.1, from coordinate 14,718 downwards.
GTCAATCCATTGTCTAGTTTTTTGACGGTAATGCGCTTCTCGAAGGAAGCAAGGTCTTGCGCGGATGCGAGAGTGGTAACAAACAAAAGGAACGCAGCAATGCCAAGGAGCCGGGCTTTCATGGAACCTCCGCTAGGTTGGACATAAATCTGGGGCAAAAGTTTGAAGGTACCTAGCGGAGGCGGTAGTTGTCAAACCACGAAGTTGTCAAATGATTGCAATCATGCCGCTTCCCCTGACGGCGATTGCGCTTTAACCGTGCTCGGCTTGCCGTGCGCTTTCTTGTGGATCTCCTGCCGCGCGCTTGGCCGCGCCTTGTTCGGTAAAGCCGAGAGTTTTACTGGCTTTCCAGTCTGCGCAGATTCATAAATCGCTCGGACAATGCGAACATCGGCGAGGCCTTCCAATCCTGATGGCTCAGGGTCCTTGTTATTGAGGATGCAGTCGGAAAAATAAGAAATTTCGGCGGCGAATTGATCGCGCTTCGGGAAACTCTTAGTCTTGGTCTTGCCGTTGATCGTGACCATTTGTTTCAATCCCATGGCGTACTCATAGGCGGGATCGGTTGTGAGCGTACCTTTTGTGCCAATCAGCGTATAGCGGCTGATGTCGGCCGCGCCAAAGCTGCAGGTGAAAGTGGCAACCCGATCCTCGGGGAAGCGCAGGATAACCGAAGCCATTTCGCCAGCTTCGCGAAACTTGGCGTCGCCGTTGATCGCTTCGACCGCCAGGACTTCGGTAGGTTCTGCCTGGAATAGATAGGCGCTGCATTAATGCAGTACACGCCCATGTCATAAACCGGTCCGCCCCCTTTTTCTTTACGTTCAGTTAAGCGGATATTGTTGTCAGCGACGTTTTGCGCAAAGCTCGAACTGAAAATCCTCAAGTCTCCCAGCTTGCCGCTTTGTCCAAGCTTGATGGCTTCCAGATTGGCTTTCTCGAAATGCAGGCGGTAAGCGATCATTAGCTTCACTTTTTTTTCGTTGGCAGTCTGGATCATCTCTTCGCACTCTTGCTCATTCACCGCCATTGGTTTTTCGCACAGCACGTGCACTCCGGCTTCGGCAGCCCGCACGGCATACTCGCGATGCAAATGGTTTGGGACCGCGATGTACACGGCGTTTACCGATGCAAGGGCCTGTTCATAGTCTTCGTAGGAATAAGCCTGATCGAGTCCGTATTTGCGGCTGAGTTTTTTCCTTTTGTCAGCGTCACCAGAGACGATGGTCACAAGCTCCGAGTTGCCACTCGCTTTAAACGCAGGCAGAACCGCTACCTGTGTGATGTGGCCCAGACCGACAACCGCATAACGGATTTTCTTTTTGTCGTTGCGCATTTCCCCCTCCCAGCATTTAAGCCGGACACAATGCAGCTCTAATAAAGATCACATCACCACTTCGCTGCGCAATGTCGCTGCTCTTCGATAGAAAGTTCGATAGAAAGATTGTTGTTTAGCTCCACAAGGAGCCTCCCCCGAAATCTTTAAAATCTAAGCTGCTTTTGTAAACCGTATTAAAACTTTGGTATAGCCTTCGATTCGGCGATCGAACTTGTCATATGCTTCCGGCGCGTCATCAATATCAATGTGATGAGAAACAATTTTGCTGGGTTTGACTTTGCCATTGACGATCAGGTCGCGCAGATACTCGTTGTACTTTTTCACCGGGGCTTGACCGCTGCCTATGGTGATGCCTTTATCAAAAAAGTCCGCAAACGGGAATGAAAAAATGCCCTTCTTGGCCTGTTCATCTTTCGCGCCGGGGTCCGGAGCGATGTATACGCCAATCACTCCAATGCTTCCCGTTGCATTGACGACCTTCACGCAGTTTTCCAGCACTTGGGTGGCGTGCTCTTCTTTGGGATTTTTCTGGCTGCGCGCCTGGTAGCCGACGGCGTCGATGGCGCAATCTACCCCCTCCATCTTTTCTTCGCCGGGACGCAAACTTTGCTGCACGCCTTTGTTCTTTTTGCGCAATTTGAAGATTTGTTCGACGGCATCGCCTTCGGTGAAATTGATCGGCGTAGCACCCAGTTCTCCCGCTTTTTGCAGTCGTTCGGGAACGCTGTCAACGACGTAAACTTCGGATGCTCCTTTTATTAGCGAGCAATACGCAGAAAGAAGGCCTACGGGGCCGGCGCCGAAAACGGCCACGGTCTTGCCCGTAGAAACATTTGCCAACTCGGTCGCGTGAAACGCGGTAGGAAAGACGTCAGAAAGCAACAGGAAATCATCCTCCCACTCGTCGCCGGGCTTGCCGGGAAGCTTTAAGCAATTGAAATCGGCGTAAGGCACTAAAACATATTCGGCTTGCCCACCCTGGTATGGGCCCATCCCGGCGTAACCATACGCCGCGTGCGGTTCTTCCGGATTCATGGTGAGACAAGCTTCAGTCCGACCGCGATGGCAATTAAAACAAAAACCGCAGGCAATATTAAACGGCAGGACGACGCGGTCTCCTTTTTGAATGCTGGCGACGGCGTCGCCAGTTTCTTCGATAACTCCCATAATCTCGTGGCCGACCACTGTCCCCTCTTCTAAAGGAGTACGTCCGTCGTACATGTGCAGGTCGCTGCCGCAAATGCCGCTCGTCGTCACGCGGAGAAGCGCATCGGTAGGTTTTTTGATCTTCGGTTTCGGATGATTGGAAACGGACATTTCGCGGACGCCGTTATAGCTGATGGCCTTCATAAGACATCTCCTTGAATTCAATGTAGCGATTGGGATAGGGAATTTCGATACCCGCTATGCTGTATTTGAAACATCAGAAAGGTGCACGCTTTTTTAAGAGGAGTACGGCAATCGAGCGTTGCGGATCAGCGCATCTTAAGAATTGAAGAGTGAAGAGCGGAGAGTGACTGCAGAATGAGAATTGAAATTCAGAATGAAATTTCGGAGGCTCAGATGAAAGCTGCCAAGGCACATGCAACAAATAAGGCACATGCAACAAAAACAAAAAAGAGCGGACATGCAAAAGGGAAGAAACCCACGCGGCTCTGGGTGGTGAAGGTGACGACGGAATCCACGTATCCGCCGGAGGGGTTGTTTACCAAAAGCGCGGCCGTGATTGCGCGAACTCTGGCTTCGCGAAAAGTCTCGCCAAAAGGGCCCAGCTCGGGAATGCGAATGTTGAACTACTTCGTCAATCGAGGCGGAAAAGGATTGAGTGCCGCACGGAAGGCAGAATTAAAGCGGGCAAAGGCCTTGCTTTCAAAGAAAATTGCCGCAGCAAAGAAGCCTTCCGGGCAAAAAGCCGCGTGAACCGCGTCCCCACTATGACGCGCCGTCAGATATAATTTTGTACTTGCATGGACTTCGATCAATTAGTCACTTTTATGGAAGTGGCCAAGCTCGGGAGCTTCTCCCGCGCTGGACAGAAAGTCTTCCGTTCACAATCCGCTGTCAGCGCGCAAATCCGACAACTGGAACAGGAATACGGAGACCGTCTTCTGGACCGTTCGGGCAAGGATGTCACTCTGACGCCTGCGGGGCGCGTTTTGTTTGCGTATGCGGAGCGCTTGCTCCAGATGCGCGATGAGTCTTTGCTGGCCGTCGCGGACCAGGGAAACAGTCCACGAGGCACTGTCGCCATCGGTGCTAACGAAGCGACTTGTTTGTATGTACTGCCGGAGGTTTTTGCGAAGTATTCGAGTCTTTATCCTGGTGTACAGATTTCCATCTACCGCAACTTCAGCTACAAAATCATCGAAAAGCTGGAGAACGGCGCGATTGATGTCGGCATTGTGACTCTCCCCATCAAGTCCAGTAGCCTGAAGACGCATCCCATTTTCCGCGATCAGCTCATGCTGATGGTGAGCCCACAAAATCCGCTGGCAAAAAATGAAGTCGTGACGATCGGCGAAATTGCCAAGCAGCCATTGCTGTTGCCGAAAACCGGCTACAGCCGCCGCATTATGGATAAATTATTCCGTGCCTACGCGGCAGAGCTTCAAATCCGCATGGAATTGCCCAGCGTGGGTATGATTAAAAGCTTCGTCGCCGCGGGATTGGGAGTGTCTATCATCAGCGCGAGTTTTGCCCGCGATCAGGTGCTGGCCGGCCGCGTGAAGTTGATCCCCATCAAAGGGCAGGAATTGTGGCGGGAACTAGGCATCGCTTACCGTCGCGACCGTACACTGACTCGCGCCACGACTACCTTTATTAGTACGGTGCGGCAGCTCTCAGCTGTCTCGAAGTAAGCTTTGTCTCAATAATCTTTTGTTCCAGATAACCCAAATGTCCAGATAACCCAAAAATGCGATGCACTCGTACGCAGAGAGTTGCATCTTCCTTATCGTGTCTTCTGATTCTGCGCATAAAAATTTCCAATTACTGTGTGGGCAAACAGATTGCTATGCTTTGTTTAACGCGCATTGCGCGCAAACGCTTCCGGGAGGTGGAATATGCGGGATCTGGAACGCAGCTTAAATCAAGTGATCGAAGAACACATTCATGAGAGTGGCTTGCACATGGTAGGAGGCCAAAAACGCCTCGTCAGCCGCCTGGCACAATTTATTGAAGAAGAGGTCAAAGAGAAGAACGACCAACAGACGCAGTCAAAATCTGCTTAAGAACGCTTCATTCGGTTACGCAGGAATGCTGTTCAAAGATGCGAGTTATTGAACGGTGATTCCTGCGTAGCCCACAACTCTCTGGCGGTCGCCGGAAATATCTCCGGAAGTTGCATACTTTACGAGTTGCGCCGATTCTGCGCCCAATTTCTTTACAGCCGTAAGCATGACGACCGTCGGCTCTACGCCACACATGCTGATGTGTTCTGCTCTTACTGCTTCGGACAATCCTTTTGCATCCAGCGCCAGTATCCGGTCTATGGCTTTCTGATCTTTTATGCGAGTGATCGGATCATTTTCATAGTGATTCATGTCGCTGGAAGAAACAATCATGACCGGTTCTGGTTGTTTGGATATAACGTCCGCAAGAACTAATCCCAGTGCGGTAAGAACTTCCAACTGGGATGTTCCAATGGTGATAGGAACAAAGTTGAAACCAGGCTGAAGAGTTTGCAGAAAAGGAAGCTGCACCTCGATGGCATGCTCTGTGCGATGCGCCTCGGCATCTTCCCCCAGCAAAGCGAATCGCTTCAGTAGTTCCTGGGCAAGCGCCGAATCAATTTGCGCGGCTCCAAGAGGCGTTTCCCATGCACCTTCACTCATAATCGCAAGCGGATGCCCTGCGCCAGTATGGTTGGGGCCCAGTATCAAAACGTGTTTCGGGATATTCAGAGCGCCGTAAACCGCGCCCGCCACGTATCCCGAATACATATAGCCCGCGTGTGGAACAACGCAACCAAGTGCGGAAATCTTCTGTTGATTCGCAGGTCGAACTGCGGCTTGATCCGCAGGTATGTCCGGGGATTTATCAGGAAGAACGTAAGACTTCACGTCGCGGGAAAGAATGTCGGCATCACCGGGGTAAAATCTGCCGGCCACGGCGGGATGTCGAACACCGTCACTCATGGTTGCGCAACTACAACTGAAAGAAACTTATTTTCCGGCCGGAACATTGCTATTCATTAATGCGCGAAACAACGCCGCGCTCTTTTCCAGCGACAACGCTTCCGCTCGAACGTTTGCGTCAATACCCGCGTCTTCCATGGCAGCGCGTAAGGTTTTTGTCTCGTAGGTCTCGCGCAAATTGTTCCACAGCGTTTTCCGCTTTTGCGCGAACGATAGCTTAAGGAAATTAATAAACGGTCTTTCCGCGACTTGCAGTTTTTCCAGCTTTGGTTCAATGGTCAGGCGCACCACGGCGGAATCAACTTTCGGCGGCGGCGAGAACTCTCCAGGCCCGAGTGTAAATAAGCGATCTACGGTGGCATACAACTGAGCCGTTGCGGAAAGCAATCCATATTCGGCTCCTCCCGGCTTTGCGGCCAGGCGGTCGGCGACTTCTTTCTGCACCATGATCACCAACAGATCAAAATATTTTCGGTATTCAAACAAGCGAAGCAGAAGGTCAGAAGTGATGTAGTAGGGAAGATTTCCCACTACATGCGCCCGTTCAGGTATAAATTCCAGTCCTGGACGCGAAGTGCCGGGTTTTGGCCCGAAAATGCTATTGATGTCCACGGAGAGAATGTCGGCTTCGATGATCTCTACATTCGGCGTCAGCGAAAATTGCATGCGCAACTGCGCTGAAAGCACGCGGTCCAGTTCGACCGCGATCAGCCGGCGCGCTCTTCGTGCCAGTATCGCGGTGAGCGCCCCGCGTCCCGGGCCAATTTCCAGCACTGTGCTTTGCGAAATATCGCCCAGGGCATTCACAATGCGCTCGGCCGAAGCGGCCCCCCCAAGGAAGTGCTGCCCTAATTTAGGTTTTGACGTTCCATTGCTGAAGGTTGCCGTTTTTGCCACATTGCCCTCGGCGAAACCAGCCGTTACACTAAAATTTCCCGCAATCGGCGCAGGAGTGTGCGGCTCATTTATACATTCCTATCATAGTTTGCGCCGGGCAAACTGCCGGAGGGTCGAGAATGCATATTGCGTTTGCTGCTTCGGAGTGCGTACCGTTTTCAAAAACCGGCGGTTTAGCCGATGTGATCGGTGCGCTGCCCCGTGCATTGGCGGCACTGGGACACAGGGTCACGGTTTATCTTCCGCGATACAAACAGACAAAGCTCAAAAACCCGCAAGAGGTGGTTCGCAGCATTACCATCCCCTTTGACGATCAATTTCGCTTTTGCTCCATCCTGCACGGCGGAATAATCGCAGGCGTGGAATATTACTTTGTCGAATATCCGCCTTACTTTGATCGCGACACCCTGTACGGAACTTCTTCGGGAGATTACTCGGATAACGCCGAACGCTATGCGCTCTTTTCGCGCGCGGTCCTCGAGGCGTGCAAAATTATCAGCGTGCCGGATGTCTTTCATTGCCACGACTGGCAGTCTGCGCTGATCCCTGTGCTGTTGCGCTCGCAGTATGCAGATGATCCTGCCTTCGCGCAAATCGCCACCGTCTTCACCATTCACAATATGGGATATCAGGGTGTATTTACGCCCGACACCTTGCCGCTGCTCGATCTTTCCTGGGACCTGTTCACCATTTCGAAGATGGAATTTTTCGGGCAGGTGAATTTCCTGAAGGGTGCATTGGCTTATGCGGATTTCGTGACGACTGTGAGCCGAAAATACAGCCATGAAATTCAGACCGCCGAGTTTGGATTCGGTCTTGATGGCGTGCTACGCAATCGCACGGCAACTGTTACGGGGATTCTGAATGGCGTGGATTACGACGAGTGGAGTCCCGAAAAAGACAAATACATCGCTACGCGGTACTCAGCGGCAGACTTAAGTGGAAAGCAGAAGTGTAAGCAGGATTTGCTGAACACCTTTGGCATGACGAATGCCGACACAAAATTTCCCGTCATCGGTATTGTCTCCCGCTTTGCCTCGCAGAAAGGGTTTGACCTGATCTCGCAGATCATGGAGCGATTGGCGCGCGAGGAAGTGGTGATGACCGTGATTGGCTCAGGCGATAAGCAATATGAAGAGATGTTCCTGAACCTGAAGAAGCGTTATCCGCAGAAAATTTCGGTGAAAGTTGCGTATGACAATGCCATCGCCCATAAAGTCGAGGCAGGAAGTGACATGTTCCTAATGCCTTCCAGATATGAACCTTGCGGACTAAACCAAATCTATAGCTTGAAGTATGGAACGGTGCCGATTGTGCGCGCCACAGGCGGCCTCGAAGACACTATTGATCCCTGGGATGCGCGAACTGGAAAGGGAACCGGCTTCAAGTTCACGGAATACAATGGCGAATCTTTATTGCTGACCATTAAAGAAGCGCTGCGTGCCTTCCGCGATCAAACTTCCTGGCAGACGCTCATGCGCAACGGCATGGCTAAGGATTTTTCCTGGAATGTTTCAGCAAAAGAATATGTTCGCGTGTTCGAGCGTGCCAAGCAGATGCGCGGTCTTCCTCTAGCCATTGTTTAACGGATTGCCCATGAACGCGTTGCCCAAAACAATTTTCCACGTGGACATGGACGCGTTCTTCGTCTCAGTGGAGGAGTTGTTCGATCCATCGCTGAAAGGAAAGGCGGTGGTAGTAGGCGGACAGCGCGGAGAGCGCGGCGTAGTGGCAGCTGCCTCTTATGAAGCGCGAAAGTTTGGCGTGCATTCCGCCATGCCTTTGCGTACCGCAGAAAAATTATGCCCACATGCGATTTTCGTGAATGGCCACCCGGAGCGATATCGGGAGTGTTCTGACAAGGTTTACGAAATACTGAATTTGTTTTCGCCGCTGGTGGAAATGGCTTCGATCGACGAAGCCTATCTGGATATGACAGGCACGAACCGTCTGCATGGCCCGCCGCTCAAGGCTGCACACAGCCTGCACAAAAAAATTAAAGATATAACCCAGTTAAATTGCTCCATTGGGATTGGAACTTCGCGGCTCATCGCGAAGGTTTCATCCGCGAAAGCCAAACCGCATGGAGTTCTCTTCGTCATGCCTGGACAGGAAGCAAAATTCCTGGCGCCACTCGATGTCCGCGACATTCCCGGCGTTGGCAGAGTGACGGAGAAGAACCTGCAGGCGTTGGGCATCCATCAGGTTGGCGACCTGGCAAAACTGGACGATGCGTACCTTGAAGAAAAATTTGGCAAGTGGGGGTTGGCACTTGCGGGGAAGTCTCGCGGCTTCGATGCCGGTGGATGGTTCGATACGGAAGTTGGCGCGGATACCGAAGCGAAATCCATCAGTCACGAGCATACCTACAACGAAGATACAGCCGATGCTCAGCAACTCGAGGCCACGCTGATGCAGCTGTCGCAAATGGTCGGGCGACGCCTGCGCGAAAGCAGATTCTTTGCCCGGACAATTCAGTTAAAGCTTCGCTATAAAGATTTCACGACCATTACCCGCGCCCACTCGCTACCCGACGCAACGCAAATTGACACGGAAATCTTCCAGCAGATCCGGATTCTTTTCCGCAAGAATTGGAAGAAGGGATCCCCAGTGCGCTTGCTTGGCGTGCATGCTTCCTCCTTCGAAGAAGCTACGCAGCAGGGCGATTTGTTGGAAGGGAATCGCCGTGAGCGATGGCAGCAAGCTCTTACCGCGGCAGACAAACTTCGCGACCGCTACGGAGAATCGAGTGTGACAATTGCCTCCGGGCTGAAAGCCGGATTCCGCGAGCGCACGCACGAAAACCCGGCAAGCCTGCCGGGAAAAAAGAAGCAATGATAATGATTATGATGAGGTTTGACTACGCCGCTTGAATGCGACTGATTTGTTCTGATCCGCTGAGCTTATTCTGTAAAGCTTTCTTGATTTCATCCAACCGCTGATTTTCTGCTTTGCGCTCATGGCGCAGATTCTGCATTTTGGACTCGTGGTTCAAAGCAGCTCCGTAAACTTTTGGGTCATACTTGCTGATTTCACTACGCTTCATTGATCGCTCCGGAAAACCTGTTTATTTTTGCTCGAGGATTTTAGCAGTAAGAAAAAACATCGTCTACTGAGGAATTTCTCGAATCCAGAATGTGTGTGAACCTCCAATAAGCGCAAGACTATCGTAATGTGCGCATTACCGCACCTTCTCCTAGAATCTCCACATCTGCTAGGAGTTTTTGCCATGTTCAAGAAAATCAGCTCTCTTCTTTGTGTTTTTATAGTTTCAGTTGCGGTTGTTTGTGTGGGACAAGACTCCCCGGCCAAACCTTTACTCGCCAGTCAAATATTTACGCTGGTGGCAGGCAATGCGTTGCCGCAAAACATTGTTCACGAAATCAATAATCGCGGGCTCAATTTTCATCCGACTGCGGAATTTCAGGTGCAGCTGAGAAAAGCTGGCGCGGACGACTCTATTCTTGCGGCAATCAATAAAACGGAAGTGATCAATACCTCGGAAGATTTGTTGGACAAAGAACTCCTGCAGCACCTCACTGTTGCCGCCGGATTGATGGCAGACAAACACTATCCGGAAGTGGCCAAAGAGTTAAGCGTGGCTCTGCAGTCAAGTTTTGCCAGCACGGAAACCGGATTTGTAATGGGAGAACTTCTACGGCGGCAAGAAGAGTGGGAGAAAGCCGCGTTGGTGTATGAGCACGTATTAGAACAAGACCCCAATTTTCCCGAAGCGCATACGAAGCTCAGTTATGTCTTAGGTCGTATGGAAAATTTCGACGAATCGCTCAATGAAGCGAAAGAGGCTATAGCTATAAATCCGGAAAATGCCGAAGCCCATAAAAACGCAGCATTGGCGCTTGATGGAGAACACAAGCCCGAAGCCGCGATCGCAGAATATAAAGAAGCACTTCGCATCAAGCCCGATTACGACGCGGTGCACTATGATCTCGGTTTACTTTTTTACAACACTAACGACTATGAAAATTCAATTGCGGAGTACAAAAAGGCCATCGCTCTTAATCCAAACAATGCTGACTATCACACTAATCTGGGCACGACCTACTACGATAAAGATGATATAGATTCAGCGATTAGCGAACAGCGTGAAGCAAAGCGTCTTAATCCAAACGAGCCATTGATTCGCCAAAATTTGGCAGCGGCCTTAATGCAGCGTAATCCGCATGAAGCAGATGAAGAATTGAAAGATCTGGAAAAGAACTTTCCGAATTTTGAAGCATGTCACGAATGCTTGGGCAAAGGTCTTTTGTGGGAAGGCGATCGCGCGGGTGCGAAAGAAGAATTCATGCAAGAGGCTAAGCTTGACCCTTCTGATCCTGAACCACATATAAGTCTCGGGAATATTTATGTGCTTGAAAAGAATGAAGAAGCAGCTCTGCCAGAATATCGACTTGCCGTAAAATTAGGCGGCGGAAGCAACGCCTATACACCAATTGCCTCCATGCTAATGGAGAAAAAGGATTTCGCGGGAGCTGGGGAAGTCCTGAAACAGGCTGTGATGTTAGCGCCCAGCGATGCTTCCGTACATGAGCTTTATGCGCACGCACTCGATGCTCTAGGGCAATTAGATTTAGCGATTGCCGAATATAAAGAGGCGGTCGTATTAGACCCCAAGCAAAGTAGGGCGAAGATTGAATTAGCGACTGATCTGGAGAAAAAAGGCGATTGGATCGGCGCGATGGAACTGTATCGTCGGGCCTCTTTGGACGAGGCAAATTTGAATAGTCATCCTCCGAGTGGTCAAACGTTCTTTATGAACACTACGCAGGCGGAGGATGCCTACAAGGCGGCAAAAAACCGCTTTGAAGATCACCTTACCTCATTAAAAAATATCGGCCAGGCCTCAGAAGCTCGCGATTTAGAAAAGAATTATCAAGCATTGGATACCGCGCCAAACCGCACTGAAAAAATGGAGCTCTTGGTTGCCGACGCCGACAAAGCATTTAGTGCCAAGCGTTTTGCAGACGCAGAAAAATCTTATGAAGAGGCAGAACATTTAGCTGAGCAACCGCCAGCTGATACCGAAGAGCAACTGGATATCCTTAAACGCTTGGCTGGCACTTACATGATGGATCGAGATTTCACGACCGCCGATGCCATTCTGCATAAGAAACTTGCGATCACCGAAAAGATATACGGTGCAGATTTCCCTAAACTTGTGGATTGCTTTATTTATTTGGGGAGTCTTTCTGGCGTGCAGAAAGATTTTGTGTCCGCTGAAAATTATTTCTCCAAAGCGCTTGCGCTCAACGAGAAGCTTTATGGAGAAAACAGTGCTAAAACTGCCGATACTTTACGGGTTTTGGCGGGAGTTTATGAAGTCCAAAATATTTATGACAAAGCGGAAACTTATTTGTTGCGTGCTGTGAAAGCCGATGAAGCCGCTTATGGTCCAGACAACCAAATGGTATTGATCCCTTTATATGGTTTGTGTGACATGTATGACCGGGCTGACAATCCAGCTAAAGCGCAACCCTGCTATGACCGTGCAATTACTATCATGGAAAAGGCATCCGGCGAGAACAGTCCCGGTCTCATCCCTGCGCTCAAGAGTGACGCTCAAGCGTTACGAAAACTTGGACATGCGGAACAAGCGGCAAAATTGGAAGAACGGTCTGCTTCTATAGAAAGCGCGTCTGCGGGTCAGAATTAAAACTTAAAGTAAGTCCTCTCATTAATCCTTTAACCGGTCACTCGTTAGAGTGACCGTCTTTTTTTCTGCTGCCGATTTTCGTGCTGCATCGAGGATTTCGCTGTCGATCACATTAGCCTCAAGCGAAGACAGCGCATCGGGTTTCACCTTGCCGTCGATGACCGCTCGGAACAGCGACAGGGAATCATCGAACGGGGCAGGGATCGGTTTGCCGGTCATCTGTTCCTCCTCCTTTCCTTTGAGCCGGACGCGCACATCGTCGTTGCGTACGGTGATCACGTAGCCGGTTGCACCGTAAACTTCCATATCTTTGCGGCCGAAGGGCCAATTCCACGACGCTTGAATGATTGCCTGCGCTTTCGGATAGGTCAGAATGATCGTGGCTTCATCATCTACTTTCGGATATTTGTCCGGCTTCATCTGCTGTGTGACCGCAGTTACGGTGAGCGGGGCTTGGCCATCCATCAGCCAGGTCATTAAATCTGCGCCGTAGCAGCCGAAATCATAAAGCGCGCCGCCGCCATTTAGCTTTGGATCGCCAAGCCATCCCATGAACTCCGGACCTACGCCGATTTCCTTCGGGCCTTCGTGGCCATCGTGAATGACAACCTTGCGGACGTCGCCGATGGATTTGTCATGCACCAGGTCGTAAGCCGCATGATTGCTGCGATACCAAGATGTTTCGTAATTCACCAGCACTTGAATGTGCGCTGCATGCGCGGCCTTCTCCATGGCGAGGGCATCGTCGGTGCTGACTGCAAGCGGCTTCTCCATCATCACGTGGACGCCATGCTTTGCGCAGATTTCCACGACGCGCCGATGATCGTAAGTACTCGTATATGTGAGCACAGCTTGCGGATGAACTTTTTGCAGCATATCTTCGAGATCGGTAAATAGAAGACTGTGGTCGATATGAAATTGATCGGCGTAATGCGCGGCGAGTTCTTGGTCAGGCTCGGCAATTCCCACTAGCTGAATGTCAGGACGCTTCAATCCATATTGAAAGAAGCCGATGACGTGGCCGTGTACCAGGCCGACGATTGCGACACGCATTGGCGGAGTTGCCGTGTTTTGCGCTTGAGATAATAAAGAGGTCGAGCGGGCGAAAAATAGCAATGCAATGATGATCATCATCAGCGAAGATCGAGTTTTCATGAGCTCCTTACCTGCGGCGCAAATACTATCAAACTTCTGGCGGTTCTCGGGGCAGAAATAAAATGTTAGACTCTGTCGGCTAATGCGATTGTTTTCGTAAAGGGAAGATTCATGTCGAAAGTAATTCTTGGGATTTCTTTATTTGCAGCAATATTTCTCTCCATATTTTCTTGTGCGCAGGCGAATCCGCACGGCAACATCGTCTACGTCGGCACCTATACCGACCACGGATCAAAGGGAATCTATGCCTATCGTTTTAATCCGGTGACCGGCAAGTTTTCTTCGTTAGGACTTGCCGCCGAAACTCCCAGCCCGTCGTTTCTCGCCATTAGCCCAGACCATAAATTTCTTTATGCCGCCAATGAAGTTTCCAGTTTCAACGGACAACCTACTGGCGGAGTGAGCGCTTATGCCATTCATGCCGCAGGCAAATTAACTTTGTTGAACCAGGTTTCGTCGAAAAGCCCTGGGCCGGCATTTGTGACTTTAGACAGAAGCGGCAAGAACATTTTGGTCGCCAACTACACACTAGGCAACGTCGCAGTGTTTCCGGTGAAATCAGATGGCCAGGTTGGTGAGGCCACCGCTTTTGTTCAACACCACGGCTCCGGCATTAATAAAGATCGTCAGCAAGGGCCACATGCGCATATGGTGCAAATGTCGCCTGATAATCGGTTTGCGTTGGTCGCGGATTTGGGGATCGACCAAATCCTTATTTATCCGTTCGACGCTCGGAAGGGAACACTTGGAGAAGGCCACGCGGTAAAAATTACTGCTGGTTCGGGACCGCGCCATTTGATTTTTGATGCCAGCGGCAAATTTCTTTACCTCATCAATGAATTGAGCTCCACGATCAATGTATTTTCTTATTCCGCAAATGACGGCTCTCTTGCCGAATTGCAGACGATCTCTTCGTTCCCCAAAGGTTTTGCAGGAAAAAGCACTGCCGCTGAAATTTCCTTTCATCCTTCCGGAAAATTTCTTTACGCTTCCAACCGTGGAGACGATAGCATCGCGGTTTTCGCTATAAATAAAATGAAAGGTACTTTGACCTTCCTGCAGAACGTTTCCACGCAAGGGAAAACGCCGCGTCATTTTACCTTCGATCCTTCCGGGAAATGGCTGCTTGTCGCGAACCAGGATTCCGATAACATTGTCATCTTTCGTGTAGATCCGCAGACCGGTCGACTGAATCCTAGCGGACAATCCGCGACGCTTTCATCGCCGGTTTGCATAAAATTTCCGTAGAATCTTAAAGTGATTTCGAAATCGCTCCGCTTATTTCAATCTCTCGTTCTTTGTTTGATTTTCCGGCTTTCGTTTTGTCTTGTGCTGCGCAACAGGCAAAGCCGAAGCCCAATCCTGATTTTGAAGCCTATGAGGTCGTCCACGCTTATCCACACGATCCGGATGCTTATACGCAAGGACTCGTTTATTTCGATGGAGCTTTGTATGAAAGCACTGGTCGGGATGGAAAATCTTCTATCCGGAAAGTCGACCTGCAAACCGGTAAAGTT
>DASXCC010000084.1:0-7923 GCA_036491415.1 Terriglobales bacterium | reverse complement strand
AAATGACCGATTTGTGGAAGCAGGGGCGGGAACCACTACAGGGTTTCAAGATTATTCGCTTGGGCTTAAATCCCGAACGGGAGTTTTTGTACCAACGAATCAATCGCAGAGCGCAGAAGATGTTCGAGGATGGATTAGTCGAAGAGACGCAAACCCTGGTAACAAAATATGGTGACAGCTGCTGGGCACTAGGATCGTTGGGATATAAACAGTCCGATCAGTTACTGCGGGGAGAAATAAATTGGGAGGCGGCCATTACAGCTGCGCAACAGTCTCACCGCAACTATGCGAAACGGCAAATGACATGGTTCCACCGCGAACCCGACGTTACGTGGATTGCGGGTTTCGGCGACGATGCTGCGATTCAGCAACAGGCAATCGATCGGGTGAATCAAGAAGCGAAAATGTTGTCATCAGCAAAACCGCAATGAATTACACTTCTCTCTGCTATCGTTCGAATATGCTCCGCAAGGTTTTCTGCGTTCTCCTCACGGTTCTTCTGGTTTCGGCAGCGCAGGCAAAAGATAAATATCTAGGTCCGCAGCCTGTGAAACTCGACTCCAGTGGCGAAAAATGGGCAGAGAGAACGCTGAAGAAGCTTTCGCTTGAAGAAAAAGTCGGACAGCTTTTTATGGTGCGGGTGCAGGCCGAATTCCTGAATGCAAACAGCCCCCAATATTTAAGCCTGAGAGATACGATCCACAAATACCACGTGGGATCGCTCATTCTTACCGTCCGCGCCGAAGGGCCGTTCTTATATAAAAATGAGCCCTACGAAGCGGCAGAGTTAGTCAATCGCCTGCAGAAGGAGTCGAAGCTTCCGCTGATCGTCGCGGCGGATTTTGAACGCGGAGTTTCCATGCGCCTGAATGGCGCAACCGAATTTCCGCATGCGATGGCATTCGGCGCGACGGGCAACATAAAGTATGCGGAAGATTTCGGGCGCATCAACGCAGAAGAAGCGCGGGCCGTCGGAATCGAATGGAACTTTTTTCCCGATGTCGATGTGAATTCGAACCCGGCGAATCCCATCATCAATATTCGTTCCTTCGGAAGCGATCCGCAGCAAGTGGGCGATTTTGCCGCCGCCTACATTCGCGGGGCCAAAGCCGCGGGAATGCTTACGACCGCAAAGCATTTTCCCGGCCACGGGGACACGGCCACCGATTCGCATTTAGGTCTAGCGCAGGTTGGTGGAGATTTATCGCGATTGCAGTCGGTTGAGTTGCTCCCGTTTCGAGAAGCAATTCAAGCACGAGTCGATTCTGTGATGGTCGCGCACCTGACTGTGCCGGCGCTCGAGCCTGATCCCAACAAAGTAGCCACGACTTCTTCTGCAGTGATTGATGGCGTTCTTAAAAAACAAATGGGCTTTAACGGATTAGTGGTGACCGACGCGCTGGAAATGGCCGGGCTGACGCGCTTATATGCACAAACTCCCGGGCGTGAAGCCGTGGACGCGTTCAAGGCCGGTAATGACGTCTTGCTGATTCCGGCAAATCTCGATGCTTGCTATCGAGCTATGTTGCAAGCGGTGCAAAGTGGTGAGATTCCCCGGAGCCAACTGGACGAATCCGTCCTCAAAATATTGAAAGCAAAGTCCTCTGTAGGCCTCGACAAGGCCCGGGAGGTGGATACCGACAAGATTGCGCAAGACTACGGAAAACCCGAAAATCTTGCAGTGGGACGGCGAATGGCGGAAAACGCCATTACCCTCGTCCGGGATAACGGCAAAATTTTGCCTTTGAAGAAATCGGGAACACAAACAATAGGCGTTTCGTATCAAACTATGCAAGGGGATCAGCGCGGTATAACCGTCATCATTTTTTCTGACGATGTACGGACGACAGCAGGACGTGAATTCGAGCGCCAGATGAAAAGCCGTATTCCTAACGTGACTATGTTTTATGTGGATCCACGGATCGCAACTGCACTTTCCACGGACGTTTTGAGTGCAGTGGATAAATCGAGCACGGTTATCATCGCAGCGGATGTGGCCCCCATTGCCGGCAAAGCAGCAAAAGTAAATGGCGCAGTGCAAAATTCAGTTGCATTACCCGAAGCGAGCGGAAAACTGATGCAGCAAATTTTGGATCACGCTACGGAACGCACAGCCGTGGTAAGTCTGGGCAATCCATACATAATTATGGATTTTCCCGCAATCCAAAATTACGTTTGCACTTTTTCAGGCACAGAAATTTCGCAGGACAGTGCGGTTAAAGCTCTTTTTAGTGAAATTCCCATCAATGGACATCTCCCGGTAAACATTCCCGGCATTGCAGATCGCGGAGCAGGTTTACAAAGGCCGCTACCCGCTGCAGGAGGAACAACTCAATGAACGCATTCTCATTTGCTCGTCATTCCAGAATCATTGCAATTCTTGCCGGTCTGCTGCTTATTTCCGCATGCAACGTTGACGTGCAGAAAAGCGCCGACGGAAAAGACAAGAATGTGCAGATTGATACTCCCGTGGGGAAGTTACACATCAGCAAAGATGCCGAGGTCAAAGATACGGGCCTGTCTGTGTATCCGCACGCGCGCGTCGTTGAGAAAGAGGACAACGGTAGCGACAGCAGTGCCAACATTAACTTCCTGACTGGCTTTTTCGGATTGAAGGTGGTCGCGGTTGAGTACGAATCCGACGATTCGCTCGATAAAGTGAAGTCTTACTATCAGGGTCAGCTCAAGAAATTCGGGAACGTGTTGGAATGTCATTCCGACGGAGCAAACGCGAGCGCACAATCTGGCGACGATTCCAAGTCTGAAGCCTTGACCTGTGAGCAGAATTCTGGCGATCACATTGAGTTGAAAGCCGGCGTCCGTGACAACCAGCATATTGTGTCGCTCGAGCGGCGCGACAACGGCTGCAAATTCAGCCTGGTGTACGTCAAAATTCGCGGCAAAGAAACGAGCATCTAGGGGGAAGTCCTGTGCTTTCTATCACGTACATTCACAGGGAGCGCGGCTTGCCTCATTGTCTGCCGTCCTGTAACTTGAAAAGTAGTGGAACGTCCTTGTTACCAATGCGGCCTGGTTTGTGAGGACTTCTTAGTCTTCTGTCCGCAGTGCCGAGCGCCTCATATCCGAGTCATTGCGACTGCACCCCCACTTCCTGTGGCAACTGTTCGAGCAATTCCAAAATTTGTACTGCCTGCGCAATCCAAAATTGATTGGTGGAATGCTTTTCCCTCTGCCGTTCTGGCAGTTTTAGTCTCCGCTCTTTTGACGGGCGCCTTTTTTGGCAACGACCTCCTGGGGTTCCTATTCTGCGGAGCGCTTTCCGTTTTCTTCTACCGCCAGCGGAATCGTTTTGCGCGGGTTACCCGATGGGCGGGAGCACGCCTTGGTGCATTCAGTGGCATGCTAGGGCTGGGCATCATTGCGCTATTCCATGACAAGCTTGGCCTGCGCCAAAAGGCCATGCAAGCTACGCAGTTGACCCTTGATCGCAATTCCGATCCGGCGACCAAACAGGCGTTGCAGGGTTTTGCGACGCAGCGCCCGGAGATGTGGGTTGCGATGCTCATTGTCATGATGGGCCTGGTGTTCCTTTTGTTTTCCAGTTTAGGCGGAGCGATTGCCGCATCTTTGATGAAACGATGGCGCCCCGAAGTAAACTTTGTTTCTACCGATGAAACAAAGCGCGAACAACCAGAAAAAACAGAAGGATCTGAGCACGACCGATGACTCCGAAAACCTCCTCGCGGCAGGCAAATTTAAAAGAAAAAGCACAATTGATGTCAGGTTCGGAAATCGAACGCACATTGGTGCGTCTGGCGCATGAAATTATTGAGAAGAACGACGGTGCGGATGGATTGGGTTTCGTTGGCATTCGGCAACGCGGCGTTCCCCTGGCGCAGCGCCTGGCCCAAATGATCGCCCGTATTGAAAAAGTGGAAATCCCCGTCGGGACGCTGGATGTGACGCAATTCCGCGATGATCTGCCTGCAGCGACGAAATCAGTCCCGCAAAAATCCGAACTTGAGATTTCAATTACCGGAAAAACGATCGTGCTGGTGGACGACGTTTTATATACCGGGCGAACAGCCCGCGCGGCCATGGATGCCCTGTTCCGCCATGGAAGGCCGAAACGGGTGCAGTTGTGCGTTTTCATCGATCGCGGACATCGCGAACTTCCCGTGGAGGCGACCTTTGTTGGAAGAAAAGTTCAGACCACGCCGCAGGAATTTATCAAAGTACAGTTGGGCGAAGTGGACCAGACCGACAAAGTCATTCTCTCGGAAATGCCAGCCTAGTTTCTTTTGGCAGCGTGAGTTATGCTCCGGTCGCGCTGCACGGCTATAATCACTTGGAAATTATGAAAGCCGCTCGCGGTTCCCTGCTGGGAATAGAAAATCTCAAAGCTGCGGAAATTTCCGGACTGTTGGGCCTCGCCCGGAAGATGAATCCGAAAAAAGCGCGGCCGCTTCTTCGTGGCAAGCGCGTGTTGCTTCTTTTCTACGAAGCTTCGACTCGCACGAGAAGTTCGTTTGAAGTTGCAGCACAATCGTTAGGCGCTGACACAACGCTGGTTTTATCGAGCGGATCAAGCATTGAAAAAGGTGAATCGCTGCTGGACACTGGTTACACCCTGCGAGCGGTCGGCGCCGATGTAATCGTGATTCGGCATCCCAATGCGGGTGCGCCGGAACTGATGGCAGCGCATCTGGATATTCCTGTCATTAACGCGGGCGACGGTATGCATGAGCATCCTTCGCAAGCGCTCCTCGATGCCTACACAATCCTGCGCCATAAGAAATCTCTCAAGAATTTGCGCATCACTATTATTGGTGATATCTACCACAGTCGCGTGGCCCGCTCGGCGGTGCATCTGCTGAGCAAATTCGAGGCGAAGATCACGCTTTGCGGTCCGCCGGAATTTCTACCGGAAGTCGCCACAACTCTGGCGCTGGGCTTAGAGGTCAGCCGCAATCTTGAGGATGCCGTAAAAGGCGCCGATGTCGTCATGGTTTTGCGCGTGCAAAAAGAGCGGCTTGGCGGCGAGAAAATCAGTCTGGAAAACTACATTGCTCGCTATCAGATGACGATGCCGCGCTTACGGCTGGCAAAAAAAGATGCGCTCTTGATGCATCCGGGGCCGATCATTCGCGGCCTGGAACTCACGTGGGAAGTCGCTGACTGCCCGCAATCCATGATCGTGGAAGAAGTGGAGAATGGTGTGCCCGTGCGTATGGCCATCCTCGCAAAAGCTCTCGGCAAGACGAGTTAAATCCACGCCAACTGCATAGGTCCTTCGCTTCGCTCAGGATGACAAAGGCTAAGAATCGCAATGCTGATTTGTGCTTCAATAGCTTCTGTGCTTCTTCGCTCTGCATTTAATTCCGCAGTTCAGCAATTAACGGATGCTCACGTCGGATCGCCGCGCTTGAACGCGGAGATTTTGCTGATGTTCGTGCTAAATTCCGACCGGGCTTATTTGTACGCTCATCCGGAACGCGAGTTGACCGCTGACGAAGAATCGCGCTATCAGGAAGCGCTGGCCCGCAGAGCTTCAGGATTCCCATCGCAATACATCACCGGACATCAGGAATTTTGGGGATTAGACTTTATCGTCACTCCGGCCGTTCTGATTCCTCGTCCGGAGACGGAGCATTTGATCGAAACAGTTTTGCCACTTGCCAAAGAACTGCAGTATCCGCGAATCGTAGACGTCGGAACCGGCTCCGGATGCATTGCCATAACCCTAGCAAAGGAATTGCCTGAAGCGGAAATCCATGCGACGGACATTTCCCCCGACGCGCTGGAAGTTGCTCAAGCGAACGCCGCGCGCCATCCGTTTGCGAAGCGCATTCAATTTCTGCAAACAGATTTGCTGAGCGGCTTTCCAGAAAATTATTTTGACTTCGTCGTATCGAACCCCCCGTATGTCGGCGAATCGGAAGAAGACACAGTGCAATTTGAAGTTCGCAAGTCTGAACCACGAACTGCTGTTTTTGCCGGGCTTAAAGGAACGGAAGTGATCGAGAGATTAATTCAGCAAGCGCAAACCGCCCTCAAGCCGCAAGGCGTACTCACAATGGAAATCAGCGGAACAATCGTGGATGGAGTGAAAGAGCTTTTAGCTGGATGGAAGAATGTCGAGATCGCGAATGATCTGCAAGGCATTCTGCGCGTGGTTTCAGCCCGTAAACCTTAGTTCTTGACGCTGACAGCGGGCTGGATGTCTTCCACATCCACCCAGTGTGTAGGATATTTCCCCGTGTAGCAGGCGGTACAGTATGAGGTCTTGTCACCTTCGCCGCAGGCTTTCTTCAGCCCTTCAATCGAAAGATAACTCAACGAATCCGCCCCGATATATTCGCGGATCTCTTCAATGGATTTGTTGGCCGCAATGAGCTGGCTCTTCGAAGGCGTATCCACGCCATAGAAGCACGGCGAAATAGTCGGCGGACACGAGATGCGCATGTGGACTTCTTTTGCGCCCGCGCTGCGGATCATGCGAACGATCTTACGGCTGGTGGTTCCACGTACGATGGAATCATCAATCAGCACGACGCGCTTGCCTTCGAGCAGGGAGCGCACCGGATTCAGCTTCAACTTCACACCGAAGTCACGAACAGTTTGCCGTGGCTCGATGAATGTCCTGCCCACGTAGTGATTGCGAATTAAGCCGAATCGCAGAGGAATGCCGCTTTCGGCGGCAAATCCCATCGCGGCCGTCACGCCGGAGTCGGGAACCGGAACGACAAGGTCGGCTTGTACTGGAGATTCAATCGCCAATTGCCGCCCAAGATCTTCGCGGCTTTCCTGCACGGAGCGTCCGAAAACCATGCTGTCCGGACGGGAAAAATATACATGTTCGAAAATGCAGCTGGATTGCACTCCCGTCGGAGCGTAAAAGCGGGAATGAATTCCTTCCGGTCCAATAACGATCATTTCTCCAGGCTTCACTTCCCGTTCATAAGTCGCGCCAATCAAGTCAAAAGCGCAGGTTTCGGAAGCAAACACAATCGTGTCATGCTTGTGGCCCGGCTGTGCCGGAATGCGGCCCATCGCCAATGGCCGGAAGCCGCGTGGATCGCGGGCGGCAAAAATTCTGTCCGGGCTGATCATTACCAATGAGAATGCGCCTTCGACACGGCGCAACGCGTCGGCCATGGCTTCGCTCAAAGTCTGCTCGCGGGACATCGCAATGAGATGGACAATCACTTCCGTATCGCTGCTGGTCTGGAAGATCGAGCCTTGCGCTTCCATGCGGCTGCGGATTTCCTGCGCATTCACCAGGTTGCCGTTGTGGGCCAGCGCCATCATGCCTTTATTCGACTGCACCATGATGGGCTGGGCATTCAAAAGAGACGAATCCCCGGCAGTCGAGTAACGCGTGTGGCCAATCGCAAGATGGCCGCGCATCTTGGAGAGCATGTCTTCGCTGAAGATGTCAGCGACCAGGCCCATGTCTTTGTGCATGCGCAGAGTCATGCCGTCAGAAGTGACGACACCCGCTGATTCCTGTCCGCGATGCTGCAACGCGTGCAGGCCGAGGTAAGCAAGCTTCTCTGCTTCGGGGTGGGTGTAGATCGCCACCACGCCGCACTCATCATGGAATTTGTCATCCAGCATTTCAGCCCTCGGGGTGCTCGAAGTTTTAGTCTGCCGCCACTAAACCTGCTTCTGTCTTTAAGGCCTGCTCTAACGCGCCTTCGTACGCTTCATTTAACTCATTGACGGAAGCGGAGATAACATTGCGTCCGTCCAAATTCACTTCCACTTGGCCGGCAACTGTCTCGCCGATGGTTTCCAGCGAGATACCATATTTTACTGTTATTTGTTTGATTCGTTGAACGTTCTCTTGGATACAAGAGATCACAATTCTGGTGGCCTCTTCCCCAAATAAAACTGTTTCAGCCGGAAGGCTATTAGAGGAGATATCGGCTTTAATACCAACATCTTCGCGGAAACTCG
>DASXCC010000083.1:0-5321 GCA_036491415.1 Terriglobales bacterium | reverse complement strand
CTGAGATGGAAAAGTGTGAAGAAGAAGTCGTGAAAGAATTTTTAGAACTGGATAAGCTCACGATCGAAGCTTAGTAAATCGCCGTAACTAGAATCCTTCTTTTACCAACCTTTTAATCGTAATTGTGCCTGGCGAAGATTCCCGGGCCGCCATTTTCTCTACATATTTCGCAATCAAGTCCGCTTCCAGATTCACAGGATCGCCCGGCTTGAGCGTTTTTATATTTGTCATCTCCACCGTATGCGGAATGATTGCCACGCTGCAGCGGATGCCGTCGAGCTTCGCGACGGTAAGGCTGATTCCTTCGATGCAGACCGAGCCTTTGAAAACGGTATAGCGTTCGACCTCCGCAGGGAGATCAATGTGCAGCCAGAAATTTCCTGATTCGGCGATTTGCTCCAGTCCCACGAATCTGCCGACGCCATCCACATGCCCCTGTACGATGTGGCCACCGAAGCGGGCGCTCGCTTTCATCGGCAACTCCAGATTCACCAGCGCGCCTTCATGAATGCGTGAAAAGGATGTTCGGCTCCACGTCTCAGGCGCGAGATCGGCGGAGAACGAATCCGGCTTGATGTTGAGCGCGGTCAGGCAGACGCCGCTGACGGCGATGCTGTCTCCGGTGTGAAGTTCCTGGTTGAGCTTTGACGCGGAGATGGTCACGCGCCGGTTTTCACCGTGCTGCTCAATCTTTACGACGCGCCCGATCTCTTCGATGATTCCAGTGAACATCAAGCCTCCGGCGGCACGTCCGCATACGGATCGCGCAAATATCCCTCAACTGCGAAATCTTCTCCGAAGCGGTGCAGGCGCAGATTTTTCACATACGCTGCATCGCTGATGCGGGGAAATCCCTCTCCGGCTGCGAAAGGAACCGAACCCGTTCCGGCAAGAATTTTCGGAGCGTAATACAGGAAAAGTTTATCCACGATGTTCGATCCCAGCGCGGCCCAGTTGATGAGCGCGCCGCCTTCAATTAGAACGCTGCCGATTTCAAGCTCACCCAATCGTTCCACAATCGCACTCATATCCGGATATCCTTCGCGGGTTGCAACTTTCACCTGCTCCACGCGAATGCCGTGATCGAGTAAATTCTGTTTTTTCTTTTCTTCGGCGAACGAGCAGAGAACCAGCACGTCATTCTGCGCCGTTTTCACCACGCGCGAAGTAAGGGGCAGGCGTAAACGCGAATCAAGGATGAGTCGCAGCAACGGACGACGCCGGTTCAAACCACTGCGATCGGTGAGCAGCGGATCATCCGCGATGATCGTACCGACGCCGACCATAAGCGCGTCGTTCTGGTGGCGAAGCTGTTGCACGTGAGTGCGGGCGGTTTCGCTGGTGATCCATCCTCCGGTATTCGCGCCTGCGCCGGAAGGCGTCGTGCTCTTCGGATCGGGCGGAGGCGCGATCTTTCCATCCAGCGTCATCGCCGACTTCAGAGTCACCAGCGGACGGCGGGTGCAGATATATTTCGCGAAGGCTTCATTCAACGTCCGCGCTTCGTCTTCGAAGATTCCGGATTCAACTTCGATGCCCGCCTGGCGCAGCTTCTCAAATCCTTTGCCACCGACCAGCGGGTTCGGATCTGCCATGCACGCCACCACACGGCGAACTCCTGCGGTGATCAAGGCATCCGCGCACGGCGCGGTGCGTCCTTGATGGGAACAAGGTTCTAGATTGATATAGAGGGTTGAGCCCTTGGCTTTGGCTCCGGCCTGTTCGATAGCGAGAATCTCCGCGTGCTTTACGCCGTCATAAGTATGAAAGGCTTCGCCGAGTATAAAGCCGCCATCGCTCACGAGGACCGCGCCCACACAAGGATTCGGCGATGTGAGGGCCGTGCCTTTGCGCGCGGCCTCTAGTGCGCGCTGCAGGTAGCGTTCATCAGTTTTGCGATCGGCGGGCATTAAATGAATCTTCCATCAAGCATATCGGGCGCTTCTGAATATTGTCATTTCGACCCTGAGCAAATGCTGATTGCCGAGTACTGATTGCTTGTTTCATGCAAACAGCGAATCAACAAAATCTTGCGGATTGAAGGGCAGCATGTCGCCAACTTTTTCTCCCACACCCACATAGCGGACAGGAAGCCCCAGTTCGCGCGAAATGGCCACGACAACTCCGCCCTTGGCCGTGCCGTCAAGTTTCGTGAGCACGATTCCGGTCACACCCGCGGACTGAGTAAAAAGCCGCGCCTGCTGCAAACCATTCTGTCCGGTCGTGGCATCCATCACCAACAAAGTTTCATGCGGAGACCCAGGGATAATCCGCTCCGCCGTGCGCTTCATCTTTTCCAGTTCCGCCATGAGATTGGTTTTGGTATGCAGGCGGCCAGCTGTGTCGACGATTACATAGTCATAGTGCCGCGCAGCAGCTGACTTCAGCGCGTCAAAGAGTACCGCTGATGGGTCCCCGCCGGGCTGGGTACGGATCACTTCGGTTCCCGTGCGCTGGCCCCAGATTTCCAGTTGATCAATAGCCGCGGCGCGGAAAGTATCCGCAGCGCACAGCAAAACTTTTTTCCCTTGTGACCGGAATACCTGGGACAACTTTCCAATACTCGTGGTTTTTCCGGTCCCATTCACACCAACCACAAGAATGACTTCGGGGCCTTCGACGACCGTTGTGGGACGGTGATTGGCTGAATTCAGAATGGCAAGCAACTCTTCTTTCAACAAACGCTTTAACTCGGTGACATTCTTGATCTGCTTGCGGTCGGCTTTATCTCTTAATTTGCCCAGGATCTCGTTGGTTGTGCTTGTCCCCAAATCAGCCTGAATCAGGATGGCTTCCAGGTCGTCGAGGGTATCGCGGTCAATTTCTTTGCCAAAAGAAACAACTTCATCCAGGCGGTCGCTCAGGTTCTCACGCGTGCGCGTGACCGCCTCTTTCATACGGTCAAAAAATCCGCGTTCCGGTTCCGTGCTGCCAAATAGGGTCTGAATCATGATGAAGTTTTAATTATATCGGGCATGAACAAAGACCGCAGTGTAGACGCGGGCATCTCCGCCCGTGAGGTTAAAAAGATGGAACGCGCAAAAAAAAGAAAAGATTTGCCGAAGCAAATCTTTTCTTTCAAACCTTAACCGTACAAATTTTAAAAAGAGGACGGGGGAGGGTGATTTTTTTACTGGCCCTTACTTCTCAGCAGGGTCTCGTTTTAACAAAATTGCAGCCACGAACGCAGCCACGGCTCCTAAAAGCCATTGCATGCGCCATAGTTGGATTGCTTCAAAGTCGGAAAAATTCTGCGCGCTGTAGATCATGCCGGTCATCAGCGCGCCGAAAACACATCCCAAGCCGAAGAGGAAAGCAATAAGCGAGGCTGTGGGCAGGTTCAGCCACGACTTAATGTTCTGAAATTGCAAAACACTCAAGACTTGCGACACGTGCGTCCAACTAGTTTGGGGAGAGCTGTCGAGTGCATGGCGGGGGGAGCCACATACATGACAGAAGCCAGCACCGAGCATAAATTCTGTGCCGCACTGGCAAGCAGCGGGGTTCGATGGGGGAACCGCTGATTCCACTACGACAGGGGGACGCCAAAACTCATGCTCTAATTTGTTGATGACTTCCGACATGCTGCACGCCTTTCCTTGTACTTGTGCAAACTTGTGACCAAACCAAAACACCACGGTAACCGGCTTAAGTCGTTGAGTTTGCGCACACTTTTTCTTATTTGCCGAATCTTCGCAGCAGTCGGGGAGGGCAATAATTACGCGAAGAGGCAAAGATTATCGAATGATTCTCCGCAATTCTGTTCTTAAACGGGCGTTAAAGAAATAACAGTTTTGATTCCCGTTGGGGTGGCTTTACAAGATCAGGTACACTTCAAAGTACGAGAGAGTCTTCGCTTGCGCACCTGCCAACGACTGCTTTTTGGGATTGTCCTCCTCAGCCTGGCGTGCGCCGGGCAAACAAACCCTTCGTCGCATTCACCGGCTCCTCAAGTCACCTATAACCCGAATGATCCGCTGAATGCCGCTGCCTTTGATCATTTTTACAATCTGGATTATCCCCGCGCCGTCGAGAGTTTTCAGCAGATCGTGCAGCGGCATCCGGATGATCCATTTGCGGTGAATCACTTACTTACGGCTGTATTGATGCGCGAGCTGTATCGCATGGGCGCAATGAATAGCGGCGAATATGCGAATGACAGTTTTATCGGAAATAGCCATCATCCGCCCGATTCCAAAGCCAAAGAGCAGATTGAAAAATTAGTCGAGCGTGCGGAGGCATTGGAAGAAGCGCGGCTCAAAGACAATCCGAAAGACACCAACGCGCTCTATGCCCGCGGCGTGACCCGGGCGGATTTTTCCATCTACGTGGCGCTAGTGCAGCGCGCGTGGTTTTCCGCGCTCAGGAATGCAGTCGGCGCGCGCCATGACCACGAACGAGTGCTGGAACTCGATCCGAAATATACAGACGCGAAGTTGGTGGTTGGAACCCACCTGTATGTGATTGGCAGCTTGTCCTGGAGCGTAAAAATGGCGGTCGCGATGGTGGGGTTAAGCGGAAGCAAAGACAAAGGCATTCAGTATTTGTACGACGTCGCGAACTCTAACGGAGAAGCCAACGTCGATGCGAAGGTCGTTCTTTCGCTCTTTCTGCGTCGTGAGCAGCGTTACGAGGAAGCATTACGCATCATGCGCGGACTCGGCGCGGCATATCCCAGGAATTTGTTATTCGCTTTGGAAGAAGGGAATTTGCTTCGCGCGGAACGGCGGTATCCTGAAGCCGAAGCAGTTTACAAAAAAGTTTTTGATGCCGGGCGGGAAGGGCATTATCCCGGTCTCCATTTTGAATTGGCTGCCTTAAGTCTAGGAGACTTGCTGCGAAGCGAGAAAAATTACCGGGATGCGGCGACGGCTTATCTGCAAGTGGAAACTGTAAAAGATGCCGATCCTGAATACCGGCAGCGCGCGGATTTGTCCGCTGGGCAGGTGTATGACAACATGCAGAGCCGCGATCAGGCGGTGAAGCAATATCAGGCTGCCATTGCCGTGGATGACAAAACATCGCAGGCTGATGCGGCCAGAAAATGCCTCCAGAACCCCTGCAAAGATTAGGGAACTTTTCTTAAATTTCTGTCGTATCATCATGCACAAAGACGCTGGAGGCCGGTTATGTACTGCAATTACTGTGGCAAAGTCATTCAGGACGACGCCAACATTTGCGCGTATTGCGGCAAGCGGGTGGGCGCCGTCATCGGTCGCAAGCGGCTCGTACGTTCACGCACCGACCGTAAAATTGCCGGCGTATGCGCCGGCGTCGCGGAATACTTCGATTTGGACGTTAGTCTAGTGCGCGTCGTTTGG
>DASXCC010000082.1:0-15242 GCA_036491415.1 Terriglobales bacterium | reverse complement strand
AACTTTATCCAGCGATTTTATTTGCGATTCCGATCCCAAGGCCGGCGCCACGAGGTGCTTTATGATCCTGGCGTCAAAATTATCTCCAGCTACGCCGACGCCGGCGTTGCCAAGCAGATCGGCCGGGG
Organism: Terriglobales bacterium; assembly: GCA_036491415.1. GTDB lineage: Bacteria > Acidobacteriota > Terriglobia > Terriglobales > Acidobacteriaceae > JAICKN01. Next base: position 15,114 of record DASXCC010000082.1, on the reverse strand, counting down.
TTCTTCCTTTCCGCCGAATGGTAGGTCCCACCCGAATCAATGAAAAGTCGCTTGTGCCGCCTCCGAAGTCTCCAATCAGAATGAGTTGATCTTGATCGAGAGTGGACTCGTAGTAATGGGCGGCGGCAACCGGCTCCGATTCAAACGAGATGTTTTCATAGCCTGCCGCGTGAAAAGCCTGCGTGAGCCGCGCTTCCGCATACAGATTGTCCTGCTCTTTTTCCGCTCCCACAAACTGCACGGGGCGGCCAACCATTGCCGTTTTAATCTCAACCCCAAATTGCGCTTCGGAGTGTTCGCGCAAATCTTTCAGGATTCGCGCAATCAGCCATTCGACCGTATATCGCCGCCCGAAAATTTCCGTCCCCAGCAGACTGCGATTCGCCAAAAATGATTTGAGCGACTGCATCAATCGGCCTTTGTCATCGGCGGACAGATAGTGTTGAATGCCTTCGGGCCCGGTCCATGATTTGGTGATCTTATTGCCATTTTCTCGAACTTGTTCGAGGTATAGCAAAGAACGATAGGAGTTCGTCAGATGTCCAATGTCGGAAAATTGAGCAAGTTCTACTTTGCCTGAAGGATTCACGTAGGCAATGGTGCTGTTTGTTGTTCCGAAATCAACGCCAACTGCAGAGGTTTTCATGCTGGAAATAGTCCTATAAAACCGCGGCCTGATTTTCAGTCCCAGTTTCCGGACAACCTGCTTCTGGGCACGCATATCGCACTAAGTTTCGTTGGCGGTCCAGACTCGAAATAAACATGGGGCGATTGTGGTAGTCGCAATGAGGTTGGTTGGGAGCGATAGTCGGCGCGATTTCGCGTTGCGGGATCGCATATCCCAGCCGCTCGCTAAAGCATCGGCGACAAAACTGCGCGGTGCATTTGAAGTATTCGATGGAATATTCGCTGCTGAATGGAGCAACGCACAACTCCATTGTCCTGAAGTGCTCATTGCACAGAGGTAGGATGTCGGTTCGCATTGCCGGTCTTTAGAATACCCGTTTTCTCGGGCGATGAAATCCTTAGCCAAAATGTTTCTCCGTTTCCCGTAGTGAAACCGCAGTGAGCGAAAATACTCGACAGATGTGCATCGCGCAAGCGGAGGGATGTGCGGTGCGCAGCGGAGGCGATACAATCTTGGCAATATGTGCTGCCGCTTCCGCCTGAGTGTTACCGCGAGAGAACTCGCCCGAATGTTCAACGTCGAGCTCAATGAGGCATTGGACGAATTCGATAATTTATCGCGCATCAATATCGCTCCAACCCAGCAGATCATTACCGTGAAGCAGGGAAGCAAGAAATCTCGCAAGCTGACAATGATGCGATGGGGACTGATTCCCGCATGGACGAAAGATGCAAACATCGGCAACCGGAATTTCAATGCCAGATCCGAGAACATCCGTGAAACTGCTTCGTTCCGTGATTTGATCAGCTCCCGGCGCTGCCTGATTCCTGCAGATGGTTTTTACGAGTGGAAAAAGACAGGAAAGATAAAACAGCCTTACTGTTTTGAAGTTGGCAAGAAAAAGTTGTTCGCATTCGCGGGACTCTGGGATTCCTGGAAGAACCCGCAAGGACAAATTGTTGAAAGCTGCACGATCCTTACAACAAGTCCGAACGAAGTTGTCGCCAGCATTCATGAGCGCATGCCGGTGATCGTCCCGCCTGAGAAGTATGATGTGTGGCTTGATCCCGATATTAATGACTATCAGGCGATCAAAGAAATCTTGACGCCATACGATGCTCAAGCGATGTCGCAGTATCCCGTAAGCCCGAAGCTGAACAACTCGGCGAATGAAGAGCTGTCGTTGGATTGTCCAATCGAAGATCGTCCAATAAAAGATCGCTCAAAACCCGCTCCGCTTCCCGAGCAACCACGATTGTTTTAGTGCGCTGCTATTCAGATTTTTCTTATTGCGGGACGGGAATGTCGGTATTGGCATTATCCACTGCGATAAAAACTGCTGAAAGAATTCAGAATTCAGAATTACCACAAATACCTATTTTTTTCTGCAGGAAATTGGGTAAGTCCTCTTAATTTATTTTCATCAGGATGCTTTCTTCCGTGAATTGACTGCCAACTTGCGCACAGGAGCCGGCTTCTAAAGGATAGTAAGAGGTTTTAAATGACTGCAAGTTATGGAGGCTTTCGATGACGAACAATCCAAATAAAAATACGAATGCAGGTTCCGATGAGGAAACCAAACGTCACCAGAAGGAACAGCAGTCCATCAACAATCCGTCAGTGGAAGAAAGTAATGAGAAGAGCGGTTCAATGTTACGCAAACCCACCCAGGGTAATCATGATGTTGAGCGCGATGAGAAAGAGAACCAGAATCAGGGTCAGCGGCGAGCTTCTTAGTCCAACGCTCTGATTGCTGTTTCGGAGGTCTCAGCGCTCCTTGCTGGGGCCTTTTCTTTGGTCAAAATAATAGTTTATCCAGGAGAAGAAAATGCCAGACAAAGATCTAAAAGAACTTTATATCGACGAACTCAAGGATTTGTATAACGCGGAAACTCAACTGGTGAAAGCACTGCCTAAGCTGGCAAAGGCTGCATCTTCCGATGAATTGCGAGAGGGATTTGAAGATCATCTGGAACAGACCAAGGGCCATGTACAGCGGCTGGAAAAGATTTTCGAATCTTTGGATGAGAGTCCGAAGGGAAAAAAATGCGCCGGTATGGAAGGTCTGATTAAAGAAGGCTCCGAAGCGATGGAAGAGGATTACGAAGGCGCGGTAATGGATGCGGCATTGATTGGCGCCGCGCAACGTGTCGAGCATTACGAGATGGCAGGCTACGGAACCGCTTCTGAATTCGCCCGCATACTGGGCGAAGACGAGCATGTTTCGCTGCTGCACGAAACGTTGGAAGAAGAAAAAGAAACCGACCAAAAGTTAACGGAATTAGCGAAGCAAATTAATTCCGAAGCCAACGAAGGTCAGGACGCGGAAGGCGAGGAAATGGAAGAAGATGCGGAAATTGAAGTGTCTGGCAATAGTCCACGGCGCACTTCGAAGAAGTCATCGCGCCGCGCCGCATAGACGAGAAGTAGAAATAAATAAGCATCAGCGCGGTAAGAATAAATAGCAATAATCAAGGACTGCGGGGATATTGGCGTGATCCACGCAGTCCTTGATTATTTATGGGATTATTCGGGCATTATTCTTTCATTATTCGTTTAACGAGCAGCCGCAATCGGCCGGCGGGACCTTTGCTTTTAAAAATTCAGCTACGCGGCGATAAGCATCAATCTGATTTTCGACGCGGGAAAATCCGTGGCCTTCGTTTTTATAGACCTTTAGCTCGGCACTGCCGCCATTTTTCTTTACCGCATCGACAACCTGCTGCGATTCTTCTTCGGGGCATCGCGGATCATTCCCGCCTGCCAATAAGAAAAGCGGCGCTTTGATTTTGTCCACGAAGAAAATCGGCGAGCGGTCTTCGAAAAGCGCTTTGTTCGTTTTCGGATCGCCCATGGTGGCAATGTCCGACTGCTGTAATATCGGGTCTTCGTTTTCGATTTCCGTGAACCAATTGACGAATGGGACGATTGGCACGCCGGCAGCCCAAACTTCCGGAGCCTTTGTCACGCCCATCATCGTCAGGTAGCCGCCATAACTGCCACCCATCAAAATAAGTTTTTTCGGATCCACATAGCCAGTTTGTTTGATCCAATCGGCCGAGGCGAGAACGTCCTGCAAGTCGCCTCCGCCCATGTCGAACAGGTTCGCGTGCTGAAATTCCTTTCCATATCCTGTCGATCCGCGATAGTTCGGTGCGATCACAATGTATCCCTGATTCGCCATGTACTGAATGAAGCGATTGAATGAGTTCATGGTTTGCGAAGCCGGACCGCCGTGAACATAAACGATCGCCGGGCTAATTGGTTGCCGCGGAAGATTGAAGGGCACGTACACAAACGCAGAGATCGTCCATTTACCATCGCGGCTCGGATAATGCACGAGAAACGGCTCGATCATCTCGTTCGACTGCACGCCTCCCACAAGCGAATTCGTGACTTGATGCGATTTGCCGGTCGCCAGTGTGTACACCCACGCATCATTCGGAGCGGTCGCGCCGTTGTGATAGTAAAGGATCTGCGATCCGTCGCGCGTGAATGCCGACTCCGCTCCGCCAAGGTCGTTCACTCCTTTGGGCAAAGGAAGTGACGCGGTTTTGCCAGTGTCGAGATTATGGAGAACGATGTCGGCGTTGCCGTCTGCATTAGTTGTCCATGTAACGGTTTTCCCATCAGGCGAAAAATGACCGGCGGAGGTTTCCCATTTGTCTTTCGTCAGCCAGGTAATTTTCTTGCTGGCGATGTCGAGAATGCCCGCATTATCGTATCCATTCGCGGCGTTGGAAGTCATCAGCAGGGAAGCGCCGTCCGGCGAAAAATCACTCACACGATAAAGATGTTCGCCGTCGTGCGGCGTGAGCAACGTGCTCTTTCCTGTTGCAACTTCCGCTACAAAAATATTTGAGTCCGTTCCCTTGGATTGCTCCTGCGTGTAGGCGATCCACTTGCCATCATGCGACCACAATGGGCGCACGTTCATTTTGTCGGCGGCCGTTCCCGTCGTAATGTGCTTCACATCGCGAAGAACCGTGTCATATACATCAATTTCAAATACGGATGAAGTTTTGGGCTTGACCATGTAGGCGAGAAAGCGCCCATCGGGCGACCATGCCGGATCTTCTTCGGCGATTCCGCGCGTGTTCGTGATATTTACAACCTGCCCGGTTTTCGGAGAGACCAGAAAAATGTCCCACTGCTCGTCGCCGTCGTAGTCGGACATATAGGCGATCCACTTTCCATTGGACGACCACGCGGGACGCGCCTGACGCTGATCGCTAACCGTCAACTGTGTCGGCCATCCCCCTGCGGAAGGAACGAACCAAAGATTATTTCGTCCGCTGATATTGGAAATAAACGCAATCGTTTTGCCGTCTGGAGACCAGGCCGTCCCGCCGACAACCCGCGTCATGTACATCTTTTCGATGTCGAAGTTGCGCTCGACCGCCGCGTTGGATTTCGAGGAAATCTGTTTGGGATCGGTAATGACCGCGGGCGTCGCTGAGGATGGGGATGCAGGGACAGAGAACAATTGCGCGGAAGAAAGATTGCTCATAAGGGTCACAATAGCCAAGAGGACAAGGGTTCGCATGATCGCTAAGACAGCTGCGCGTTTTTGTGCATGTCCACGGTACTCCAGGTTTTGTCGCCGGCGTGGCAAATATTTTCCAGAAGACAATCGGCGCATTTTGGTTTGCGCGCAAAGCAGAGGGTGCGTCCGTGCCAAATGATCTGGTGAGAGAAGAGAATCCAGCGGTCGCGCGGGATGATCTGCATGAGGTCTTGTTCGATCTTTTTAGGGTCTTCGTGAATGGTAAGTTCCAGCCGCTTGGAGATGCGGGTGACATGTGTATCCACGACGACGCCCTCGGCCATCTTGAACCAGCTTCCGAGAACGACGTTCGCGGTTTTGCGCGCGACTCCAGGGACGGTAAGCAGTTGATTGATGTCGGTGGGGACTTCTCCGCCAAAATCTTTCACGATCATTTTAGCGGCCCCCACGACCGACTTTGCTTTATTGCGATAAAACCCGGTGGAGTGAATGTCGGGTTCGAGTTCTTCCGGGGAGAGCGCGGCGAAATCCTCCACCGTGGGATATTTCTTGAAGATGATCGGCGTCACTTTGTTTACGTTCACGTCCGTCGATTGCGCGGAAAGGATCGTCGCGACCAATAATTCCCAGGCGTTCTTATGAGTCAGAGCGCAAGTGACATCGGGATAAAGTTCATTCAGGCGCTTGAGAATTTCGGCGACGCGATCGGGAGCGGTTGGATTGTAGCCTTTTGAGCTTTTCTTGCTCGGTTTTGTGACGCTCGGTGCTTTTTGACGGGCGAGGGCGCCCGTCGCCCCATCGAGCTTACTAGATGTTTTTATAATTCGACGCGCCGGTTTTCGAGCGCCTTCATGACGTCCGGTTTTTGCGGCTTGGCGAGGAGTGATTCCGCGAGGCATGGTTCGCTAGTCCTGATTCATTCGTGAAGAAATAAAATGGTAACAGAACTTTGAGAAGACAATCGTGATTACCAACACAAGATTTCTCGACTCGTAAAAGCCCATCTATGGCTTTTACTTCGCTCGAAATGACAAATTGTTTTAAGGTTTGATGCAGGGTAGCAGAACTCACTTCGGCATGGCTGATCCCATGAAGCACTCACTCTTTCGTTTTGACCCGTGTTAACTGCGTTGCAATGGAAACCCATTGTCCATCCCGTTTCTGCCAGACATCAAGCCAGTTGTAGGTGCCAGCACTGTTTTTACCGTCGTAAGAACTTACTTCATCATCTGCGCCTTGCACGAAAGCTACATCTCCAATTACGCGAACATGAAGGTCGTGTAGTTTAAAACTCGTAATCACGAGCCTGCCGGATTTCACATCGTCAATAAAGCCGGCTTTAGTGCCTGTAACGCCGCTGTCACTTTGAATCGTCCAATCATCCCCCACAATATTGGATAATGTCGCGACGTCTTTGTGAATCATCGCGACTCCTAGTGCGGCTTCGAGGTCATTGATTTTCTTCATGTCTGCGGGCGTATCACTCGCAGCCATTGTGCCAATGAACAACAAGCTCGTAATGCACGTCATAATGACTTTTTTCATTGATATGGTCCTTTTGTGGTTTCCAGGGGGCTAACGTCCGTTAACGCTATGGTCCTGGAAATTCCCTTTCGTAATCATCTGCTTATTGACGGACTCAGTATGAGATGGATAGTCTGAATTATCCAAATAATCTTGGGGGACGCGTGGCCGTAAAATCGATTCTTTTAGGGCAAGTCTGGCGCAGCGATGCCGATGGTCAGGATTATCTCGTGACCAAGGTATATAGCGAAGTATTCACGCAATACGCCGTGTTGCGCACCGCTGGAATCACCGCTCCTGACGCTCCCACCTCGCGCGTGAAAGTAGCCAAAGGCGCTGATGGAGTCACATTGCCCGGTTACACCTTTACCCAAGACGGCGCATTTTAGTACTCTCATTCTGGCTGTACCGCTCCCAGCCTTTCGCGAACTCCATCCATGACTGAAAAGATTGTTACAGTTCTGTTCCTTTTTATTAAGTCCCTCGTGGCAGCTACGGGATATGCCGGGATAGCCATTCTTATGGGCATCGAGTCGGCGTGCATTCCATTGCCGTCGGAACTCATCATGCCATTCGCGGGATATTTAGTTTTTACCGGGACCATGAAGCTGGTTTGGGTGGCGACGGCGGGAGCGATCGGGTGCAATTTGGGATCGTTGATCGCGTACGAGATTGGCTGCTATGGCGGACGTCCTTTGGTGGAACGGTATGGCCGCTGGATTTTGTTGACGCGCCGCGAACTTGATTGGGCCGATCGCTTCTTCGCGCGCTGGGGATATTTAGCAGTGTTGATTGCGCGTATGCTACCGGTGATTCGGACATTTATCGCGCTGCCCGCGGGAATATCACGTATGCCTCGACTCCGCTTCCATGTTTATACATTTCTGGGTTCATGGCCCTGGTGTTTTGCTCTGGCGTATATCGGTATGAAGCTGGGGGCAAACTGGCGGGAACTGGGAAAGTATCTCCACAAATTCGACGCGGTCATTATTGTGACATTGGCCGCCGGCTTTATTTATTTCGTTTGGTCGCACTGGCAGAATCGTATTCGCGCGACTGAGTAATTGCCTCAGTGTAATTTCCTCGACTTTTTCTTTTCCGAATTTCTCCGTCCAATGCTTTGTTCTTACCATTGAGGCGGAATCCTGCGCATTTGGCTCCGGCGGGTTGCGTTTCATCTGTTAATACGAGAACATACCTGTTTGGTCTAATCGCAAAAATCTAATCAGGAAGCGGCGACAATGGCGACGGAACGCAAAAGTGTGAAGACAGGAAAACAGAGCAGTGATAGTTCAGCAGCCAAGGGAAAGCTGGGCGTTATGATCCCGGGCATGGGCGCCGTGGCAACAACGTTTGTTGCCGGCGTGGAAGCTGTACGCAAGGGATTGGCAAAGCCGATCGGTTCTCTCACGCAGATGGGGACAATCCGGCTGGGCAAGCGCACCGATTCCCGCTCTCCGAAGATCAAAGAATTTGTGCCGCTCGCTCCGTTGAATGATCTGGTTTTTACCGGTTGGGACATTTTTGAAGATGATATGTACGCCGCCGCTTCAAAGGCCGGTGTGCTCGATAAGGAATTGCTCGCGCAGGTAAAACCATTTCTGAGTTCCATTACGCCGCAAAAGGCTGTTTTCGACCGCAACTACGTCAAGAAGATTGACGGGCCGAACGTGAAGAAGGGCAAGACCAAGATGGATCTTGCCGAGCAGGTGCGGGACGACATCCGCAAGTTTGGTAAAACCTCGGGCGCAAGCCGCCTGGTTACGATCTGGTGCGGATCTACCGAAACATTCATTCAGCCAAGCGCCGCGCATCAGTCCGTGAAAGCTTTTGAGAAGGCTTTGCAGCAGAACGACGAGAACATCGCGCCATCGATGATTTATGCCTACGCGTCGTTAATGGAGGGAGTGCCGTTCGCCAACGGAGCCCCGAACTTAACGGTCGATATTCCGGTGATGCATGAACTTTCCCGCCGCAATGAAGCGCCTATCTGCGGCAAAGATTTCAAGACCGGCCAGACCCTGATGAAGACCATTCTCGCCCCTGGATTCAAGGCCCGCATGCTGGGACTCGAGGGATGGTTCTCTACGAATATTCTTGGTAACCGCGATGGCGAAGTTCTGGATGATCCAGGTTCGTTCAAAACCAAGGAAGAGTCCAAGCTTTCCGTGCTGGAACACATTCTGCAACCGGAGTTATATCCGGATCTATACGGCAAGTTTTACCACAAGGTTCGCATTAACTATTATCCGCCGCGCGGTGATAATAAAGAGGGTTGGGACAATATAGACATCTTTGGATGGCTTGGATATCCGATGCAGATCAAAGTGGATTTTCTCTGCCGCGATTCCATTCTTGCCGCGCCAATCGTGCTTGATCTCGTCCTGTTCCTCGACCTAGCAAAGCGCACGCCAGAACTTCGCGGCCTTGGCATTCAGGAGTGGTTGAGTTTCTACTTCAAATCTCCGATGATCGCGCCAGGGTTGTATCCAGAGCATGATCTGTTCATCCAGTTGATGAAGTTGAAGAACACCCTGCGCCATCTCAAAGGCGAGGAATTGATTACCCATTTGGGCTTGGAATACTACGACTAATTCGTGGTTGAAAGCTCAACGGCGTGAAATTTAGACAGGAAAAGGGCATTTCATTAAGAAAATGCCCTTTCGTGTTTGTATCCGCAAATTTAAGAGAGTCTTAAGAGTAATCTTCTCATCTAACTTTGGTAGTAATTGCCTTTATAATGACTGAGATGCCCCAATATTCCATTGTCGTTCCCCTGCACAATGAGCAGGAGAACGTTACGGATCTTTATGATCGCCTCAAGGCGGTCATGGAAGCGCATGGCGAGAGCTTTGAAATCGTTCTGGTGGACGATGGTTCCAAAGACCGTACGTTTGCTTTGCTGCGTGAGATTGCCGCAGTGGACAGCCGTGTGACCGTAGTGCGGTTGCGCCGGAATTTTGGACAGACCTCGGCGCTGGCTGCTGGTTTTGATCACGCGCGCGGCACTTACATCATTGCGATGGACGGGGACCTGCAGCACGATCCGGCCGACATCCCATTATTTTTGGAAAAGATTGCCGAGGGCTACGACATTGTCAGCGGATGGCGCAAGCAGCGCATTGATAATCTTTGGCTGCGCCGCATTCCTTCCAGGTGCGCGAATTGGCTGATGGCCAAATTGAGTGGCGTGGACATTCACGACTTTGGAACGACATTCAAAGCGTATCGCCGCGAAATTCTGGAACAGGTCCCGTTGTACGGAGAATTGCACCGCTTTATTCCCGCGCTGGCTTCATGGCATGGGGCTTCGATTTGCGAAGTGCCAATCAAGAACGTGAACCGTGAGCGTGGAGTTTCGCATTACGGGATTTCGCGTACATTCCGCGTATTCTTCGATCTCATCACGATCCGGTTCCTGCTTCGCTATCTGGCGCGCCCGCTGCACTTCTTCGGAACGCTGGGAATGTTTAGCATTCTCTCGGGATCACTGATTACGTTCTGGTTATTTATAGAGAAGTTTCTGCATCATGCCAGCATCATGGCCCAGCATGGCCCTATGATGATTTTCGCCGCCGTGCTCTTACTCGCCGGCTTCAACATGCTGGCCATCGGACTTCTCGGTGAGATGCAGGTTCGCCATTACCACGAGCCCAGCCGCCGCGCTCCGTACTCCGTAGACCGTGTGCTCCGCGCCCAAAGCAGCGAAGAGCACAGCGTTTCGGAATAATCCCAAAATAATTCTCAGGCAGAGCGGTCAATCGCTTTCATATTTGCTTCCGCGTAGCGCTCTCCGGCAATTGCATTTTGCGGGATCGCTGCTTCGAGTTCTGCAATCTCCGCCGGCGATAATTGGATTTCCGCGGCGGCCGCGTTTTCTTCCAGATATTTTCTGCGCTTCGTCCCTGGAATCGGCACAAGGTCTTTGCCTTTCGCCAGCACCCACGCCAAAGTAAGCTGTCCGGCTTTTACCCCTTTGTCCTTGGCAAGCTTTTCTACACGCTGCACCAGGGCTAAATTGTTGGCCAGGTTCTCGCTGGTAAATCGCGGATAGCGTTGCGCGCGGGAATCGCCGCTCGAAAGATCGGCGGGCTTGGTGATGGTGCCCGTCAGAAATCCTCTGCCAAGCGGGCTGTAGGGTACAAAACCGATTCCCAACTCTCGAATAGCGGGAAGAATTTCATCTTCCACATGGCGTTCCCAGAGCGAATATTCCGTTTGCAACGCCGTAATGGGATGGATATTATGCGCCCTGCGAATTGTCGCTGGGGAGGCCTCGGATAATCCAAGGTATTTTACTTTTCCTGCGATCACCAGTTCGGCCATTGCGCCGACAGTTTCTTCAATAGGAGTTTCCGGATCAACCCTGTGCTGGTAGTAGAGGTCAATGTGATTTACCCCCAGTCGTTTTAATGAAGCGTCACAAGCCGATTTAACGTAATCAGGTTTGCCGCTGATCTTCCAAAATTGCGGATTTTGTTTGGAGCGCACATTGGCAAATTTGGTGGCGAGAAAAACTTCGTCCCGGCGTCCGCGAATGGTTTTTCCAATCAGCTCTTCGTTGTCGCCAATCCCGTAGGTGTCGGCAGTATCCAGAAAAGTAATTCCCAAATCCAGCGCCCGCAGGATGGTCGCGGCGGACTCTTCGTCGTTCCGTTCGCCATAAAACTCACTCATACCCATGCAGCCAAGTCCCATACGGGATACGACTGCTCCTTGTGAACCAAGCTTTACTTTTTCCATGCTCATGAGCGTTTAGATGGTAGGAATCGTCTTCCGTGTTCTTTTTCAGGAAAAGAATTGTCAACTTTTCCTCGACCCATTCGTTCTGTAGATTTTGCTACAGTGAACACATGGAAAGGTTCGTTTTGCAGGGCAGGCACGTCCGTCTGGAGCCGATGGAGCGCAAACACGCGGATGTCTTCGTCGCTGCGGTAGGCACTGACCATGCGTTATATAAGTGGAGTCCTGTCCCGAGCAATCAAGCGGAAGCGGATGCCTACATTGAAACGGCTCTGGCGTGGCGGGAAGCAGGCACCGCCGTCCCATTTGCCACGGTGCGCTTAAGCGACAATACGGTCATAGGTTCTACGCGCTTCTGGAATATTGAGAGATGGGTGTGGCCAAAGAGCCACCCTTCACATGGGCGAACAACGCCGGATGCTTGCGAAATCGGCTACACATGGCTGTCGCCGGCTACCATTCGTACTGCGGCGAATACGGAAGCAAAATTGCTTTTGCTGACGCATGCTTTTGAAACCTGGAAAGTGTTGCGTGTCTGCTTCCACACGGACGTGCGAAATTCTCGTTCTCGTGCCGCGCTGGAACGCATCGGTGGAAAGTTTGAAGGCATTCTTCGCTCTCACCGCATGGCCGCCGACTTCATTCCGCGCGATTCTGCACGGTTCTCCATCCTTGCGGCGGAATGGCCGGAAGCCAAGCAGAAGCTGACCAGTCTTTTAGATCGAAAATGATCAGCTAGATCGAAAATGATCAGCCTTTTACGATTTTCTTTGAACCTTCATCCCAAACGGCTGCCGTTTTATTGAAATATGCAAAGTTCGCCAAGTGGCAGCCTAATGCGGCGTTATTGCCGAATACTTCATTTTCCACGACCGGCTTCCGGGTGCGGATTGCATTGAAGAAATTTGCCTGGTGGTCCGGGATATCGTTGTAGCCTTCAGGCACCGTATAAACCTCGGGCTCTTCGTTGAGGATGGCGTGCGAAGTAGTCGGATGGTCTTTCTTGAACTGTTCAAAATATTGATTACGCATGGCGGCAGGCCATCCAATGATGGAGTAGCTCTCCGGCTGAGGACGCAGGTCTTGCGCCGTGTACGTCAAGGTTGAGTTTTTAATAATGAGCGTTCCCTTGGTGCCGTAGAACGCAATGAACTCGCCGCCGTCATTGTTCAAGTTGCAGCGTAAGGTCATGCGGAAATTGGGATACTCGTAAAACGTCTCGATGAGGTCAGGGAACTCACGTCCGTCTTTCCAGCGGAACAGGCCTCCGGTCGATTGCGCACGTTGCGCCACCATATTTGTGCCGGTAATAAAATGAATGCCTGAGATCAGGTGAACGAAAAGATCTCCGGCGAGCCCTTCGCCGTAATCGGTAAAACAGCGCCAGCGGAAAAAGCGCACGGGATCAAACGCGCGCTTGGGAGCATCTCCCAGGAATGTATTCCAATCAATGGTCTGTTCATTGGCATCAGGCGGTATGGGGTACACCCACGCGCCGCTGGGAGAGTTGCGGTCCCAGAAACCCTCAATCGCATACACGTCGCCGAGGCGTCCCGAGTCATAAATTTCTTTGGCCTTTATATAAAGAATGGAACTTACGCGCTGGCTGCCCACCGTGATGATGCGATCATTTTTTTGTGCGGCGGCGATCATGGCAAAGCCATCTTCCACTTTATGGGACATGGGTTTTTCGCAGTAAACGTCTTTACCGGCGGCGCAGGCGTCTTCAAAAAGTTTGCGATGTTGGTGGTCGGTGACTGCGATGATGACGGCGTCCACATCATTGCGATCGAGGATTTCTTTGTAATTGCGCGTGGCCGGAACTTCCTTGCCGACGGCTTCCTGGGCGGAAATATGGCGCGAGTCGTAGAGATCGCAAACCGCGACGCATTCAATTCCCGGCACATGCCGGGAAGCCATTAATAATTCGCACCCGCGTACTCCGGTGCCGATGGAGGCAAAGCGGATTGTATCGCTAGGAGCGATTGTCCGCGGAGAGGCGGCCAGCATAGTCGGCTGAAGAAGCGTTGCGTTGACGACGGCCCCGGCGGCAACAGTTCCTGTTCCAATGCGGATGAACTGCCTGCGAGTAAGCGGATTTTTATCCATGAGTTCGGCCTCCAGTTATTTTGTGAACGCTTCTTTGTTTACAACAAACGGCATCTTTGTCAGATCGCCGCCGTAATTCTTTTCCAGCACATCCATCAATCCCTGAATCGATCGCCCGGCCATGCCGCGGTCCGGATCGGTGGACAATCGCGTTTCATACGTCGCGCTTCCATGATGCGGATACAAGCGGCACCGGTCCTCGATTGCCGGATCGCGCAACGGAGAGTCCGAGGGCAACGGTTCCGTAGCATATACGTCGAGCGCGGCTCCTGCAATCCAGTTTTCTTTTAATGCGTGCGCCAGCGTAACTTCGTCGATCACCGGCCCGCGCGCGGTATTGATGATCATGGCTGAGGGCTTCATCAGCCGCAGCGTTTTCTCATTGAACATGTGATAGGTGGGACTGGCACTTTCGCCTTCTCGCAGCAGCGGGACGTGCAGGCTGACGAAATCGGCCTCGCGCAAGGCATCTTCCAAATTGACGTATTGAATCCATTGTTTTTCGCGTGTGAGGCCATGCTTATGGCGCAGATCCATGATTTCCTGCATGGCAGAGGCGAACTCCGGGTTTTCGCGACCGGTATTGTAGCAGAGAATATTCATGTCGAAGCCAACACATTTTTTGATCATGGCGCGGCCAATGCGGCCCGTGCCAATAATCGCAATGATTTTGCCTGTGAGTTCATGGCCCAGAAAGGGTAGCGACGGATGCCATGAGTTCCACTGATTGTCGCGCAGCATTTTTTCCGCCGACCACAGTTTGCGGGCGAGAGCGCCCATCACGAAGAAGGCATATTCCGCAGTGGCTTCGGTAAGAACGTCCGGAGTGTTGGTGTAAGGAATTTTGTAGCGATTCGCTTCGGCGCGGTTGATGTTGTCGGTTCCAACGGCGTACTGCGCGACAACCTTGAGCGTTCCTTTGCCTGCTTCGAAAACTTCGCCATCAATTTTGTCGCGCAGGCTGGAGATAAGACCGTCGATGCCGGAGCGGACTTTTTCAACGATCAAGCTTTTCGGCGGGGCATGCGGTTCGGGGTAAATCTCAACTTCATAACCTTTACGATGCAGGATTTCCAAAGATTCTCCGATATCGCACGTGGCAAATACCCGGAATGTTGATGGCATACTTTCTTTTTATCGTGAGCGGGATTTGAACGTCCAGCGCGTAGCGGTCTTTGTAAAAGTTTTTTCTATCTGGCCAAAAGCCACAGTTGGGCGAACTGCCAATAGCGGTTGTTTCAGCGAAATCATATCGTATTCCATTCCGGATACGTCCCACTTATATTTACGCGCATAGATGGGCAGAAATTTTCGAACCAGCGCAGGGTCCTTCACCGGCTTGGCAGTACCCTCGATAATGATGGCTTGTGCGGCATCTTCGTTGGCAACGACGCAGTGAGAGTTTTTTGCCAGGTTCTTTGCTTTGCGAGCCTGCACACCGGTGCTGAAATAGAAAACGTTATTCAGCAGAAGACCCCAAACCGGCATGGCGTGCGGACGGCCATCGGGGCGAACAGTGATGATCCAATACTGGCGGCTTTTGCTGAACTTGTTGGCTGCCCATTTCCAGGTGAGCATACCTTTTTTGCTATTTGGAATGCCG
>DASXCC010000081.1:0-15580 GCA_036491415.1 Terriglobales bacterium | reverse complement strand
TTCCATAAAATCCAGAGGAAGACCATATGTGTCATAAAGCTTAAATACGATTGCGCCAGGCACGACAGTCGGCTCCGTTGAGATTACTAACCCAGGTAATTTCTTGAGAGGCTCGTTCTGTTTAAGATGTAACGCGCTAAGCTCTTTTTCTAGCATGGATAAGCCGGTTTCCACTGTGTGCAAAAAACGCAACTCTTCTGCCAATACAACTTTGCTAATCCTCTCAGATGCATCAACAATTTCTGGGTAAGCATTCTTCATTATGTCGTGCACGGCAAAGACCATTGCATGCAAGAATGGCTTGGTTTGTCCAAGGAGCCTTCCATGAGTGATCGCACGACGGATAATCTTACGTAGAACGTATCCGCGGCCTTCGTTGGATGGAAGAACTCCATCGGAGATAAGGAATGTTGCGGCACGGGAGTGGTCAGCAATAATTCGCAGCGAAGCTTCTGGATTATCAGAGGCAACGGGATCGTCTGAGCAGTTTGTGAGCTTTTGTGCCTCTTTAATCAGCGGCACGAACAAATCCGTGTCGTAATTCGAAATCACGCCTTGCAAAACTGCAGTCACGCGCTCTAATCCCGCGCCGGTATCAATGGAAGGCTTGGGGAGGAGCCTTGTGCCTCCAGCGAAACGATCGTATTGCATGAAAACTAGATTCCAAATTTCTACGTAACGTCCGCACTCGCAACCGAATACACAATTTGTATGACCCTGATCGGAAGCCACCGGACCCATATCGTAATGAATCTCACTGCACGGGCCACATGGGCCAGTGTCCCCCATCTGCCAAAAATTTTCCTTCATTCCCATTGCAAAAATACGCTCTTGGGGAACGCCAACTCCCAACCAGAATTGTTCAGCTTCATCGTCTCGTGGAACATCAAACCCAGCTTCTAATGGGCCCGCCCCTTCAAAGATGGTGACGTAGAGCTTGTCTTTTGCAATGCCAAACCACTTCTCTGCAGTGATCAGCTCCCACGCGAAGGCAATCGCATCTTTCTTGAAGTAGTCGCCAAAAGAAAAATTCCCCAACATCTCAAAGAATGTGTGATGGCGATTGGTGAAGCCGACATTTTTCAAATCATTATGCTTGCCGCCGGCGCGCACACATTTTTGCGAAGTGGTGGCGCGGTTATAGTCGCGTTTCTCCAGACCGAGAAAAACGTCTTTGAACTGGTTCATCCCCGCGTTGGTAAACAACAGCGTGGGATCGTTGTGAGGGACGAGCGAAGAAGAGTGGACCTCGCGGTGTCCCTTCTCAACGAAGAAGTCCAAAAACATCTGCCGAACTTGCGAGCCTGTAGGCATAAGTGAATATTTAATTCTAAATGACGAATTGTCCTGGAATAGATTTCCGCACTGGACAAACTGCAGCTAAGTGTTCAGTTTGAGTCTGGAACTTCCTCGTCCAGCACGCTCAACATCTCTTCATCCACGTCCCACTTCTTCAAAATAATGAAAATTGTTTTTGCGCGAAATCCCGCCCGCGCCAATTGACGAAAAATCCGCGCTGCTTGTTTCTGGTCCGCTGGTTTCTTCAAGCGCTTGCGCTTTAAATATTCCCGCGCCTGTTTCTCATCATCAATTTCTTCATAGACATCGCTTACGGCTTTATCAATTACTTCTCCGTGCACGCCCTTTATCTTTAAATCTGTAACCACGCGCTGCCGTCCAAACTTTTCGTTTTCTCTGCGGTAAAAAGAAAAAGCCGCGGCATACTTCGCATCGTTCAAATATCCCTGGTCTTTCAATTTACGGATAATCAATTCCACCAGCGTTTGCCCAATCTCGGTGTCCAGTTCCACGCGTTGCCGTAGTAAACGCTTTAGTTCCGCTACCGACCGCATCCGACGGCCCAGCGCGCCAACGGCATAGTCGTAGAGTTCTGCTTCGGTATAGAGCTTTTTAGGGCGTGCGAAAGACATTGATTCACATTTAGTTACAGAGAGTTAACAGAATTTTACCAATTTGGCGATTACAACGTGAACTTATCCTCGTCTATACACGTAGATACATACAGGAAGTGAGCCATGCTGAACATAGCTATAGAAAATACGTTGCACGTAGCAATCTTACGGTGCGCAGGACGCATTGTGCGTGGAGAAGCTTTGCAAACATTGCGTGCGGCGGTAGTGGCCCGCGCAAACACCCGCATGATCATTCTGGACCTTGCGCAAGTGGAATTTCTGGACGCCGGCGGGCTCGCGCTGCTCTTGTCGTTGAATGAATGGACAGGCCGCCAGGGAATACAGCTGAAGCTGACCAGTCCCTCGAAATTTGTGCAGAAAGTACTTGCTCTTACCCGGCTTGACCGCGTTTTCGACATCTCAACGCTGGACCAGGTCGTGCAGACGTTGCGCTATCCCACACCCAGTGAACGTCTTTGTCACGGACACTTGCACATGATGGCTGCGTACTAACGCAGTTCTGCTTTTTGCTGTTTGTTTTAAGAACGCAGCATGGTGTGACAAGGAATCTGCTGATCACACTTCCTCCCCGTGATGGGCAGATTCCTTGCTGCGTTTGACGGTGGCTCTTCGCAAAAATTCCAACAAATAAAAAAGCTGAATCAGTGAAGTGGAAGGCCCTCAGGGCTTTGCGGGCAGCGGCTGCCAGAGCTCTATCTTATTTCCATCCGAGTCATAGATCCAGGCAAAGCGACCGTAGGATTCATCCATTCGTTTGGGGTCAATCTTTACTCCCTCTTGTTTTAAGCGATCGAGCAAAGCATCCATATCGTCCACGATGTAATTAATCATGAACGGTGCGGGACTGGGATCGAAATACTTAGTCGAGGCGGGAAAAACAGTCCAAACAGTAACGTGTTCCTTTTGCGGATCGTCGTGTTCGCGCCACGGAAGCATCACGCCCTCACCTTTGTCAGCGAGTCCAAGATGCTTCGCATACCATTCGCGCATCTGATCACGATTAGCGGATTTGAAGAAGACACCGCCTATTCCGAGGATGCGCCCGCGTTGTTCCATTTTTACAGGCGACTTCGGATTTTCAGGTTGCGGAGATTGCATCTCCTGTCCTCCTTTTGAATAGGCCGAGATGACCAACAGCGAGCCGAGCACAATTGTGCTCCAGGATATTCCTTGCATGCGCGGATTATACAAGTTCAATTCGAATGGGGGAAAACGGTTTGCACAAGCCGAAATTCTTAAGGGCCAGTCTCGAAAACACTGGGGCCGTCACGTAAGAAAGTCGTCACATAAGAAAGTCGTCACATAAGAAAGTCGTCACATAAAAAAAGGGGTACGCTGGTTGGCGTGCCCCGCTCTTCAGAGAAGAGGGAAGATTGTTTCTTACCTGCCGCCGAGTCCCGCGGCCTGCATGGCGTTCCGCGAAATGTCGCTGGTGGAGGAAATACCCTGCATGCGCAGTTTGAAGTCGTCGGCGTTGGAGGCGTTTTCCAAAGCGGTTTCGTAATTCACCAAACCAGCCTGGAACAAGTCCCACAGAGATTGATCGAATGTCTGCATGCCGTATTGCGAAGTGCCGGAAGCGATCGCATCGCGGATAGCGCGGGTTTTTTCCGGGACCAAAATACATTCGCGGATGTAAGCCGTATTGATCATGACTTCAACCGCGGGCACACGGCCTTCGGCGTCGCTGCGTTTCACAAGGCGTTGGCTGATGACAGCGCGCAGTATAGCGGCAAGCTGCAAACGAATCTGCTTTTGTTCCGGCGGAGGAAACACAGAAATAATACGGTTCACGGTTTCAACTGCGTCCAGTGTGTGCAACGTAGAGAACACCATGTGACCGGTTTCCGCGGCGTGCAGCGCGGTTCCAATCGTTTCCATGTCACGCATTTCGCCGACGAGGATGACGTCTGGATCCTGACGCAAAGAAGCGCGTAGCGCGGACGAAAAGTTCGGAGTGTCCACTTCCACTTCGCGCTGATTTACATATCCCTTTTTATCGCGATGCAGAAATTCAATCGGGTCTTCAATCGTAATAATGTGTTCGGCCCGGGTAGAGTTTACACGGTCAATCATTGCGGCCAGGGTTGTCGATTTACCGGAACCCGTAACGCCCGTTACCAGAATCAGCCCGCGAGGCATGTCGCAAACCTGTTCGACAATCTTGGGAAGGTACAGCTCATCAAGAGCGCGGATCTTGGTTGGAATCACGCGGAGAACAAGCCCAACGTTGCCGCGCTGCTGGAATACGTTCACACGGAAGCGGCCCAGTCCGGCGACGCCGTAGGCCATATCGATTTCCGTGGTCTCTTTGAATTTCTGTTTCTGCCGTGCAGACATCATGCTGAACGCCATCGTCAGCATGTCTTCCGCGCTGATGCGCGGTTGGTCGGTCAATGGAACGAGGTCACCATCAATGCGTAAATGCGGATAGTTGCCGACCTTGAGGTGCAAGTCCGACGACCGACGCTCCATGGCAATGCGAAGCAAATCATCAATGTTCATTCTGTGATTCCTTAGAACAACATTATGATGACGCTAAAGTCATCCCACTCATAGATGACCTAAGTAATTGGCCTACAGGCAGGAGTCGTGCGGCTATTTGGCGGAAGCCAGAGCTTTCGAATGAGCCGGGCGAGGTTTGTGCGAATTAGTGGCCTTCGGCTTACCGGCATCTTCTGTCTGCCACTTGCCCGCCAGTTGGTTCAAACATCTCCATGATCTGGCGGATGTCTTTGATCCGCTCCGTTAAGCCATACGTCACGGCCGGGGGAATGGTCGCCTCGTAGTGGCGATATACCAATCCTTGCTGTTCCAGCATCCTCAGGCGTTCTGTGAGGACCCGGGCGGAAAATACCCTCAATTTGCCGCCGCAGCTCGCCAAAACGCGCCGAACCATGGTTTGTGAGTACCCAGAAGATGTGCATGGTCCAGGGCGGCGCCAGCACGTCCAACAACCCGGTAATAGTCTGGCAGGCATTCGAGTCTTTATGCTGGCAATCTAATTCGCTCACCTGGTTACTTTTAAATTCCTAATATCAAAAAGTCAATTAGTTATTAAAAGTAACTAAAGCCAGGTTGCACCACATTATGCGCAGCGGCAAAACATTCAGCTATGGACAGAACGGCTTTCAAGGATTGCTGGAGAATAAAAAAGTGGTAGTGGTAACGGCGCGCGCCGGGGCTTATCGTCCGGGACTCCGACCAAGAAAATTGATTTCCAGGAGCCGTACTTAAAATTCATCCTCGGTTTCATCGGACTCGATGATGTCACTTTCATCCACGCGGAAAATCAATCGCAGCAGACGGCAAGTGCGGCAGTGACCGCGGCCGCGGAGCAATTAACGAAAATTGCATCCGGCCATGCAACATCTAGTGCGCATTAATTCGCAAAAAAGAAAGCGCCGGACATTTGTCCGGCGCTGATCAGCAGGAAAAGAATTTAGACGCTGACCGGTTGCTTGCTCTTTACCGGCACCTGCGTCAGCCATCCATAGCGATCACTCTTTTCGCCGCGTACGATCGAAAAGAATTCGTTTTGCAGCGTCTTGGTGATCGGACCAAGTGTGCCTTTGCCGACTTTAATCTTGTCCACGGACCGGACCGGCGTAACTTCCGCAGCGGTTCCCGTAAAGAAGACTTCATCCGCAATGTAAAGCATTTCACGAGGGATTCCTGTCTCAACAACTGGAATACCGAGATCGCGGGCAATCGTTAAGATGGCATCGCGGGTAATTCCAGGAAGCACGGAGTTACCGAGCGGCGCGGTTTGCAGAATGCCGTTGCGTACCACGAACACATTCTCGCCGGAGCCTTCACTCACATATCCATTTGAGTCAAGAGCAATGCCTTCGCTGTAGCCGTTCGCGTTGGCTTCCATCCGGATCAGCTGCGAGTTCATATAGTTCGCGCCAGCTTTGGCCATCGCAGGCAGAGTGTTGGGCGCTAGGCGCGTCCACGAAGAAACGCAGGCATCCACGCCGAAATCGTCACCGTGCAGATATTTTCCCCACGGATAGTTGATGATGTAGACCTCAACCGGACAATTCATGGGCGTCACGCCCGCATCGCCATAGCCGCGAAGAATGATCGGACGGATGTAACACGGCCATGTGGCGTTCGATTGGATCAACTCCACCATGCCCGCCAGTAACTGCTCGCGGGTGAAGTTCACGTCCATGCGGTAAACCTTGGCGGAATCAAGCAAGCGCTGCATGTGTTCTGTAGCACGGAAGATCGCCGGACCGCTGGGTAGCTCATAGCAACGAACGCCTTCAAATACGGAAGAACCGTAGTGGACCACGTGCGACATAACGTGGAGATTTGCATCTTCCCAAGCGATGAATTTTCCGTTGTGCCAGATTTTTTCCGTCTTTTGCAGTGCCATGAGTGCTCCTTAAAGCTAAAACTGAAAGATCAAAGCGAATCGAAGAATGCCAAAATTGTTTGTGAGAAGTGCTGTAAGAATTATAACCTTGCGTCCGCAAGAAAATTGTCAGGAAGTGTCCTCGCCCATACCGACCGGTTGGCAGGCGGATGTGCTTTAGCGGATGTGCTTAAAGTAAAGATCCACGAAGTAGAAATTTACGCGGCTTGTCCTGCCTGATTCGCTTCGGCTTCAAGAATTTGCGTTTGCCGCCAGGTATGCTGCGTGCGATGAATCACCGTGATGGTAGAGAGAACAGCGATGAGCCACAACACGGGCGCCATTCGGTTAAACAGAGCGCCAAGGATTATCAACACCAGGCGCTCCGGTCGCTCCATGAATCCCACTTTGCAGGAGCCGATGAGCGATTCTGCGCGAGCGCGCGTATAGCTGACCATGATCGCGCTGACCATGACAAAAGCAGTGAGAATGATGTAAAACGTGCGGTCGCCGCGCGCGTAGAAAACCAACAGTCCGAA
Source organism: Terriglobales bacterium (assembly GCA_036491415.1). Taxonomy (GTDB): domain Bacteria; phylum Acidobacteriota; class Terriglobia; order Terriglobales; family Acidobacteriaceae; genus JAICKN01. The sequence goes on along the minus strand of DASXCC010000081.1, from coordinate 8,741 downwards.
ATATTGCGAGGCGTCGCTGTAGCGATCGACTACGGAATCGAAGAACCCTCCGAAGCGGGTCACTTTGTTGCTGGCGCGCGCCACGCGGCCATCCACGAGATCGAAAAATCCCGAACCGATAATCACCAGCCCGGCGTAGAAAAACATTTTTCGCTGGTTATCGCTATCGGCGTATCCAAAAAAGAATGCTGCGGCGATGTTGACTAAAAATCCCATGAATGTGAGCACGTTGGGATTAATGCGGGCCAAAGCCAGCATACGGACAATGAAGTCCAGCAGAACGCCACATGCGCGCCCAAAGGCGCTGGTCCAGGTCATGAAGCTTCTGCCTGGTCGTGAATGGTGGAGAGCTTCAATACTTCCATCTCGCGCTTGCCATTTGGTGTTTCCACGGTCGCGGTGTCGCCCACTTTTTTGTTCAGCAGTGCGCGGCCGATGGGAGACGTCGTCGAAATTTTTCCAGCAGCTACGTCGGATTCTTCGCTGGTCACCAGCTTGTATTCGACTTCCTCTTGTTTGGTGCTGTCGTACACCTTTACCGTAGAACCCAAGCCGACCTTATCCTTGGGAATGTTGTTCATGTTGATCATGGACAGATCAGCCATGCGTCTACCGAGCTGGCGCAGGCGGGCTTTCACAAATTCCTGCCGTTGCTTCGCCATGTGATACTCGGCGTTTTCGCTGAGGTCGCCCAGAGCCACAGCTTTCTTCAATTCTTTGGGTAAATCATGTGTAAGCTCGTGTTCGAGGGCGTTGATTTCGTCCTGCAGCTTCTTCTTAATTTGCTCAGTCATTTTGAATTCTCTGGATTATAAACCAGCACGGCGGCCAATTTTATACATTTACTTCTGGCCTGGATACATTTAAACCAAACGTTATCAACTACTTCCATGCAATGCTGTACCGGTATCCGGGAAATAGCTTTTAGCCTTGTCAACGAAAAGTTAGAATAACAGCAAGGCTGCACCCGGGTCGGCTGCCTGCGTTAGGGGTTTTTAATGATCAGCAACCGTAGCAGCAGCTTTCATATCGGCGACAAGGTGGTTTATCCCAATCACGGTGTCGCGATCGTTGAGCAAATCAGCTCCCGCACGATTGGGCAGACTGTCGAACAGTTTTACCTCCTCAACATTAAAGCCAGCAACATGAAGGTGATGGTTCCGTTCCAGAACGCCTCTAACATTGGCTTGCGGCGAGTTGTGAAAAATACCGACGTCCAGAAAATTGTGGAGTTTCTTGCGGACGGTGGACGCGACAACAACGCCGACTGGAAAGACCGCTTTAAAGAAAACTCCGACAAGATGCGTACCGGCGGTTTGATGGAAGTGGCCGTGGTGCTGAAAAGTTTATTGGCCGTGCATCAGCATAAGCCGCTTTCATTTCGCGAAAAGAAAATGTTGGAGCGCGCTCGTTATCTTCTGGTGAGTGAAGTTGCCATCGCCAGGGAGTGCGAAGAATTGCAGGTCGAACAGCTTTTGGGAGATGCGCTCGCCAAAAGCCAGTTGCGTTTACCGGATGCCGACGAACTGAAGACCTAGCTACTTTGTCGGCGGCGTTGCGGCCTGCCCGCCTGAAGCTTCCACTAATTTGCGGATTGCCGGAACAATCGCCAGGGTGACTTGCGCCTGTGTTTTGTCGGCTGCATCCAGAACGCTAAGTTGTTGTGTCTTCCAGTCGGCTGGGACGTTTGCGGTTTGTCCGAAATAGTCGAGCGCCTGCAACCCTGCATTGCTTGCGTCATTCAGCGATTGCGAAACCGGAGCGAGTTCCTTCATCAGGAAAGATTTTTCTTCCAGCGCCGGCAGCGCTGCTGCTGCTTCGCGCCAACGTATCAGCATGCGCTTGATTTCGTCTTTAGAGCTGGAGTTGGAATTGGTACCGGCAGGATTCGCCAGGAAAGCGTCCACCATTGCGGAGAAATGCCTTGCCGTCATGCTCTCCGGCCGCGCGGCATCCACCAACCGGTTCAAAGGAACCAGCGCTGTGGGTTTTACCGCTGCAGTTTTTATGCGCGTGTAGCCTTTGGTCGGTTCCACGACATCGGCCAGCGTTTTTAGATCTGCGATATTTTCTGAATCGGCAATCCGCCTTAGCATGACCGGATAACTCGAATTATGCGTAAGCCCGAGTGAATTTAATTCGTGGCTGATGATGTCCATGCGCTGATACATGGAATTTACGTCCTGCACATCTTGCGGAGACCACAGGCGCTCTGCAATAACCGCGAGGCGCGGCCATATGCGGGAATCGACATTCTCCGCTGAAACATACTCCGCCCACATACAAGCTTCGCCTCCCAGGATGCGGTCTTGCTCCTCGGCGTTCAGTCCCGCACTCGCCGGGGGCATGGGATCGACAACGTAGTGCTGTTGCGCCGGAGCACCTAGATCAAGGTAATATCCAGCAGAGAGTATGCCGCGATGGCCCTGCTTGGCGGCATCTGCCAATGATTGCGCGCCGCGCCAGGACTGGATTACCGCAGTCTTGGGAAGATTGGGCCGCAGGATTTCATCCCAGCCGATCATCGTCTTTCCGTACTTCGTTACGATGCGCTCCACGCGTTTGTTGAAGTAAGCCTGGAGATCGTCGTTGGTCGCCAGATGATGAACGCGTTTGAACTCGCGAATTTCCGCGTTCGCGTTCCACTCCTTGCCGTTTACTTCATCGCCGCCGATGTGGAAGTAGTGGTCAGGAAACAAGGAGATCATTTCTCCCAGGAACACATCGAGAAATTTGTAGGTGCCTTCTTTTGTGGGATCAATCGTTGGATTGAATACTCCCCAATTCCGTTCGATCTGGAAGGGACCCGGGGCACTGGCGATTTCCGGATACGCGGTGAGCAGGGCCGTGGTGTGTCCGGGAATATCAAACTCCGGGACGACGCGAACTCCCCGTTCGCGCGCATAAGCGATCACGTCTTTGATTTGTTCCTGCGTGTAATACAAATTATCGGAGCCGAGCTCCTGCAGCTTCGGGAATTTTTTGCTCTCCACGCGGAAGCCCTGATCGTCGGATAAATGCCAGTGCAACACGTTGAGCTTTACCGCTTCCATGCCGTCGAGGTTTCGCTTTACAACATCCACAGGCATGAAGTGGCGGCTGGCGTCGATCATTAATCCGCGCCAGGGAAAACGCGGCTTGTCATCAATGGAAATAGCAGGGACCGCAAAGCCTGCTGGGGTTGTTTCGAGTAATTGCAGAAATGTTTGTAGACCATGCATGGCTCCGAGTTCGGTGGAAGCGTGGATCTTGGCGCCAGTAGTGCTGATTGTCAGCGTGTACGATTCATCTTCTTCCACGGCCTGGATCGCTTTCGTCACCCTATCGACGTCAATCACCAAAGTGGCTGGCGGCAATTTCGACGCAGACATATCCAGCGGCAACATTCCCGTGCGGTTACGCAGGTTCGTCAAAAACCTGGTGACCGCGTGATGCAAACGAACATCTCCGTGGCCTGTGACCGCAACGGAAAACGCCGGATCAATCAGCAACTCTCCGCTTCCAATTTCTACCTTCGCCGGAAGCGGCATGAGATTCAGTTGCGGAATGGATTGAGTTTGCACTTGCATGACAAGAAAAAGTGGCAATAAAAAAAGAAAAACAGTCCGCATGGTTTGCCCGAGAAAAAGAAGATTAAGACGGGCCAGCATAGTTGAAGTACATGCAGCTTCGCAATGGGCGAATGGGTTCCCGCAAATCGTTTGATGCTTTAGGCCGAATAATTTCGGAAGGTGCGCCACACGATACGCTTGCCGGAGATGAAGGTGAGCAGGGAGTCACCGGATTGGCGCAGCTCCGGCGTTCGGCATAGAATCACCAGCAAGCTAGGTTCTCCCAGCGCAAATGATTCGATTCCTCGCCAACATGTTCCGCGGACTACAGATGGTGGTCGGCATCTCCGCACCTCCACCAGATCAGGATGAGCGTGTCTTTGTCTTTACCTGGCTGGGGATTTTTGGATTATTTTTTGGCTTGTGCGTCGTGCTGGCTCTCTATTGTTTCCACTACCTGTTGCAGCATTGATCTTTCCAAAAAATAAGTGCTCCGAAAAGTGAGAAGGCCCACGACTTGCGCCGTGGGCATTGGAAGGGCAATACACCGAGGTGAACCCAGGGAAACTTTATCCCGTCCCGATCATCTCACTGCACAGACATAGATCAACATCCCAAATCATTGGTTCCGCCGGAAGAATTTGAACGCCAATCTCGCCTTTGGTGTGGTCTTCCATATTTCCCACCCAAATGACGCGAAACTGAGCCTTCGCATTCTCGTGCTGAACTTCCAGCACCGTTCCTTCCGACACGCGATGATGCATGCCTTGTACGACAGCGCCACCCGAACTGATATTTCTTACAGTGGCCAGTTGCATAAAAGGCAACCAGTGGGAATCCACTCCCCAAACTCGAACTGGTAAATATGCTCCCACCCGCGGATTGCGTCGGCGATCCATAAATACGCCCTCCAACCAATTGCGGGATAGTAGGCCTGAAGCAGGCAGATGCAAACTTACGCCAGTTACCGGCTCGAGTATCTAAAGTGCCATGTGGTAAGTCTTGCAGAGATTGGACTTAGCTTTGGAAGGGAAATTAATCCAGCGAACAGGACCCCGGCCCGCGTGGATCACCGCAGGATCCGCAAGGCCCCGGAGCTGCCGACCCTTTGGAAGACGATGCTCCCTTGGCCGACACCGCAAACACCGACAACTGAGGCTCCAGCTTTTTGCTGTGGCACTTCGGACATTCCGCCTTCTGGCTACCGTACACGATGGCTTCAAAATCATGGCTGCATTCTTTGCAGACGTACTCAAAAATGGGCATGGATCAAAACTCCGTCTTATCCCTATTAAAATCAAGTTGTGAAGACTTTGCAAACCGGATTGAGCGTGCCGCCTTTTCGCCCACGACGAGGCTTGCGCGGCGGACACGTACAAACGCTTGCCAGTTATTTTCTGGCGCGAAAATTTAAGCTTGCGCCTTCGGAAGAACGCTTCATAGAAGTTGAGCCGGGAGTTCAGGTGCTTTGCCATTGTCACTGGCAGGCGGACCGGCAAAGTGCGCTTACGGTCATTGTGGTGCACGGGCTTGAAGGTTCCAGCCATTCTGAATACATGCTTGGAATTGCTGATAAAGGCCTGCGTGCGGGGATGAATGTAGTGCGCGTGAACCAGCGCAACTGCGGCGGCACCGACCACATTGCGCCTACGGTTTACAACTCCAGCCTCTCGGGTGATTTGGTGGCGATCGCTAAACATCTGGTGGAGAACGATGGCATCACGAGCTTTGCGCTCGCGGGCTATTCCATGGGCGGCAATTTAGTGTTGAAGGCTGCTGGAGAATGGGGACCGCAAGGGCCGCAACAATTTCGTGCTGTGGTCGCTATTTGTCCAGCTCTAGATCTAGCGGCCTCGGCGGACGCCCTGCATGAACCATTCAATCGGCTCTACGAAAAATATTTCCTGCATAAACTCGGTCGCCGCTTTCGCGAGAAGGCGCGGCTGTTTCCGAAAGAGTTCGATCCGTCGCGGTTGCAAGGTTTAAAAAGCCTGCGTGACTTCGACGACAAAATCACTGCCTACTATTGCGGATTTAATGGCGCTTCGGATTATTACGCCCGGGCCGCGGCTGCGAATGTCGTAGACGAAATCGCAGTTCCCGCCATGATCATTCATGCCGGCAATGATCCATTCATTCGCATCATTCCGGAGACTAGAAAGAAGATTGTCGCAAACTCAAATATTCTTTTTGTTGAAACAGAAGACGGCGGACACTGCTCATTTCTTGCGGACCGCGACGGCTACGACGGCCATTGGGCGGAACTGGCTGTAATCGATTTCCTCAGCAAAATCTGAGGACGGTGAGTTCGAATATCTCTAAACTGCGTTCACTGGCTTTCTGAAAAGAGCGTGCGGTTCCACGTTCCGGTTTTTCCATCGGGTGCGCGCCAGCGACAGCAGCCACATGGCAATGAATATCACGGCAAGTCCAATGCTGGCGCCGCCGATGCCCAGCGCGCGTCGTGGCAGGATCGAAAATCGTCCATAGACAAATTCGATGTGCACCCAATAAACCATCAGGGAAGTCTTGCCCATCTGCACCAACGGACTGTACTTCCACGCACCGGCGCCCCACTTGCACCATAAATAGCCAACGGAGAGCACGATCATGAGCAATCCCACGCGGCAAAGAAAAAATTCCGGGCTGGTGTGCCAATAATCGAAGGCTGTGTAAATGTGCCAGGGACGCGCTGTCAGCCATCGTGAAAAATACATTCCGCCGACGCCGAGCATGCCGCAGACAACAAAGAATTGTGTTTCACGTTGGCGGATGAATTCCATCTGCAAAAGAAATCCGATGGCAAGTCCGGCAAAAGCAAATCCAACCCAGGGAAAAATAGGAAATAACCCACCCACCGGTTTGCCCGTGTTGTGCACGCCGTTGATGTAAGTCTCAATGGGCCAGGGAAGATTGTGCACGAATGTGCTCGTCCACAGCAGAGGCGTAGCGAGGGAAATAACGGCCGCAACCGCGGCGGCTGAGACGATTAATTTTTCTCGCGGCCACAAATGCAAGTCTTCGGATGATCTTCCAGAAAAGACAAACAGCAGCGCGCCCATCAAAATAATGGCCACCCCGATGGTGTTCAAAACGTCCACGCGCAGCAAGTCCGTCCAGGGCGCCCATCCCCAGCCAATCACAAATTCCTGTAAGCGAAACAACAAGCCCAGACCCAGGACCTCCGCGCCACGGCGCATGGTCGTCAGCGCAGCGCTTCGCGCCAGCACGTTCTTCTTCTGCAATCGTTCCGCGACGAGCGCCGTGGAAATACCTGCCAGAAAAAGAAAGAGCGGCGCCGGCAATGTGCCGCCAATGCGTGACCACATGAAGAACGAACCCTTGCGGACGTTGCCGCCCAGCCACGCGTCGTAGCAATGCGTTTGGAACATGACCAGGCACGCGAGACCGCGCAACCAGTCAATATAGGAAATACGAGATGGCGCTGCTGGAGGCATGTATGAAGTGCGTCTCGGCAGTATAAGGGATGTAGAGACTGCGGTAGCGGCTACTGCACGTTAACGGTAACGGTGCTGGTGGTTTGTCCGTACTGGTTCGTCGCGTAGAGCGTGTACATGGTAGTTTTCGCGGGGCTCACACTTACGCTGGTTCCTCGTACCGCGCCGATCTGAGGAGAGACGATGTAGTATCCGGCGTTGCCGGCCGTCCAGTTGAGCATGACGCCGGTGCCAGCGGCAACAGGGGAAGCGCTGGCGGTAAAGCTTGAAATTGTTGGCGCGGAACCTTTGGGAACATTGGCGGACGTGTAAATAGGATTCATCTGCACGACTTCAAACGCCGAGGCCGGCACTTGCGACAAATTGTGCAGGTCATCATTGTCCCAACGATCATCCGGCGCGCCGCTGATGTACATCGAACTGCCGTTATCGGCCATGATCAGGCCATACTTCTTCATCGCCGTAAGAATCACTTGCATGTTCGTCGAGAACGAAGAGATGTCGTAATTCGCTTTTAGCCGCAAGCGCATACCCATGGGCGCGGCAAAAGAATTGGTTGAGTTCGCCGCCCAGTGCGACGCTTGGGGCACAATCGCCGCGCGGCTGTCATTCAATGTAAAGCGAATCGCATGCGAGATTTTTCCCGCGGCAACTTCGTCATAGCGAACCAGCCCGGGAAAGATTGGCAATCCTGCTGCATCCGCGGAAGTCCAAGTCCACGGGCGCTGTTCGTTACCCAGCAAATCCCACACTGCTCCAGAGCCTGCAGTCCAGGTTCCGTTGCTATTTGCGGAAGAACCGTAGAGCTCATAAAGAAAGCAATTGTTGTTATCAAGCACCAGCACGTGACGGTCGCCCGTGCCTGGATTCGGATAGCCCTCAATCGGCGCGCTTGCAGGAATCGGCATCGGTCCCGGATCGCTTTCATCCGCCGATTCATTGAAAGTGATACCGACCGTACCTTGCGTTCCGTCCACAACGGTGTAAGGAATGCCGATCGAAGAGCCCTGATAAAGTCCAGAACCGAAGTCAGCGTGTAGCCCGGTCGTCGATCCAATGAAGTTGATGATCTGCGTAGAGTTCGAATCCACTACGCTCTGCGAAATGTCCTGGTTCCATGGACTGTCGGAAGAGAAGGGAACAAATCCGTTGAGGCTCGCACCTTGACCGGCGCTCATGGCGCACGAAGTATTCGGCGTTGTGCCGCCCGTACCTCCGCCGCCGGTGCCACCGGTTCCACCAGTGCCGCCATTTCCTCCCGATCCACTGCCGGCGCCACTACCCATAGACATGGACTGCGTGCCTCCGCTGCAGGCAGCGAAGAAGAGCAACAGCGAAAGGACCATGCCAACGAGAAGTGATTGTCTTGCGCCCATGTAGATATTCTTCCGTAAGCAAACGAAGAAACCCACAGCTAATGAGGACAGTACATGCCCCGAATACGGACATGTACCGTGGAAGGAACTAATTATTTTGTATGTACAGAAAGTCAGAATTGAGTCTGGATCTGCACGAGTTCAGGATGCTCATCCGACGCGAACGATTCCCAGCGTGCATGCCGCACTGTTTCCGGGCGTATCTTTCCCGCGATGCGTCCGACCGCTAGCGACGCCCGGACCAGATGATCGATCTTTACCGGCCCCGCAACTTTAATGTTCCTGATCCAATGCAGCGCACTGCTCATGGCACAGCCGCACTGTGAACAGTCGGGGGTTCCGCCGAAGACACAGGG
>DASXCC010000080.1:0-3576 GCA_036491415.1 Terriglobales bacterium | reverse complement strand
AAATCAAAAATCTGCAATCCATCTACATCCATCCGTGCAGGCGCAGCCAGCCTTCCAACAGATCGGGCCACCTCTTCAGTTGAGGATTATCCTGCGCCAGGCCAACGCCATGTTTTCCTTGTTCGAAGATATGAATTTCCGCGGGAACGCCGAGGCGCTGCAGCGCGAGATAAAAATTCACGCTGTTCATGACCGGAACCACGGGATCATTTCCTGTATGAAAAATAAAACAGGGCGGCGTATCGCGCGTCACCTGCTTGGCGTTGGTGAACTGCTCGACCAGCACAGGATCAGGATTCGGCCCCAGCAAGTTCAGACGAGAGAGAGGATGCGCGACGTCCGCCTCCATGCTGAGCACGCCGTAAGCAAGGACGGCGAAATCAGGTTTGTCGCTTTCGCGCTCGATAGGATCTTTCGCGTCAGGCTGGCCTTGATCGAAGTGCGTGACGACCGAAGACGCAAGATGACCGCCGGCAGAGAATCCCCAGATGCCGATGTGATCGGGTTTGATGCCATATTCTGCAGCGTGGGCGCGGATGTAACGCATGGCGCGTTCGCCGTCCTGAATGGGCGCGGGATAGTGATAACGCGGTGCGAGCCGGTAATGCAGAACAAATGCCGCGACACCGCGATCGTTCAGCCACTGCGCAATCTGCGCGCCTTCGTGATCGAGCGCAAGGTGCATGTAGCTTCCGCCGGGGATGACGAGCACCGCACTGCCAGAGAATTTCGCCGGGACGTACACATCAATCAAAGGCTTATCAAGGTCGGTAGATCCAACCGCGCCCGGCGCACCTTCCGGCCACAAGAGAATCGAGTTGGATGGAGAGGCCCAAACAGCAGAGAAGGAAGCAAGGCAAAAAACTGTGATAGCGACTAAGCGATTAAATTTCATGCGTTCTCCAGGAAACAGAGAAAGTGTAGCTGCATGAAAGAAGAGTTTCCAGTCCGCAGAGACCAGAAAAATGAAAACAGGTTGGGCGCTGCTTCCCAACCCGTGTCGTTACCCCTTAAATCTGCACAACCAGTTTTCCGTTGGCCTGGTTCGATTCCATGACTCGATGCGCCTCCTGAATTTCCTCAAAACGGGAAGACGCGCGAGGGTTTGGAGATTTGTAACTTCCGTTCGCGGCGCGGCCTATTCGCCTTTGCGCATGCGAGTTTCCGCGTGATTGATGCCGAACGCTTTGACCTCGATCAGCACATGCCCTGGCATGGGCCCGGGCGCAGGAAGTTCTTTTAAGACCAACTGCTCGGGCCCACCGTGTTTCTGTATGACAACCGCTCGCATAGATCCTCCAGCGTTATCAGTTTGTTTGCCGGTTACGCCGCGTTGGATTGTGGCTTAAGTTTGCGGTGCAGGAATTCGCGAATGGCCGTGGCGATTTCCTGATGGTGGGTTTCCAGCGCGAAGTGTCCCGTGTCGTAGAAATACACTTCGGTATCTGGAATGTCTTTTTTGAAAGCATCTGCGCCGGGCGGCAGAAAGAACGGATCATTCTTTCCCCAGACCGCAAGCAGCGGCGGATGATTCGTTCGGAAATAATTTTGAAATTTCGGATAAAGCGCCACGTTGCTGGCGTAATCCAAAAAGAGATCGAGTTGGACTTCTACATTCCCCTCACGGGCAGCCAGCGCGGAATCCAGCGTGTACGTTTCGGGGGCTACCAGGCTTTCATTCTTTACCCCATGCAGATATTGAAACTTGATGGACTCAGGAGTTAGAAATGCACGCAAAGCTGCGCGATTTTCTGCGGTGGGTTCCTTCCAATACTTCTGGATCGGATTCCAACCTTCGCTCAATCCTTCTTCATAAGCATTTCCATTCTGCGAAATGATGGCAGTGATCCGCTCCGGATGGGCTAATGCCAGGCGGAATCCAACTGGCGCGCCGTAGTCAAATACGTAGATCGCATAGCGATCAAGGCCAACAGACTGAGTAAATTGATCGATGATGTTCGCGAGATTGTCGAAGGTGTATGGAAACTGTCCGCGGCCGGGAGATTCCGTAAAGCCAAAGCCCGGAAGATCGGGAGCAATTACGCGATAATGCGAGGCCAGCGCTGGAATAAGGTTGCGGAACATGTGGGACGAAGTAGGGAAGCCGTGCAGTAGAAGAATCGCGGGAGCATTTTTCGAGCCCGCTTCCCGGTAGAAAATCTTGTGGCCGTCGATAACGCAATGTTCATGGATCATAGTATTCCTCCTATTGCGGGAAGCCTGGTTGCTACTTTCCGCGTACATAGAGCATCAGATAGACTAACCTGTAAAAAGATTCATTATCGGTGTTAAATAATTAAATATAATTTGCGGGGAAGGGCCAGGATGACGAAAACAAAACTGAATTCGGAGCAAAGAGACGGATTTTTCTTTCTTGGGAACGAAGTGGTATTGGATTTCCTCAATACCCGTCCTGTGCCGGACGTCGAACCAGTCGAATTGCTTCCCGACTTCCCCTCGCTTTTGCGATGGTTTCAAGCAGCGGGATTGTTAAGCGGCCAGGAAGCGGCGAATCTCAAGAACAAATTTGGAGAGTCGAAGCGCGCGGCGAAAGCCCTGCGAACGGCTTTGGCCCTGCGTGATCAGTTGCGGAAAGTGATCATTGCGTGGGAGAAGGGTGCATCCGTTCCCCGTTCGATGATCGATAAGCTGGACGATCTAATGTCCGCTTATCCGATGAAAACCAGGTTAAAAGCAGATTCGTCTGGCATTGCAAAAGAATTGTGGTTTGATGTGCAGGAGCCTGAAGATCTGCTGGCGCCGCTCGCTTACAGCGCTGCCAGTTTGTTTGCGGAGGCGGACCGCATACGCATCCGCAAGTGCGGACAGTGCGTGTTGCATTTTCATGACACCAGCAAGAAGGGAACTCGCCGCTGGTGCAGCATGCAACTCTGCGGGAACCGGTTGAAGGTTGCAGCGTATGCCGCGCGGCAGAAAGCGTTGTAACCGGTTCGGGGGAACAGAATCCAGATCAGGCTCTTTTGCATCTATAACTTACACTGGCGGTCATTGACTTCCAGTGCGATAGAACCTAGATTGAAAGCAGCCCTTTAAGGGCGTTTTCGGCCGGTACACGCCAGCCGAACCAGTTCTTTGAAGGCCAATCCCACCAGTGGGGGCGTCACGGCTTCGACGGAGATGCTTGCGGCCAAGAGGCATGCCGGGGTGCACACACCCGTAATCGTGAGCAAAATGATAATTGCCAATCAACAAATGGCATACGCAGCCTAATTAGTTAGGCAGCCGCTTTCCACCGCTTCGCCCTTGGGCGGTGCGCGAGCGTCACACAGAGGGATGCTCTTCTCTTCTACGTCTGGGGGGAGAGGCTAAGATTTCAGGCTAGCGGCACCCGTTTCTTGTCCGTTCTGAGCGGGGACCGCGAACGTCCTGGGGGAATCGCCGCAAGGCGACCAACGCCCGGGGCATGAACGTGAATAAGCATGTAGTCTCTTGACCAGTAACCTTTTCGGACGCGGGTTCGACTCCCGCCGCCTCCACCAAAAAATTATCCTCTACAACTTAAGCCAATTCAGGTTAAATACTGCAAATGTTTATTTGCTTACATACGAATGATTA
>DASXCC010000079.1:0-3398 GCA_036491415.1 Terriglobales bacterium | reverse complement strand
AAACGATGGTATTCCAACCTGCGATGGGTATATCGATTTCTGCCTTTTGCTCGATCCACTTACCGGGACGCGTCGGCTATCATTGCGGCTTCGTCGCAGGTGTGTTCGGAATTTGCCAGCTATCAGGACAAGTTATTTTTCGTGCCCGAACCTGGCATAAGCGCTGCTATATGCAGCGGCGAGCGGTTAGAAAAGAGATCCGATGGCAAAGCGGAATTGATTTTTGTGGCAGGGTTAACTCCGAATAAAGGATGCGACCTCGCATTACGAGCGGCCGCACCCCTATTGCGAAACGGTTCGGCGCATTTCACTATCCTCGGAGATGGTCCGGAACGGAGCCGGCTGGAGCAACTCGCGAAGTCTTTGGAGATAGACCAGGCGGTCTCTTTCTGTGGATGGGTTCCTCATGACGAGGTCTTCAGGAGATTGCGCTCCGCAGATATCATGGTATTTCCATCCGTCCGCGACAATGGTGCGGGTGCAGTTTTCGAAGCGCTTGCGTGCGGCGCTGTACCGGTAGTCGCGGATTTTGGCGGCCCAGGCGATATTGTGCACCAGGATGTAGGTCGCAAGATGTCTCTTACGAATGAAAGCGACTTCGTAGCGCAGATGGAGCGGGCGTTGACTGAGCTCGTGAATGACCGAAACCTTCTTGAGCAGCTACGGAAGCAATGCATGACTTACGCTCGGGAACGGCTCACTTGGGATGCGAAGGCCAAAGACACTACTCAGGTTTTGAATTGGGTATTGCGACAGGGCCCAAAGCCGGATTTTCGATCGCCGAAAGCGCTCGATGTCGTTAGCTCTCGGGGGAAGAAGTTGCTCCACTAGCGGGAAGTCCTGCCTAAGAGTTTTGGCTCAAGTTAGAAGATTTAATCAACTTTGTTATCAGTGATCATGCAAGTGAACAGCGCTATCGAAGAGCCCGTGAGCGAAGTTATTGTGCCAATTGCCAATCCATCGCCGCGAATCGAAATGGCTTTGCTGACTGGATGCCAGGACCGGCATTATGCGTTTGGGTTGGCCACGGCGCTGGGAGCGAACGGGCTGCACGTCGATGTGGTCGGAAGCGATGAAATCGACAGCCCCGAATTTCATGCAAGCCCGAATTTACGTTTCCTGAATTTTCGTGGCAAGCAGGGGGCCCGGTTAAACTTCGTGCAGAAACTTTCAAAATTGCTGGTTTATTACGCGAAGCTGATTCGCTACAGTGCGCGTCGTCAGCCGAAAATATTACACATTCTCTGGAACTATAAGCTGGAGCAGTTTGATCGCACGATTCTGATGATCTACTACAAAGCACTGGGTAAGAAAGTGGCCTTTACCGCGCATAATGTGAATCAGGCGAGGCGGGATGGGAACGATTCATGGTTGAATCGGACCACCCTCAAAATTCAGTATCGCCTCTGCGACCATATTTTTGCCCACACCCAAAAAATGAAAGATGAGCTTTGTCAGGATTTTGGTGTAGCCGCAGAAGCGGTCTCTGTGATTCGGTATCCGTTGAACAATGCTTTCCCCGATACCGAACTTACGTCTGCCGCAGCGAAGCGAAGTCTCGGGCTCGGCGAAGATGAAAAAGTGATTTTGTTTTTCGGCAGGATCGTGCCCTATAAGGGAATTGAATACTTGCTCGACGCGTTCCGTTTGTTGGTTGGGGATAAGCATGCCAATTACAGGCTGGTTATCGCAGGGGAACCGAAAAAAGGGACCGAGGAATATTTAAACGAAATCCGACAATTCGTTAAGACCCATTTTGCACAAGAGCAGGTCCTTCTTAAAATGCAGTTTATCCCCGACAATGAAATGGAGCTTTATTTCAAAGCGGCGGATGTTTTGGCTTTACCGTATAAAGAGATCTTTCAAAGCGGTGTACTCTTTCTGGCATATAGCTTCGGACTGCCCGTGGTGGCGACCGATGTTGGTTCTTTTCGGGAGGAGATTATCGAAGGTCAGACAGGTTTTCTATGCAAGCCTGGAGATCCGGCAGATTTGGCCAAAGCCATAAAGACCTATTTTGAGAGCGATCTTTATAGGAATTTGCCGTCCCGGCGACAGGACTTGAAGGAATATGTGAACGCAAACCATTCCTGGGGTGCGGTGGCAGACATAACCCGTACGGCATATATGGAAATGTCAGGAAAACAGTGAAATCTTGCGGCGTGGTCTTTGGACGCGTCTTAGGGGCTAATTTTTGAAGAATTTGTCAACAGAAGGGCATGGCCAAAAGTGCACTAATGATTGCTCTTTCGAGTATGCCCGTCGTACTTCTGTGTCTGGCGCTCGGAACATCGCCTCGTTAGACTTTGTAGGTGATGCAAAAATGTTGTTGGAGGCCAGAGATAAAATGAAGCGCACTTGCAAGTTTCTATTCCCCCTTATCTCGATAGTGCTGTTGTTTTCTACGTTTTCTTTTGGGCAGGCTTGGTCGGGTATTTTAGCGCCTGCTCGCGCTACGGATTGGACGCAGGCTGGATTGCCTGGGGGCATTCCGAATCGTACAACCATTTGCGCCAATGTACTTACCAGTGACAACACAGCAGCGATTCAGGCCAAAATTAACTCCTGTCCCGCGAATCAGGTGGTGTTATTTCCTTCCGGTACATGGACTCTCACGGGAAGCATTTTCGCCAACAAAGGTATTGTTCTGCGTGGCAATGGCCCGACAAATACCACAATTAATGTTGGTCCCGGCAACATCCTGATGAGCACGGCCGGTCAGAGCAACATGGGTAATTATCCTCCCAATCTCGGCTCTACGAATTGGAGTGGTGGCCTTACCCGCGGAAGCACGGTTTTGACGGTAGCTTCTACCTCGGGATTAGCGGCGGGTCAGAGAGTTGTCCTGGATCAGCACAACGCTCCCTATGTGTTTGTTAACGCTGTCGAGGGACCGTGCACTTCCGGCAATAGTTGCGGACGCAATGACAGCCCACTGCAATTCTTTGGTGCGGATACTCGTGCCCAGGAAGAAATCGTATTAATCCAGAGTGTGGATAGTTCCACGCAAATAACGATCGCGGCTCCGGGGATTTCGCATGACTATACGTCATCCCTTACCCCTCAAGTCTTTTATTGGAATACGAGCGGACTGGGCAGCATTAAAAATGCCGGCGTTGAGAATATGAAAGTCAATGCCAATGGCAATAATTTCGCCATCAGCATGCCCTTTTGCGACTACTGTTGGGTAAAGAACGTGGCGGTTATTAATACGGCCCGCAGCGCGGTCTTTTTCTGGTGGGGCTATCGTGATGAAGTGCGCGACAGCTATTTCTCGGCTTCGAATACTTCCGGTGGACCTACGGAGTACGGAGTAGAAGTTTTGGCGTCAACCTTTGCCAAGGTTGAAAACAACATCTTCTACGGAATCACTTCAAACCTATTGCCAGAGAGTTCTT
>DASXCC010000078.1:0-25621 GCA_036491415.1 Terriglobales bacterium | reverse complement strand
ATCATTTTTTAAATGATTCCTCTTCGCTCAGGATGACAAGGGTTTTGGGTATTGAGCCAGCGCAGAGGGTGAGCCAGCACTGAGGTGATGTGGGGAGAAGGGATGGGGAGAAGGATGACGAGAATTTGCAATCCTGGAAATTACGGTACTGCAACGTCGGCCGCGGACATCACGATGGATATATTTTGGCAATTATTGAATGCTCTCCGGCGCGCTAATCATCCCGCTACGATTTTTTCTCCGGGCCGAAGAGGGTGAGCAGATGACCGTCGGGATCGCGGAAGTTCGCGGCCCACATGGGACCGTTGACGTTGTGTGGGGTATGCAGAAATTCGACTCCGAGATTCTGCAAAGAGTTATGGTGGTCATTGACTGCGTCCACGTTGAAGATGACCTCGACCGCGCCCGCGGTATGGGGGGAATTTTTGGCCAAAGCTTCGCTCAAAATCAGCATCACAGCTCCGGCGTCGAGGAAGGCGAATCCTTCAAAGTGCTGCTTGACGGCCATGCCGAGTTTGTCGCGGTAGAAAAGCAGCGAATCGTTCACGTTGCGCACACCCAGCATGACCATGCTGAGGGCGGGGATGCGATAGGCGTCAGGCATAAGGCCTCCGGTTATGGAGTACTATAGCCGGAAAAATAGCGGAGGAAATATGCGATTACTGCTTCACTGGCTGTTGAGCGCGCTGGCAGTCTGGATTGTGTCGCGGGTGGTGCCCGGGTTCATTGTGACTGGAGTATTTGCGGCGCTGATTGCCGCAGTGGTGATTGGGTTTGTAAACGCCACGCTGGGATTTGTTTTTAAAGTGATTACGTTTCCCCTGGCCGTGCTTACGCTGGGAATCTTCTGGCTGATTATCAATGCGGCCATGCTGAAGCTGGCGTCGATGTTCGTGCCGGGATTTCATATCGTCGGATTCGCGGCGGCGTTCTGGGGCGCAATTGTGCTGAGCCTGGTGAATATGGTTTTGAAGTGGCTGGTGGTGCCGAACAAGAGCTAGTTTTAATAAAGCACAAGATCCTTCGACTGCGGGGGATCATTTGAAAAATGATTCCCTACGCTCAGGATGACAGGGTTGTGGTTGGTTGGAGTTTATGGAAGAGCGGAGTTATCTCTATCCTTGTTGTGGATTCCGTGCAAGCGAAGTTGGCGGACGATTTCTGCGATGTTGTTTTCCTGAAATAAACGGATAGCGGCGATTCCCGCGGCCCCGGCTTTTTTACAATCCTGAGCATTTTCCAGCGTGATCCCACCCAAGGCAAGCACCGGAATCTTTTGCCGGCAGGCTTCGCGGAGAGTATCGAGGCCGGTGGCGGAAGAAGCTGGAACATTCCTGTTCTTCTGCACAGACTTTCCAAATACCGGCGCGAATAGCGCAAGGTCTGCACCGTCCTGGGCTGCGCGGGAGACTTCTTCGACGCTGTGGCAGGAAACGCTAATGGGATGTTTGACTTCAGTTCTTGCGCTCCGCGAATAAATTTCGCGGACCATGCGCGGAGGAATATCGGCGGAGCGAAGATGAACACCGTCGGCGGCGCAGGCAAGAGCAACATCGACGCGGGAGTTGAGAAGGAGGCGAGTTCCCGGTTGCTGATTTCCGGTTCGTTGCGAAACGCTTTGCGCGACAACCTCTACCGCTTCGCGCGCCAAACTTTCCAGATCGCGTGTGTTCAAGTCTTTTTCGCGCAGCTGAATGTAATCCACTCCGGCCCGAGCGGCTTCGGAAATCTTTTGCAGGAGGCGAGCGCGGCGCTGGAGTTCGTCGTCAGCAAGCGAAGCGCGGTCGGTAATGTAATAAAGAAGCAATGTCGCTCACAGAATCCCAGATGATCGTAAACTGTGCGACCACTTTTTTCAGTTGTGCGCAAGCCAGTTATACGCCAGGCTGGCGCTTAATTTTCCGCTGGAATCGAATGGTGCTCATGGAAGAAGGTCCATTGACCGGCAATCTTGCGCAATCCGATGGTCACGCGAAAGTCGAGATCGCTGGCGCGGCCGCGCTCGATGACGATGCAGCGCATGAGGGCGACGGCGAAGGCCACGTCGGTCCCGGCGGTGATATGGAGTTCGCGGATATCGAAAACCGGAGGCTCGGGCGATGATCCGAAGAACAACGGCCACGTATTCTCATAAGCCGCGAGACCTTTTGAAAAAAACGGGGGCGGGACATCGAACATGAAAATTTCTTCGGCGTGATGGCGAAGGATGCCGTCCATATCTTTGCGGCGAACGGCGGCGGCCCACGATTCGATGAGCTGGCGAATTTCGGCTGCGTCTTTATTGTCGTTGTCGGCTTGGGTTACAGATGAGGGCATAATGATCTTTTATTGCGGAATTTAGTATTGTTGAATTTATTATTCGCCGGGCCGGCGACCCGGCGCTACACGTTCAGATAACTATACGTCCACGTAACTACACGTCCACGTATTAAGGGTTTGTTTTGGCGATTTCCGGAATGACTTCGCCTTTGCGCTTGGGCTGCTCATCCAAATGATATTTGGTGAGGCCGTCGCGGAGAAATTCGAATCCCTCTTCGGGCGTGTTGACGATGCGGAACAGATCCACGTCGCCGGGCGAGATAACGCCGGAGTCGGCCATCGCCTGAAAGTTAAGGATTTTGTTCCAATATTCGCCGCCGTAGATGGCGACCAGAATTTTCTTGGCCAGTTTTTCCGTCTGGGCGAGGGTAAGAATTTCGAAGAGCTCGTCGAGCGTGCCGAAACCTCCGGGAAAAATCACCAGACCTTTAGCGAGATAGGCGAACCAAAACTTACGCATGAAGAAGTAGTGGAATTCGAAGTTCAGCGATTGCGTGATGTAGGGATTCGCGTACTGCTCGAACGGCAGATTGATGTTGAGGCCGATGCTTTTGCCTCCGGCTTCGTGGGCGCCACGGTTGGCAGCCTCCATGATGCCCGGGCCTCCTCCAGTGGTGACGACGAAACGCCGGCGGCGCGCGGGAATCTGGGAAGACCATTCCGTCAACATGAACGCCATGCGGCGGGCGTCTTCGTAGTACCGGGCCATGTCGACACCGGCGGTGGCGCGTTTGAGATCGGATTCCTGTTGTTGTTTATCAGCGGAGCTCTTGCCTTCGATAGCGGAAAGATTTTTTTGCGCGGCTTCGCGATCGTGAAAACGCGCCGACCCGAAGAAGACCACGGTGTCCTGAATCTGCTCGCGGCGGAAGCGTGCCAGCGGCTCGCTGTATTCGGCGAGGATGCGGAGAATGCGTCCGTCGGGACTGTTCAGGTATTTTTCGTTCTGATAGGCAAGAGGCGCTTTGAATTTCGGATCGTCCATGACTTTGTCGTTACTAAAAATCTCCGGGGATTCTGATGTTCCGAGAGCTTTGCCAGAATAACATTCCAAAAGCAGGTTTCTCGACTCATAAGAAGGTACATCGTACCTTCTTGTTTCACTCGAAATGACAATACGCTGGCGTGCTTTCTACGCCGGCGTGTCCTCACGGTAATTGATGGCGGCGCTGAATCCGATCCAGACATCAAGCACGCCCAGGCCACTACAGAAGCCACGCGTGAATCCGCCAGAGACGAAGGCGCGAAGCGCCGGATAGCCGAGCAGGTAATAGTTGTCGGTCCACTGCGGCCACCAGGGAACGATGACCAGCAGAACGCCCATTGCCGCGCAAAGGAAAACGAAGACCAGTACGTTGAGGCGATGCATCCAGAGCGCGAAGCCGGTGTACGGAACTACCGGTGGGTTCGCGGGTTGGGACGACGCCGGTTTAGACGCCGGAGACACCGCCCCCGGGGTCGATGCCGGAGTTTGCCGATTGTCTGGGAATAAAGTGTTGCCGCCAGCGGTCACGCGTAGCTCCCGGAGTTCCGCAATGCAGCGCTTCGGAGTTGTCGCGTGCCGTGTGGCATCCATGTACAACGCATTGGGCTATATTACGACTTTAAGGCCTTGATGCGCTCGGCGACATCACGATAGTCAATGTTTTTTCCATAGACTTCCATGAAGTGCTGGAGGGCGGCAGGTTTGTTCTGGGCCGCATCGTGCGCGGAAGCCAGCTCGTAATGCAACGCAGTTTTTGTTTCCTGATCAAGATTAGGAATCATTAACGCCTGTTCGTACCAGCGAATCGCGGCTTCCGGGACTCCTTTGTCGAGGAAGCACTGCGCTAGCCAGGTGTAGGTTTGCATGAGCTGCGGGAAAACGTGACCGCGATCGACAGCGGCGCAAACTTTCTGGAGTTCGCCGATAGCTTCATCGAGCAGTCCCATTTCGCGGAAGGCGACGCCGAGGTTGTAGTGCGTCTCGGGATCTTCGTCAGCATTCGCGGAGTCTTGCTCAAGTTCCTGTTTGAGTTCGCCGAACATGTCAGCCAAATCCACCCCTGCATCAGATGCAACTGGCGCGACATGGGGCTGGATGGGAGCCGACGATCTTGATATGACGGAATCGTGGGATGAAGCAGCGGCGGCCATCGCGACGGGTGCGGGCTGCGCAACAGCTGCGGGTATCGCGGCAGGCTGCGCGACAACATGTTGAGGCTGCTGTTCTGATTGGGGCTCGGCTTTTGCGGCTGCGGCCGGCGTGGTGGGCCAGGGCTGCGCTGCGGGCGTTGCCGGAGCTTTTGGAGCCGGAGCTTCTGGAGCGGCTGGCGGGAAGAAGTCTTCTCCCAGAGAGCGTTCGAGATCGGAGACAAAGTCTCCAAGAGCATTCGCGGCTGCAGGTGTTTCTTTGATCTTTTCTTTTGGAGCTGCTACCGCTGCGGGACGTGGAGCTGGCGTCGGCACTTCAGCAACGGGTTCGGGCGCAGCTTGTGGCGCAGCTGCAGGAGATTCAGCAACTGGAACATGAATGACAGGTTCCGGAATGACTTGTGGTTCAGGAACCGGAGCAGGCTGCGCGACGGAAGCAGCGGCCACAGGTTCAGCGGAAGCCGCAGGCAAATCTTTTCCAAGGGATGATTCGAGTTGCGAAACGAAGTCACCCAACCCGCCGAAGTTTGCGGCGGCATGGTTCGCAGTAGCATTGTTCGCAGCGGCCACTTCGAATTGCGGCTCTGGCGCAGCTTGCGGCGCAGGCATAACGGAAATTTCTTGTACTTGTATTGGAGTTGGCGCGGAAGCCGGAGCCGGCGTGGGCACGGATACAACTTCCGGTTCAGGCGTAGAGAACGCGACGGAGACTTCTTCAATCGCCGGTGGTTCCTGGCGAGGATGCGCGATTTGCGCGGCGGCAATTTCTATGCGCAATGTCGCGAGAATGGTTTTGTCGGCACGCAGAGCTTCCAGTTTGCTCAGTGATCCGCGAGCTTCCTCCACCATGCCATTCGCAAGGTAGAAGCGAACTTCTTCGACCACTTGCGCAATCGCTTCAGTATCCACTGCCAAAGGCGCAGCCGCTACAGGAGCTTGAGCGGCCACAGCGAATGTAGGTGCAGGGGCCTCGGCAGCAGGGGCAAACGACGGCGCCGGATCGGCGATTTCGTGTGAATCTTCCCATTCCGCAGAGATATCAATTTCGTTTTCAGCGGCCGCAGGAGTTCCTTCAATTTGGAAGTCGTTGACGGCGGGAGCAGCGGAGGCTGCCGGCGCAGCAAACGACAATCCAACAGGAGGGGCAGGCGTGGCAGCAGGTGCGGCAAAAACTGGCGCCTGTACAGGTGTTGGAGCCGGGGTCGCAACAATGGGCGCCGCAGGTTGAGCGGTCGGCCAAGCGGGAACACTCGGAGCCTCGCCTTCAGACTGGGCAGGAACCGTAGCGCGTTCTTCGTATTTGACGGCAAGTTCGCCGTAACGCGAAGCTTCGTCCGGATGACCGGCATCGTGATAAAGACTTTCGAGAATACGGCAGCAGACAGCACCTTCTGCAAAGCGGCTGGCGCGCGTGTGCAACGCTGCGAGGCGTTGATTCAATCGCATATCGCGCGGGGCCTGCGGCAAGGCGGAAAGCAGCGGCGTCATTGCCTTTTCAGGCATGTTATAGGAAACGAAAAGTTCGGCGTCGGTCAATGCGGCGCGAACAGAAAGCGCGATATCGTTCGAGTAACGCTGCTCGATGAAAGGGGCCGCGGCTTCGAGTTCCTCCACGAGCATCGCGCCTTCTTCCGCAGTAATAAGACGGGTCGATGAACTGCCGCCCCCCTTAGTAACCACTTGCTGCAGGTTTTGCATGTGCAGCGCGTTTTGCGGTTCGAGCTGGGCAAGCTTCTGATAATACTCACGAGCGCGGTCAAGTTCGCCGGCCTGCACATAGGCATGGGCCAGCAATTCGTAAACTTCGGTGACGTGAGTATTTTCGCCAGCTTTATTAAAGAGGTGAATCAGCGATTCGAGGGCCGCCGTGTTATCGCGGACGTGACCGATGATGCTGTGCAGGCTGTCCAGAACTTTCGCGGGATCGGCGGCAAGCAAACGATCGGAGTATTCGTCATACACCTGCAATGCAGCTTCAAACTGCGCAGCGGAAACCAGAGTTTCAGCATAGATGAGGATCGCACCCGTGTCGCCATGAACGGTCAAAAGTTTCGGAGCAAGATTGCCCGCATCCGGCAAGCGGCCGGTTTGCAAATAGGCTTGCAATAAAGTGCGGAGACCTTCGACGTTGGAATCAAGATCAGGAACTTTTTCCAGGTTCTCAATAGCGGTGTCGAGATCGCCGGCGTCAAATGCCGTACGGCCCCGCAGCAACAGCGCATAGCTGTTCGTGGGGTCCATCTTCAGCATTTTATTTAAAATTTCTTCTGCTTGATCGAGTGAACCTTTAGCGCGGAGACTTTCCGCTGCGGCGGCAAAAATTTGCCAGGCTTCATTTTTCTTGCCCAGGCGTATATAGACATCGGCCAGCTTCATGCGCATGGGGGTGTTGTCGGGATCCATTTCCAGCGTCTTCTGGAAAATGCGGACGGCCTGTTCCAGTTCCCCGGCCTTCAAAAATTCTTCGGCAACCTGCAGATATTGTGCTCGGGCGTCATTGAACAAGCCTTGCTGCGTATAGAGTTCCGCAAGACGCAATGTGCTCTCCAAGGATGACTTGATCTTGCTGAGCTTTTTGTACATTGCGATGGCTTTGACTGTGAATCCCTGCGTAGCGTAGGCATCGCCGACGCCTTTGAAGCAGTCCACAGCCTTTTCATTTTCGCCGATGCGAGCGTAGAGGTCGCCAATGGTGTTGGTGACGGTAAGGTCCTTGGGATCGGCCTTGATGACTTTTTCATATTCAGCAATGGCGTTCTGCAGCTTGCCTTGCTGAACGAACTTCTCAGCGGCGCTTAGTGCCTTTTGTTTATTGAACCCAAAACCAAATGCCATATGAGTGCCGAAGTCCGCTTACTCGTGTGCCCTGGGATTGCTCCGTACTGAAGCTTCGCTCACGTGTTCACCATCCGGCGATGCGGGGACATTGCCGCGAAATGGTCTTTCGGACAAGGGTGATTGTACGACTGCGCGGCCAGATTCGTATGGTTACTAAGGGTTACCGAAAGGGAGTGTACGACCGCGTTACCTGTGAGACGAGGAATTTACCTATTCGCGTTGGGATTGCTTTGGGTTTTGCAGGTTTTCGCGGGATTAAGCCCGAGCAATTACAACTAATGCAAAAACTGATAAAGCACACAACACCGGCTTGGGAAGCCTACGCATAATATGCCACGCCATAATGCTCATACGATTTGATCCTCCGCCTCGGGGTTTGCGAATGAATCCGCCCTCAAGCTCAAATTTCCATGAGCTCAAGGCACGATGAATTTTGGATTTATGTGACCGCCGCATTTTACAAAAAGCCTGACATAGCGCAAGACCTTAATTTGCACAGACATCCGCGGGATTGATTCAAAAAGACTTAAGGGATCTTGGAGGTGGAAAAAAGGGATGCGAGGAGGAGGACTGCGGTGAAATCGTTCGGTGTGGGTTTTTGATTGTTATGGATTTGATGGTTATGGATTACATGGATTTAGATGCAGCGCGAAATAGAGAACGTACAGGCGACATCTATTATCAGAACGAGTTTTTGTATGTTGGCGGCGAAGTCAGATCGTCGTCCTCATCATTATTACTAAGAAGAGAAGAATTCTTCTCCGCCACCGCGCTCCACTTCCACACGCGTTTGCGTTTTTCATTCCAGTCCGAACTGGCTTCGGAATATTCGACCAGGCGATTGAGCACCGTGGTGACAGAGGCGATGGGATTTTTTTGCCGCTGCCAGACTTCCGCATAATTGCTCTCGAGAATTTCACAGATTCCTTCCGCGGTGCGCGGCTCCGGAGACGACATGAGAACTTCACGGCACGCTCGCGTGAGGCCGGGCGTTCTTTTGCTCGGAGCGAGATCGAGGAGTTCGAGCAGATCGTCATCGAGCACGGACTCGCCGAAAATTTGCGCAAGCCCGGACAGAGTTTTTTTAATAGTACCGATCCGCGCCATGATTCCGGCGCGCTGCCGCATGAGTTCGGTAAGCTCGCGATGTGCCGAGCGAACGACCTCGTGCACGCTGCCTTGGTTGCTGGATTTGATCTCGCTCATCATTTATTTGTATTTGCTCAATTTGCCCATCACTATTTGCTCATCATTAACATTCCAATCGCGTCTAGTTATTGCGGCGTGCCCTTCATGCGAATGATTTTTGCTGCAAGTTCGCCTTTAGACGAAACATGGAGTGATTTGGTTTGTGGCAATTCGTGTCCCACAGAATCATTCGCATTCCAGATGCGAATGAGCGTGTATTTTTCTCCGCTCTGAAGAAATTCAACGCTGGCCCCGCGAGGAATCTCCCGGCTGAAAACGTTGCTGGTCATGGCGTACGCGAGGAGATGTGATTGGAAATCCTCGAGCGCGATACGATCTCGTCCGATAGAACGGACCCGGTAATTTCCAGCCGCAAAAGTTTTCCCTCCGGCAGAAAAACTAAATGGCACATGTACATTCATCGTTTTTGTTATTTGTGAAACTCCAAATTGCGTAAATAACAAAACAATGACAACGAGTTGAGTTGCGAAACGTGCGAAAAGCCGAGTCATAAACCTCTCCCATGCAACTTCCTGGTTGCATACGAGATTGGACGTTAATTTTATCTATGAGTTTTATTGTTTGTTTTCATGAAATTCATGAATTATGCTCATGCCATGAATGTGCGTCTGGAAGTACGGCATTTGAAGTTGCTTGCAGCAGTGGCGGAAGCAGGAAGCGTGACCGAAGCCGGAAAGATGTTGCACGTAACCCAGTCGGCTTTGAGCCATCAATTGCGCGACGCGGAAGAGCGCCTGGGCACGGCGTTGTTTTTGCGTTTGGGAAAACGCATGGTCTTAACCCGCGCGGGGGACAGGCTGCTGATTTCCGCAAAGCGCGTGTTGGAAGAATTAAAAAACGCCGAGGCACAAATTGAAGGGATGAACGGGGACAGCCGCGGAGTGATTCGCTTAAGCACGGAGTGTTATACGTGCTATCACTGGTTGCCGCCGATTTTAAAAAAATTCCATCACAAATTTTCCAAGGTGGAAGTGAATATTGATGCGGCCGCAACGCGCTATCCGGCACAGGCATTACTCGACGGGCAATTGGATGTGGCGATTATGGCCGACCCGCCGAAAAATAAAAGTCTGCGACTCACACCGATGTTTGAGGATGAAATGGTGCTGGTGATGGCGCCGAAACACCGGCTTGCGTCCGACGGTCACGTGCAGCCGAGCGATCTGGCAGAAGAAACGATTTTAATTTATCCGCCGCGCGAAGAGAGCACGTTCCTTTGCAAAATCCTTCGACCTGCGGGTATCGAGCCGCAACGCGTGATCGAAGTCCCGCTCACGGAAGCCATCATCGAAATGGCGGCCGCTGGAACCGGCATAGGCTTGCTTGCGCGGTGGTCGGTGGCACCGTATGCAGAGGCAGGGAAAGTGGCCATCCATCGGATGAACAGCAAGGCGGTGCGACGACATTGGTATGCAGTGACGCTGCGTAACCAGCCCACGCCCGAATACCTGGCGGAGTTCCTGGATCTTCTTTCTAATTCTTCTCCGAAGCAGGCGCGCATTCCAGCTTAGTATTAAAGGATGGCGCGTAGTTCCGTTGCGGAATATCTTTCCAACTTTTTAGAACGAGGGCGGGAGTGCGCCTACGTGCAGCGGAGTGGGTATCGCTCTGTGCGTTGGTCGTATAAGCGCGTGGCGGAGTGTGCGTTCCGGTTCGCGCGGGAGCTGGAAGCGCGCGGAATTGAGAAAGGCGCACGGGTGCTGGTGTGGGGATCGAGTTCCGCGGAATGGGTTGCGGCATTTTTTGGTTGCGCCTTGCGAGGGGTTGTAGTTGTGCCGATGGATGATGCAGCGGCAGATGATTTTGCGGTCCGCGTGCATCAGCAGACGAATGCAAATCTTGTGGTTTGCTCAAGAGCGCATGCTGCAGTTTTCGCGAATGCAGCGTCGATGACGTTCGAGGAATTCAAACAGAGCCTGACAAGGCATTCTTCTGCAGCGTATGCAACTGCTGCGGTTACTCGAGAAGATGTTCTGGAAATTGTTTTTACTTCCGGAACAACGGCGGAGCCGAAGGGCGTGGTGATTACTCACGGGAATGTGCTCAGCAACATCGCTCCGTTGGAAAGAGAAATCCAGAAATATCTGAAGTATGAGCGATTCGTACATCCCGTACGGTTCTTGAATTTATTGCCACTCAGCCATGTTTTCGGACAATTCCTGGGCATGTTTCTGCCGCAGATCATGGGCGGGACGGTTGTGTTTCAAGACACGCTGAAGCCGGCGGAGATTCTGGGGACTATTAAGCGCGAAAGAGTTTCAGTGCTGGTTTCCGTGCCGCGCGTTCTGCAATCGCTCAAAGAAAAAATTCAGCGCGATTTGCAAGATGAAGGAAAGCTGGCGGCGTTTCAGCGGAGATTTGATGGGGCCGAGGGAAAACATTTTTTTAAGCGATGGTGGGTCTTCCGCAAGGTCCATCGGCGGTTCGGATGGAAATTCTGGGCGTTTATTTCGGGCGGCGCGGCGCTGGACGGGAACACGGAATTGTTCTGGGGACGATTGGGTTTCGCGGTGATCCAGGGTTATGGACTTACGGAGACCACTTCGCTGATCAGCGTGAATCATCCGTTCAAGTTGGGAAAAGGGTCGATTGGAAAAGTCCTGGAAGGGCGCGATGTAAAACTGGCGCCGGACGGAGAAATTCTGGTGCGCGGCGGCGGAGTCGCTTCGACGGTGTTAAAGGGGAATGACCTGCATTCCGCGTCGGGAGAGGAAGGATGGTTTCATACAGGCGACATCGGCGAACTGGATGCGGAGGGGAATTTATATTTCAAGGATCGCAAGAAAGACGTAATCGTGACCTCGGCCGGGATGAATGTGTATCCCGAGGATTTGGAGGCGGCGCTGCGCAAGCAGTTGGAGGTGAAGGATTGCGCCGTGGTTGCGGTGGAAGCTGGCGGAAACGCTGAGGCCTGCGCGGTGTTGATTTTGCGGAGTCCGAATGATGATGCGGAGCAGATTGTCCGGAAAGCGAATGAATCGCTGGCGGAATATCAGAGGATGCGACGGTGGTTTGTCTGGCCCGAGGAAGATTTTCCGCGGACATCCACACAAAAGCCCAAGCGAGCAGAGATTGCACGAATCGTTACCGCGCAAATGACCGGTGGTACGCACAAAGCCAGTGATAGCCCGCTGGCGGAATTGATTGGACGAATTTCGAAACGCGGGACGGAGAATTTATCCGGCGAGGCAAACCTGGATTCAGATTTGAACCTCAGTTCGCTCGACCGGATGGAATTACTCGGCGCGCTTGAAGATCGGTACCAGGTGGATTTGAGCGAGACAAAATTTTCGTCGCTCAATACAGTCAGCGATCTGGAAAATTTACTGCGCGGAGGAACGGCGCCGCGAGTACGTTATCACTATCCAGCGTGGGTGCAGCGGTGGCCGACTACCTGGGCGCGATTGCTGGCCCATTATTTATTGATGCGCCCGGCGATGCTGTTGCTGGGCTGGCCGAGGGTTGAGGGCCGCGAGAATTTAAAAGACGTCAAAGGCCCGGTACTGGTGGTTTCGAACCACGTCGACGATGTGGATGTGGGATTTATCCAGACAGCGCTTCCGGCGCAATTTCGCCACAAGCTAGCGACAGCCGCCGGGGGAGAAGCATTGGAAATTCTGCGAACGCCCGATCCGAAGACTCATTTCTTCAAAAGGATTTTCATGCGAATCGAATGGGCCTTCGGGGTTTCCCTGCTCAATATATTTCCATTACCCCGAGCAGCCGGGTTTCGTGACAGCTTTGCTTACGCGGGAGAATCGGTGGACCGCGGATACAGCATTCTGGTTTTTCCCGAGGGACATCACACCAGCGACGGGAAGATGCGACCGTTTATGGCAGGAATTGGAATACTGGCGAAAAGTTTGGCGATTCCCGTGGTTCCGATGCGCATTGATGGACTGTTTGAAGTGAAGAAGCGAGGCAGAAAGCTCGCGCGAATGCCATACCAAATCAAAATAAAGATCGGCGCACCAATTCGTTTCGACGCGGCAAGTGAACCGCAACAGATTGCAAACGCTCTACAGAAAAGCGTGCAGGAACTTTAGCATTTCTTAAGTATTTTTTGAACATACTTAAAAAATGTTGAGGAATTTTCAGGGAATACCCGACGAGCAAATTTATTGTGGCATCAAAGGTTTACAGGTGGAGGAGAAATTTAATGCGACGCATTTTTTTTGCTTTGGCAATGGCTGTGATATTACCGATGAGCCTCATGGCGGACAGCACGCACGTTGTGAGCCAGTCCGATTTACAAAATCAGGTAGTGACCGCTTCGCAGGCGCGGCAGCAGAACATTCAGAAAATTGAAAAGTTCCTTTCTACAGACACAGCACAGCAGGCCATGCAATCCGCCCACATGGACGCGGAGCAGGTAAAGAATGCCGTGCCCAGCTTGAATGATCAGGAACTGGCGCATATGGCTCAGCGCGCGGACAAAGCGCAATCGGCGTTCGCGGCCGGACATTTAGGCACTCGCGATCTCGCGATCGTTGTTTTGGGAATCGTGATTGTTATTTTGATTATTGTTGTGTCGCATTGAGACTCTATATGCATCTGCCGGAGAATGTTCCAATTGTGAAATGCGTAATTGGTATCATTCATCTGGCCAGAAATTCAACGGAGGATTTACCTATGCAATTCGATATGAAGCAGGCGTCGCGTGTATTGATGGTTTGCCTGTTGATGACGATGTTTGCTTTACCGCAGGGCTTATTTGCTGAATCTCACGTTGTAAGCAGCGTTGACTTGCAGAAGGAAGCGATTACGGCTTCGCAAACCCGCCAGCAAAACATGCAGGATGTCCAACAATTCCTTTCCAGCCCGCAAGCGCAGAAAGCCATGCAAAGCGTGAAGGCAAACCCGGAGCAGGTGAAGACTGCGGTTTCCCAGATGAGCGATGCAGAACTGGCGCAGATGGCGGCCCGCACGCATAAAGCGCAGAATGATTTTGCGGCAGGCAATTTGACGGACCGTGATCTTGTCCTCGTTATTTTGGGACTGGTTGCGTTGATTCTGATCATCGTCGCAGTACGATAGTTCCCATGTTTCGCCGCACGGCCAGGATCGCGGCCATGACTCTATGTTTTTGCTTATGGAGTCTGGCCGCAGACGTGCCAGGAATCTGGCTCGACGTTCCCTTCGTAAAACAAACTAAAGATGGCTGCGGAGCGGCAACGATTGCCATGGTGATGCAGTATTGGTCGCAGCAAGCGGGACACGCCGCGGATGCCAGCGCAGATTTTACGGTAATCCAGCAGCAGCTTTATTCGCCCAAAGCGCACGGAATCTTTGCTTCCGACATGGAACATTATTTCCAGCAGCATGGGTTTCGCACTTTCACGTTTCGCGGGGATTGGGACGAAGTGAAACACCATCTGGAAAAAGGCAGACCGTTGATTGCGGCGCTCAAACCCTCGAAGGAAGACGCGTCACTGCATTATTTGGTGATTGCCGGATTGAATTGGCAGGACGGGACGGTTATGGTGAATGATCCCGCGCAGAGGAAGTTGCTGAAGGAAGACCGTTCCACATTTGAGCGCGAATGGAATGCCACCGGAAAATGGACTCTACTGGCCATACCTCAGCAGCCTGCAAAGCAGTGACTTCCCGCCTTGCTCTTTTTCTCCTCTTATTAACTTTTCCCCTCTTATTTATTGGTGCATTTTCGATTGGCGCGGCCGCGCAGGATTTTTCGTGGAAACAATTAGCGGATGCCGGCCAATGGCAGGAAATTCTTCGGCGCGCGGAAGCGGAGCCGCACCGCTCGGCAGAAGCTGATTTTTATTACGGAACGGCACTGGCGCACTTGGAGCGATGGAATGAAGCAGAAAAAGCCTTCCGCAGCGGACAAGCCTTGCAGCCTAAGAA
The DNA here is from genome assembly GCA_036491415.1 of Terriglobales bacterium. Taxonomy (GTDB): domain Bacteria; phylum Acidobacteriota; class Terriglobia; order Terriglobales; family Acidobacteriaceae; genus JAICKN01. The sequence goes on along the minus strand of DASXCC010000078.1, from coordinate 11,254 downwards.
CGTGCGGTTTCCCGAAGAACTTGCGGGCGTGGCGTTCAAGCAGAAGCGCTACGACGATGCAATAAAAGACCTGCATCGCGCATTGCGGTTGAAGCCGGACGACGAATACGCGGACGACTTTTTAGGCACGATTTATTTTCTGCAGGGCAATCTGGATGCGGCGCTGAAGTATTGGAACCGCGTGAAGAAGCCGCGTATCGAGAAGATCCAATACGTCCCTGCGCCGAAGTTGGATGCGGCGCTGCTGGACCACTCCTTTGCATTTTCCCAAGCGAGCACTCTGCAATTACAAGAACTGCGCGATACCGCCGACAGGTTGCGTAATCTGGGGATTTTCCCGGACTTCAAATTTGAATTGACGGCCCAGCCTGACGGGAATTTCAACGTCGTATTCCGTAATCATGAAAAGAATGGCTACGGCAAAAATAAGTGGGTTGGGCTGTTCATGCTGCTGCGCGGATTGCCGGCGCAGACGGTCTATCCGGAATATTTCAATATTAAAGATGAAGCGCTGAATTTTACCTCGGCTTACCGCTTCGATGCGCAGAAACGCCGCGTGCAGGCAAACCTTTCCGGGCCGCTGGGGAAAAATGCGCAGCGCGGATTTGGCGTGGGGGTTGATTTGCGCGAGGAGAATTGGGCGGTACTAAGTTCATTCACAGGTCCTTCAGATTTTTTGGGCGCACTCAATTTACGGCGCGAAGCGATATACGGAAAATTTTCCGCGCTGCCGAGCGAGAAGCTGCACTGGTCGGCGCTGGTGGAACTTTCGCATCGCGATTTTCGCAGCGAAGTCGTCGGGCCGGCATTGACTCCGGGGTTGCTTTCCAAAGGCTATCAACTGAAAGAGCAGATCGATGCGAGCTCGACGCTTTGGCAGAATCCGGAGCGCCGCATGCGGCTGGATGGCAGCGCAAGTTCACAAACCGGACGGCTGTGGTCCGCGACGGGCGAAACGTTCGAGAAACTGCAGGGCACGATGCAATACCATTGGCTGCCGCGCTCCACGGGCGATGATTACGCAGTACAGGCGCGGGCTTCCGCAGGAAAAACTTTCGGTAACTTACCGTTCGATGAGCTTTGGATGCTGGGCCTTGGCGGGGACAACGATTTGTGGATGCGCGGGCACATCGCCACACGCGACAGCAAAAAAGGCAGCGGGCCGATGGGCCGGGATTATTTCGTGTCGAATTTTGAGATCGATAAAAATGTTTATCAGTTCCATATGGTGCGATTGATTGTGAGTCCGTTTGTGGATACGGGCGCGATCCGCGACGATGTGGTGGGACTCGGCTCGCACAAGTGGCTCACGGATGTAGGCGGATCGTTGAAGTTGAAGGCGTTGGGGCTTGGTGTGGCATTGTCGTACGGAAAAGATCTGCGCATGGGAAATAATGCGTTTTATGCGATGCTGTTGCGGTAGCTACATGATTCGTTGCAAAATTAAATCAGGAACTCTTCCATCCAGCGGGAACCAAAAGATTGAAAGCGTCCGGGACCATCGTGATTGTGGCAGGGAGAATGCCGAGGAGTTCGCCGTCGGCCTCAATATAAATAGTCTGGTTCGGATCGGCCGCACTGAGTTGCGAGCAGCTCAGCTCGCTCGCGTAGGCGAGTTCAACATCGCGCACATTCCTGCCGGACCGGTAAAGTCCCTGAAAAACATAATGAAGATACGAGAGACGCCTGGCCGTCTTGCAAAGAAGCAAGCGTAAGTCGGGGCGGTTGAGCGAGGCTCCGGGAGCGAGCGAGCGCAATAGGCCGCCGAAGTTGGCGATTCGGACGGCGAGTAATTCCGTAGCCGCTTCTTTGCGCGGCTGACCGGCCGCGTCATTCCATGCAACGTTGAAAAACGGCATGCTGTGCGTTGCCCAAAGATGCCAGGCTTTTGCGTAGTAGGCGGCCATCCCGTGGCGTTTTTTAAAATCGGGATTCAAGTTATAGAAAAGATGCGCGTCCACGCCGATTCCCGCAGCCACCGTGAAATAACGCGAGCTGCGGTTGCCGGAAAAATCCTGATACTCCACTTTGCCAACGGCGAAACGGCGAGGTTTTCCGTGCAGTGCGATGTGCGCAGCTTTCAGGGCAGAGCGTGGGATGTTGAGATCGTGCGCGAGCGCGTTGGCTGTTCCTAAAGGAATGATGCCGAGAACGGCGTCTGTGCCGACAACTCCTTGCATCACGTCGTGGATAGTGCCGTCGCCGCCGCAGGCAAAAATCGTGTCAAACCCGTTGGTGATGGCTTCGCGCGCCTGGCGCGCAGCTTCACTCGAAGATCCGGTGCGCGAGGCGGAGACGTTGGCGCCGGTGCTTTGGAAAATTTTAGAGACGGTTTCGACATCCGCAAGACGTTGGTTTAGACGCCGGCCAGAGAGCGGATTGTAGAGAAGGAGGACCTTTCGCATGAGCAAAGGTGGATTGTACTGGAAAGGGTAGATCGTCTTGTTGCATGGAAATAAATCGTTGCTGAGGGAGCAAGATCGGCAACCTTTACCAGTGTCCGTCGTTTCCACACGAGGGGACAGCCGAGGGCGGCTGTTGCTACGTGAGTCGTTGTGCGATGCAAAGGTTACAGTTTCGGCGATTGGATGGCGTAGATGTAGTGCGGGAGGTTGGCCCAAATAATTTCTTTCCAGATGGTCATGCCGTTTTTCTCGGCGACGCGGCGGGAAGGAAGGTTTTCAGGGCGGACCAGCGAGATGAGGCGTTGGGCTTTGAGTTCGGAAAATCCGTAATCGCGGCAGGCGCGGGCAGCTTCGGTGGCGAATCCCTGGTTCCAATGGTCGCGGCGGACACGGTATCCGATTTCGATTTCGTTTTGCTCTTCGCCGGTCTCTTCGATGTTTTGTACGACTAATCCGCAGTCGCCAATGAGTTCGCCGCTGGATTTCAGGGTCATGGCCCAAAGTCCGTAGCCGTTGTCGTCATAGCGGCGGCGGTTGCGCTCAATCCAATCAGCCACACCCTGGCGATCGTAAGGAGCGGGATAGTATTGCATGGTGATGGCGTCGGAAAGGACCTGCGCGAGCGCGTCCACATCTTCAGGAACGAATTCGCGAAGTTGCAGGCGCGGAGTTTCTAATACGATGCGGCTTTCTTGCATATAATTTCCTAGTCATTATGCCAGCCAAGAGATCCGAAAAATACGGTGCGAAGAATATCGGCGTGAGAAATATTGGCGTGAGAAATATCGAAGAACTGCGCGACCAGATCCGTCACCACGAATATCGCTACTTCGTTCTGGATGATCCGGAGATTTCCGACCTGCAATTCGACCAGCTGATGAATGCGCTGAAGAAGCTGGAAGCAGAACATCCGGAGCTGATTACGCCGGATTCTCCGACGCAGCGCGTAGGCGGCAAGCCGCGCGAAGGATTTGGGAAGGCGCCGCATTCGTCGCCGATGCTCTCGCTCGACAACACGTACAACGAAGAGGACCTGCGCAACTGGGAACGGCGCGTGCATGAGTTGAGCGGGCGCACGGACATTGATTATGTGTGCGAGTTGAAGCTCGACGGCATGTCGCTGGCGTTGCAGTATGCGGATGGGCGGCTGGCGCGAGGGATCACGCGGGGCGATGGAAGCATTGGCGAAGACGTCACGTTGAATGTGCGTACAGTGCGTTCGATTCCACTTTCGATTCCGAAAGAAAAGTTAAAGAAGGCGGGAATTCCCGCAACGTTTGAAGTTCGCGGCGAAATGCTGATGCCGCTGACTTCGTTCAAAAAGATGAATGAAGAACGCGAGGCAAAAGGCTTGTCGGTATTTGCGAATCCGCGGAATGCGACGGCGGGAACGGTGCGGCAGCTGGAGCCGAGCATCACGGCGCAACGGCGGCTTGACTACTTCAGTTATTCGTTGCTGGTGAACGGGCAGACGCATTTCGAGCGGCATTGGCAGACGTTGGACGCACTCGAGGCTGCGGGGTTCAAGGTGAATCCCGACCGCAAGCAAGCCGACAGCTACGAAAAGATCTGGAAATTTATTGAGCAGGAAGAGACCAAGCGCGAGAAGCTGCCTTATGAAATTGACGGCATCGTCATCAAGGTAGACCGCGTCGCATTTCAGCGCGAACTTGGTTTTACAGGAAAAGCCCCGCGATGGGCGATTGCGTACAAATATGCCGCGCGGGGCGGGGTCACGCAGATCGAAGACATTTTGATTCAGGTCGGGCGCACGGGAAAACTCACGCCGGTCGCGGCATTGAAGCCGGTGCCGATCGGTGGAACAACCGTGAGCCGGGCCACGCTCCACAACATGGATGAAATCGAGCGGCTAGGGGTGAGGATTGGCGACTGGGTGGAAGTGGAGCGCGGCGGCGATGTGATCCCAAAGGTTGTAGAGGTTATAGACGATGATGCCCATCCGCGCGGACATAAGACCTTTCACATGCCGACGAAGTGTCCGGTATGCGGCGGCGAGGTGGTGCGCACGGAGGGGGAGGCGGACCATCGGTGCGTGAATGCGAATTGTCCGGCGAAGTTGCGGGAGACGATCCTGCATTTTGCCTCGCGGCATGTGATGAATATTGAAGGCATGGGCGATGCGCTGGTGGGCCAGCTTACCGAGCGCAGGATGGTGAAGAATGTTGCCGACATTTACAAACTGACCAAAGAGAATCTGTTGTCGCTGGAGCGGATGGGCGATAAGTCGGCGGAGAATGTTCTGAAGGAAATTGAGGCTTCTAAGAAGTTGCCGCTGGAGCGAGTGATTTTTGGCCTGGGCATTCGATTTGTGGGCGAGCGCACGGCACAATTTTTGGCGGAGCATTTTGGGGCATTAGACGGAATCGCGAATGCCAATGAAGAAGAATTGCAGCAAGTAGATGAAGTCGGACCGAGAATTGCGGAAAGCATTCTGGAGTTTTTCCACGAGCCGAAGAATCGTGAACTCATCGAGCAGTTGCGCAAAGCGGGAGTGGCGTTCACAGGCAAGAAGAAAGAGCGCGGGACGAAGCTGGCGGGAAAGACGTTTGTGTTGACGGGGACACTGGCTCGTTTCACGCGCGATGAGGCGAAGAAGATGATTGAGGATGCGGGCGGGCGCGTGTCTGGCTCAGTGAGCAAGAAAACAGATTACGTGGTGGCGGGCGAAGAAGCGGGATCGAAGCTGGATAAGGCAAAAGAGTTGGGGGTAAAGGTGATTGATGAGGGGGAGATGGAAAAACTGCTGAATAATTGAAAAAATATGGCTACGCTTCGAGAATATTTCGACAATGATTTTAATTACGCAATAAGGTTGAACGTAAGCTGCCTATTAATGACCCGACGGTTGAAGCAGCAATTTTATATGATTTCGCGGCTTTCAATGCATTCTTAACATGCTATGTTCCAGGTGATCAGCATACGATTTCCAAATTCCTCGGATTGCTCGACGAAATCAAACCTGGCGCAAGTCAAGTTCTACTTACTGGGCAGGTTTTTCTATCGGCTGCTCGTTTTTTCCCGGGTTACTTGGATTTGAGAAATACTAACCCTTTCGTTCTGCGAGCAAGATTTCATGGTGATTCCGAATGGATATCTTTTACAGATATTCCGCATTCTACAAGGTTATTTATTTATTCAGAATCACACTTAACTGACAGCCAAGTTTCGAGACTTAAAGAAAAAGGACGCGAGCTTAAATTCCAAGTGCAATTCAGATCTAATAATCATGCAGCCGAAAGATCTAAGCACGAAAATCCGCTTGCATTCATTAGCCACGATTCGCGCGACAAAGAAGTAGCCAGACAAATAGCGTTCGGTCTTCAAAAATTATTGTGTCCGGTTTGGTAGGACGAATTTTCATTAAAAGTTGGTGATAACCTTCGCGATAATGTCGAAACAGGACTTAAAAAGTGCAAGAAATGCATTTTAATTTTAAATCCAAATTTTTTCACTAACGGCGGTTGGACTAAGAAAGAATTTGATTCTATTTTCACTAGAGAAATCTTAGAAGAGCGCCGGCTCATTCTTCCCATCTGGCATGGCGTATCGAAACAATCCGTTTACGACTACTGCCCAAGTTTACTGAACGTCAAAGGCTTGAACTGGGAACTTGGTGAAGAAGTAATTTGCAGACATCTCTATAACGCTATCTTCAACTAAGTGTTCGAGGTTTTCCCCATCGCGCCCTTGATCCTCTGATACGTCATCTCCAGTGATTCCGGTAGCACGCGCGATTCTCCCGTAGTCGTCATAAAGTTTGTGTCTCCGACCCAGCGCGGGAGGATATGCATGTGGATGTGTCCGGCAACGCCGGCTCCGGCGGCGCGGCCAATGTTCATACCAACGTTAATGCCATCGGGACTGTAGAGCTGGCGCAGCACGCCTTCCATCTTTTTGGCGAATGCAATCATTTCGTTTGCGGCAGCTTCGGGAAGTTTTTGCAGTTCGTCGAGGTGCGCGAAGGGCACGACCATCACGTGGCCGGAGGTGTATGGATACGTGTTGAGAATGACGAAGCAATGCTGGCCGCGATGCACGATGCCGACCTTCGCGTCGTCTCCTTCTTTGGGGAGATCGCAGAAGACGCAGCCAGCAATTTTTGTAGCGGTGGTGATGTAGGCGTAGCGCCAGGGGGTCCAGAGATAGTCCATGAAAAGGGAGGGTAGCAGAAATGAATGCAGAAGTAAGAATGAAGAATGAAGAATTAAGAATTAAGAATGCAAAAATCAAATGTAGATTTAAGAATGAAGAATGCAGAAATCAAATGTAGATTTAAGAATGAAGAATGCAGAATTATGAATGCATTCGAGCCACAGTCGTTCGCCACAGTCGTTCGCCACAGTCATTCGCCACAGTCGTTCAAAGAGAATCGTGTTCCGATGATTTGCGCTGCGCCCACATGACAAATTGGTGACAAATGAATATTGATTCCGTTTAGGGAGAGCAGCAAAGTATGCAAACAAGGTTTCTCGACTGCGAAAGAAGGCACTGCATGCCTTCTTACTTGCTCGAAATGACAAGGAGCGGAAATGACAGCGAAAATGGCAGTAGCCAAGGAGCAGAAATGACAACGAATGACAGGTGAAATGCCAGTGAATGACAGCCGAAATGACAGCGAATGGCCGCTGAATGACAGATAAAATGTCGAGGGATGACCAGTGAATGATGGGTGAAATGACAGCGAATGACAGATGAAATGGCTGGGGAATGACAGTGAAATGGGCAGTGAAATATCGAGGGAATGGCCGTTGAATGACCAGTGAAATGACAGGTTCAATGGCTGATGTATGACAGGTGGATGACCGGTGAAATGTCGAGGGAGATGGCGATTTCTATTAACCTTTATGTAACATTTCCAAGCTTTGGAAGCGGCTATTTGCGCCGCTTTGCGAGGGCTGAAAACAAATTGATATTCTGGTTTGACACCCTTTATAAGCCATTGCTATAGTCGAGAAGTTCCCTTGGGAGACGGGCCGCTTCATAAGGAACATCGGCCTCTGGAATTGTCCTAGTTCATCCGCCAGGATGGGCTCAACATAACCTTAGATCACGCCGGCGGTTTGTGAATAGCCCGCAGTCTCCTCGCATCGGGTACGACTATCACTGAGAGGCGATCACCTTGTTCGATGACAACACAGCCCGTAATCTCGACTCCGCGATTACGACACAAGAACCTGAACAGACTGCGAATGCTCATGAGGAATCGGCCATACACGCCATTCCTTCTCAGCACCACGCCGACAACAACCCAACCGACATTGAGCAAAGCACTCATGCCGCCCACGACGACTTTGCCGCCGCGCTAGAGAACTTCACAACCGAAACCGAAGAGGCGGTGGATGATGACAACATTCTCAAGGGCACGGTGCTGAAGATTACTGGCACACATGTTGTCGTAGATATTGGCGCTAAATCGGAAGGAATGTTGCCGCTGTCCGAGGTCCTTGATCACGAGGGCAATCCCAAGGTGAAGCCCGGTGACGAAATCGATGTCATGCGGGAAAAGGGCGAGACCGAAGAGGGATACATCAACCTCTCGCATCAGAAGGCGCAAAAGCTTCGCGCGTGGGACGAAATCGAAAAGGCTTATCACGATAAAAAGGCGATTCCCGCCCGTGTGATCGAAAGAATCAAAGGCGGTCTGACGGTCGATATTTTTGGCGCGAAGGCGTTTTTGCCGGGGTCCCAGGCGGACCTTCGCCAGGTACACAACCTGGATGGGCTTAAAGGCCAGTTTTTTGATGTAGCCATTGTGAAGCTGAACAAGAAGCGCGGCAACATCGTAGTTTCGCGCAAGCAGATTCTGGAAGAAGTACAGAACGAAAAGAAATCCAAGACCATGGAGCACTTGGAAGAAGGCGCAGTGCTTACCGGCGTGGTGAAGAACCTTACCGAGTACGGCGCGTTCGTGGACCTTGGCGGCATTGATGGATTGCTGCACATCACTGATATGTCATGGGGGCGTTTGACGCATCCTCGTGATCTTGTGAATGTGGGCGACCAGATCCAGGTAAAAGTTTTGAAGTTCGATCCGGACAAGCAGCGTGTGTCGCTTGGATTTAAGCAACTCACGCCTGATCCATGGCTGGATGCGAGCCACCGCTATCCGGTAGGCGCGCATGTTGGTGGACGCGTGATCAGCGTTACGGACTACGGAGCATTCGTAGAACTGGAACAAGGCATTGAAGGCCTGGTTCACGTCAGCGAAATGACATGGTCGAAGCGCATGAAGCATCCCTCCAAGATGGTGAATGTTGGAGACCAGGTGGAATGCGTGGTGATCAACGTCAACCCGCAGGAACGGCGCATTTCGTTGGGCATGCGGCAACTGGCGGCGAATCCGTGGGACGCTCTGCACGATAAATTCCCCGTGGGAACGACGGTGGAAGGCAAGGTCCGCAACCTGACCGACTTCGGCGCATTCATCGAGATTGAAGACGGAATCGACGGATTGGTCCATGTGAGCAACCTGAGCTGGACGAAGCGCATTAAACATCCTTCGGAAGTTTTGAAAAAGGGCGACCGCGTGAAAGCTGTTGTTCTGGCAATTGAGCCAGACAAGCGCCGCCTGTCATTGGGCGTGAAGCAACTTCAACCCGATGCGTGGGAGACGTTCTTTGAGCAGCACCACATTGGCGATGTTCTTCACGGAAAAGTGCTCCGTGTAGCCAGCTTCGGCGCGTTCGTGGAGATTGCGGACGGCATTGAAGGCCTGTGCCACAACTCGGAAGCGCAGGACGCCAACGGCCAGCCGATTCATCTGGAAGTGAACCTGGAGCATGACTTCAAGATCATCAAGATGAATCCGGAAGAGAAGAAGGTGGGCCTGAGCATCAAGGCTGTGGGCGAGGAAGCTTCCCGCGCAGACGTGGAAGCATACAAGCACCCGGCTTCGAGCACCGGCGGTTCCACGATCGGAGATCTGATCACCTGGAAGCGCGCCGGCAACGACGGCAACTAGGTTTCGACAATCAGGCTGCAGAAATAGAAATGGCCATCGAAAGATGGCCACTTTTCTATTTGGATGAAACCGCAAACTATATATGGCGCACTTGAAGAGTGGCGATACATAATTCTACCGCAATAGCTTTTTGTTCGTCTTTCCTTGCTGGCCACGCACAAGCATCCACATGATTGCGGTGGATTCCGGGAGTCAATGCAACGGATAGCCCTGTTAACCTCACCGATGTATCGGCTATATCAGCTCGAGCCGCAGTTGTTTTATTTCTTGCCTTACCTACCTCATCACCGACTTTCCAGATTTCATCCTCTTGGAGATCATCGATGTACAACATTGAAATGCAACTTTTACCGCTTGGCGGAAGAAATGCGGCAGGTTTTGGTCGCCCATTTGAATAATGATTCTTGTAATAAATGAACCGTGTTAACGAGGAAAATTCTGGCGAGGCGCTACTTTGTTGTCTTTTCGATCCCTCGTAAAATTTCGGGAGGAATCGCTTCAGAAAACTGTTCAGTACCATGCACTTTACTCTTTTCACTGAATCTGCCTGCGTACGAAATTATTCCATTGGCCCCTATACTGACTGAAAATAGCTTTTGAGATTTTGCCCAATCGAATGAAATTTCACCATCTGGATCAGCCGCGACTTCCGGAATTGGCAAGGACCGAGGCAACAAAAACGCAAACTTTAATGCTGTATTTACAGTATTTATTGTTACAGGCGCAGCCTCTCGATCAAGCTTAGAATCATCCATTTCTTCAATCAGCGAAAGTATTTCGGAACTAAGCAATTCAAATCGTGGAAGCACATAATGCTTCCTAAATCTTCCAGCTTCTTTTTCAATAAAAGATGCTGCAGCACTTTCCCCTCCGAGAGTGCGCCCAAAAGCCGCCGGAAATTCTAGAGTAGCTGAAGCAATCATTCGTATATCCGTATAGCCTTTTCTGTAACAGTCGAAAAGAAAATGGAATTTTTAATGTCTCTAAGACTATCCAATGCAGCCCATAATTCCAAGGATTTTCCATCAAAGGATTGCTGAGAAAACACATCACTGTCGAGAACAATACTATTAGTACTTTCGAGAGCAGTAGTAATTTGAGCTTGGATATTAGGAGCAAATGGAATTATCACCCGAGTAAACAAACTAGAAAATACTTGGGGCAGCTCTTGGGGAATTGCTGGAACCGTCGTCAAATAGTCGTTCAACTCCACGCCAGGCGGGATTTCGAGAACATTTGTATATCGTACAGCTATTCTCGACACCATGATGTCCCCTTCAACTAGTGCACAATATTTTTGCCAAATTTCTTGTGTTGCACTTTTAATGTCATTCCAATCGTTATATCGATTGATAACGCTGTAAGTTATGCCATTTGTACGCAACTGAATTACACGCGTACCATCTTGTGATTCCAATCTCCAACCAATCGTTTGAATTTTCGAATTTGCTTGTGAGTTATCTTGATCAATTTGGAACGCAAATTCACTTATTTTTATTGGTACTTTCTTTTGAAATTGCTCAATATTTAGACTTTCCAAAGAATCTATAAGCGAGGACTGAAGAATGGCCGGCACTTGGATGTCGATCAATGCTTCCCGTAAAGGAGCATGCGATAAGTGTCGTTGTCTTGCCACAGGTTTAGTTTAACAAAGTGACCAATCATAGAATTTTAGGTTCTATGCATTGTGTGAAATCGTACATTCCATGAAGAAAACCTCCGGGCTCGCTTAATGCATATCCACTTTTAAATTAATGCTGACTTCCGCCCGGTCATCGAACTGGCTGAGCGTTTTGGTATCGCTCTTCTGGCCCTTGAATTGGGCATAGACTTCGTAATCCACATTCGGAGTAAGCGCGGGAAAGTG
>DASXCC010000077.1:0-25438 GCA_036491415.1 Terriglobales bacterium | reverse complement strand
GGAAAAATTTCACCTCCCCGCCAGAGCAGTGCGCCTGCGCGCGAATGCCGTCGTACTTGTCTTCGACCCGTATGTTCTGGAAATAACTGAGCGCGTCCTCGGACGATTCCGCAGGACTCGCCAGCATGAATCCCAAAGGATGAAAAAGCCGCAGCTTTGCCTCGGCCAATTTTCCCTCAGCGGCGAGGCGCAGCGTTTCTCCAATATCGCCCAGCAGCATATTGCCCCGCTGCACATTCGGCAGAGCGACGTTGTAAGCCGCGGCAATGCCTTCTTCGACCAGGCTTTCCTTCAGCCCGATGCGCAAATCGCCAGTCATAATTTTGATGAGGTATTTCGCTTCGAGCGGCATGACTTGCGAGAGTAATGCGCGAACTCCCACGCCTTTTGCTGTCGGACCGCGTGCCGCCGCGATGCTGCGAAATTTTTGCTCGGCCTCTGACAACGAAATGTCCTGCACTGGACGGGCGGGCAGGACCTCTCCCGCAACCGAGCCAAGATCGCCGTGGCGGCGATAAGAATCCCTGAGCGTAGCCTCATTTTTTCCGGAGAGCTCCTGCACGGTCCGCCATAACAACGTGCCTCCTAGTTGCAGCGTCGTTTCCTCCCACATGGGAAATGGGCGGCCTGAGAAAAAGATGGCCGCGACGGATGCTTCGCTCAGAGGAAGCGATTGAAAGTAAGCGGCCAGGAACGCTCGCTTCTCCAGCTTCTTTGTAGTGCCGGCAATTTGCTCACAAGTTTTGGCGAATTGCTGCATAGAGGAAATGAAGAGCGCGTGGAACCTTGTACGAATCTTTAGGCTGAAAAATGCGTAAGTTGAAAATCCGTGACTTACAAATCAATTCATTTGAAAATTACGAACTCAAAATCAGTGAACTTGAGAATTAGTGAACTTGAAAATCAATCGTAGATCCTAGTGTGATCTGATCTCCGGCCGCCGGAGTTTGCGACACAATGATGTTGCCCGCTCCCGGCCGCGGTGCTCCGGCAGCAGGACTCCCGGTGCTTATTTGACCTTCGAGCGTTACATTCCCGATTTTAAATCCTGCATCCTGTAGAGTTTGTGAGGCGGTGCCGACGGACTGCCCGATGAAGCTGGGCATGGCAAAGGTTTGCGTTTGTGGCGCCCCGGCTACCAGCAAACTGATCTTAGGGGCGGCTACGTCGCCCGCATTCGGTGGAGGACTTTGAGAGACTACCTGGTCGGCAACTACTCCCGGTATCTGCACTTGCACAATGGCGCCCAAGTCGAGTCCGCGATGTTGAATGTTCATTTCCGCTGTGCGTTCACTCTGTTGTAAAACACTTGGAATCGTGATGCGTTGTGGCCCCAGGCTTTCTGCAATTTGAATCTGCCAGCCCCGCCTCACTTTCATTCCCGCTGGCGGCATCTGCGAGAGAATTCGCCCTTGAGGAATTTTCGCGCTGTAATATTGACGTTCGATGCTGAGTTCAAGCCCGCTTGCTTCCGCTAGCCTGCGCGCTTCCGCAGCGGTTTTCCCCGTGAGGTCCGGTACAGCTATTTCGTGGCCATGAATAGCCAGTGTCATGGTGATGAGCGCGGAAGCCATGGCTACTGCTAGCAGGATGAGCGACATGAGAGCGTAGCGGATAAAAGTTTTCATCAATTTGCAACATCCTGAATCTCAACAGGCCGAATTTCAACAGACCTAATTTCAACGACCTGAATTTTGATCATCGCCCCTCTTCTTCCGGCGGCGCATCGTCAGGTTTGTCGAGTTTCTGCGCGACAGGATTCGGTGGCAAATTTGGAGGAGGCTGGAATGTTCCCGCATCTTTTCCTTTGAGTGCGGCCTTCATGAAATCCATCCATACGGGTAACGCTGCGCGGGCGCCCGTTTCGCTTGGTCCCAAAGACTTCTTTTCGTCATAACCAATCCAAACGCCGCATGTAGTCGAAGTCGAAAATCCAACAAACCATGCATCAGTGAAATCGTTGGTCGTGCCTGTCTTTCCCGCCAAAGGTATGTTCATGCTGCTGGCAGCGACCGCGGTACCATGTTGCACCACAGATTGCAGCATGGAGGTCATGGTACGCGCCGTATTCGCGCTGATGACGTCTCTCGCATCCGGATAGTCTTTTTCCAGCACGCGGCCTTCGTAGTCGGTCACTTTGAGAATGTCGCGCGGAACAATGCGCACGCCATCGTCGGGAAACACGCTATATGCCGACGTTTGTTCCTCCAGGGAAATTTCCGCCGCGCCCAATGCCACGGGTAAGTACGGAGGGATATTAGAAGTGATGCCAAAGCGGTGCGCGTAATCAATGACCGTATGGATGCCGAGCGTATTGGCGATCTTCAGCGCAGGAATATTTAGAGATTGCGCGAGCGCCCTGCGCAAGGTGATCATTCCTTCGAAATTCTCTTCATAGTTATGCGGGATATACGGGCCGGATGCGGTTTGGAAAATTGTTTGTTCATCCACGATCGTGTCATCGGGCCGCGCGCCCTTGTCGATGGCGGCGGTGTAAACATAGGGCTTGAACGACGAACCGACTTGGCGTAATGCTTCCGTGGCGCGGTTGAATTTAGATTCGTTAAAATCGCGACCGCCCACCATTGCCTTGATCTCGCCGGTTCCATTGTCGATGGCGACCAGCGCGCCCTGCGCTCCGGAATCCTGCTCCAGGCTCAAACGCGCGTTTCCGTTGGACCCGAGTTCCACAATCTTTACGTAGATAATGTCACCGGGTTCTAAGATGGCGGCAATTTTGCGATGTGTCCAGACTGCATCGGACGGCGTTATGGTGGCCGAAAAGTTGCCCAATTTAACGGTCGCAGCATTATTAGCCACCCCGGTCACCAGCGCGTGAGCATAGTCGCCGGCTTGCGGCTCGTCGTCCCAGTCTGGGTGCTGATATTTATCAAGCGCGCCACCTTCACTTAAAATGTTTTGCAGATGGCCCTTCCATCCCTGCCTTTTTTCGTAGGCCGCAAGGCCATCCAGAACCGCACGCTTCGCCGCGCGTTGCATTTCCATGTTCAAAGCTGTGTACACGCGCAATCCGCCTTCATGCACGCGGTCGCTGCCGTATTTACCCTCCAGATAGCGGCGGATATTTTCAACAAAATACGGGGCAAGGGTATTGGGATCGCGCGCTAGATTCAGTTCAAGCAAAGTATCGCGTGCTACGGCGGCTCTTTGCGCAGTGATCTTCCCGTCTTCGAGCATCGCGTTGATCACCAGATTGCGCCGTTTCAACGCGCGATCCGGATGATTAATGGGGGAGTAAACCACTCCCGACTTCGCCAAAGCAGCCAGCAGCGAGGCTTCTTCCAGGGTGAGATCTTTCGCTGGTTTGCTGAAGTAATATTCCGACGCTGCCTCAAATCCATACACGCCATGGCCGAGATAGATCTGGTTCGCATACAGCGTTAGAATTTGTTGCTTAGTGAAGCGGTGCTCGATCTGAATCGCGAGGAACACTTCCTGGATCTTCCGGTGAAAGGATTTGTCGGGAGATAAAAAAAGATTGCGCGCTAACTGCATTGTCAGGGTTGAAGCGCCCTGCGCTCGTCCGCCGGATTCGATATCGCGATAGGCCGCGCCGAATGTCCGCCATACGTTCACTCCCCAGTGACGATAAAAATCTTTGTCCTCAATGGAAGTGAGCGCCTGCCACAAAACCGGAGGATAGTCGTTGTAATTGGCCACCACGCGCCGCTGTAGCGCGAAAGATCCAATCACGCGCCCCTGGTCGTCATACAGTTCAGTGATGGAACTGGGGCGATAGCTTTCGAGTTCATCCACCTGGGGCAGGTCCGTAGAATAAACCAGAAATAATCCTGTGAGTGATCCGACCAGAGCGGCAATCAAAACCGCGAGTGCAAACAGCACGCGATTGATAAGGCGTTTCCCGACAATTTCTACGGGTAGATCTTGAGAAAGCAACTCCATGGCAAGGACGAACTAAAGACACGCTCAGAATAGCAATATCGTAAACGCGAAGTAAGTGAATGCCATGAGGCGCGGTGGTTGCGCAACTACGTGCCCAATGTCCACGACGTGCGTTCGGCGCGAAGTTCGCGGATCAGGATGCGCACCAGCATGCCGTCATAACGGGTGCCACTCATTTTTTCCAGGTCGGTCAACGCTTGTTCGCTGGTCTTTGCCGGCCCATAGGAACGGTCTGTGGTCATATTCACGTAAGAGTCGGCAATCAGCAGAATCCGCCCCCAGAGCGGGATTTGCTCGCCCCGAAGTCCGCCGGGATATCCCGATCCATCGAACGCTTCGTGGTGGTGCGCAATCGCTTCGCGCAGCGCTTCACTATGGGGCAACGTCCCAACAATTTCCGCTCCTACCCGCGTGTGCAACTTCACGAAATAGAATTCGTCATCGCTCAAGGGATGCAGTTTGTTCAAAATGCGCTCGGGAACAAAAATCTTTCCCACATCGTGCACGCGCGCGGCGTATTGAAGATCAGCAACCTGGTCCGGAGTCATTCCGATGGCCCGCCCGATGATCTCTGCATAACGCGAGACCATTTCGCCGTGGCCAGCGGCGTTGAGTTCGCGGGCTTCGGCGGCATGCGTGAGCGATTCGATTGAGTCGCGCAACATGTCTACATTCAGACCTTTTTCTCCCCCGCACAGTTTCTGCAAGGTCGTAATCATTTCTTCAAGATGTTCCAGTCCAGCGTGTTCGCGATGCAGGAAGCCTTCAATGTAGCCGGCGATCAATTGCCGCTGCATCGTAACCGTCTCGCCTTCTCCCTCATCGGAAGTGGAAACCCGGTCCCCGCCAGCGTGCTTCGAGATGTACATTCCTGCGTCCGCCGCGCGAATAATTTCTTCCGCGGATGAACCGTGCACTGGAAAACAGCCTACGCCGAAACTTCCGGTAATGTGTTGTTGGCTCAGCATGGTATCGGTGGCCACCCATAGCCGCAGGCGTTCCGCGAGGATTTGCGCCTGCTCCACGCCGGTTTCCGGCATGAGGATGATGAATTCGTCGCCACCATAGCGCGACACAATATTGGACTGGCGGCATTTTTGTTCAAGGATGCGGCCGACGCGCGCCAATACCAGATCGCCTTCGAGATGGCCGAGGCTGTCGTTCACTTCCTTGAATTTATCCAGATCGATAAGCACAACAGAAAACGGACGTCCGGAGCGCGCGGCGCGCTTCCACTCGGAAGACAGCGACTCCCAGAAATACCGGCGCGTTTTCAGTCCCGTGAGCCCGTCGGTAATGGATTGTTGCTGCAGTTTCTGGAATACAAACGCATTGTGCAGGGCGGTCGCAAGCAGGTCGGCCATGGTGTTCATGATCAATGTATCTTGCGGTGAGAACGCGTCGTCCTTCCTGCTCTCAACATTAAGTACGCCCAACAATGTTTCGCTATAAGTGACAGGAATGCACAAAACGGAGCGCGAGCCCGGAATCACACCTTGCAATTGAGCGGGATCGGCAGATTGCACAAGGGCCTTTTCTCCTGAGCGCGCCACGCGTCCTAAAATTCCTGTGCCTAACGCAATACGTTTTCCCAGTGCCTGATTTGTGCTTCCCGCCTCAGCTTTGATTTCAATTTCTTTGCTGACGTAATCAAAAATTCCAATGCCGATGTGGTCGTAGTGAAAGTTCTTCTGAATTTCACTGACAATCGAAGTCAGCATCTGCTCTGAACTTTCGCTGGAGATCGCCATCTTTGAAATATTGTTCAAAAAGGCGAGCTGACGGGAGCGACGCTGCTCCTCCTGGAACAGACGCGCATTCTCTACGGCAACGGAAACCTGGCCGGCTGCGGTCTGCATTACTTCCAAATCGCGCTGTTCGAAGCCAAACTCGCGATCGGGGCTGAGCGCAGCCATGACTCCAACAGATTTCCCGCCCAGAAAAATTGGCGCGGCGCAGAATGATTTCACAATACGGCCCGGCGTTGCATAGCTCAGACCGAGGCGTTCGCGCACCTGTTCGACATTCGACCGGATTAATAAAGGCTGCCCGGTACGGATTACATACTCGGACAAACTGTTATCGAACTTGCGCGTCCGCTTGGGCAAAGATTTTCCGTCCACCAATTCCAACTCGAAGCGGACATCCTCCCCTTCCTGGAAAGCTATGAAGAAATCGTTAGTGTCGAAAATCTGGCCAAGTTCTTTTTGAATTGCCGAAAAAATTTCGTCCTGGTCAAGGTGCGAACTGATCGCCTGTCCAATCTGGGTAAGTAGTTCGTACTCTTTTGTGCGCCGTTGCGTCTCATGAAGGACGACGTAGTTTTCGAGCGCCAGTCCAATCTGGAGTGCGAGGCCATTCAGCAACCGCAACTTGGATGCTCCCAGCACCCGCCGCTCGGCATAAGAAAAGACGATGACGCCGAAAATTCGCTCCCGTGTTTGCAGGCTGACAGCGGTCAAGTTGCGGACGTTCTCTTCGCCCATGGTTTCGCGCAATTGTTCAAATCGCGATCCGGGAAAAGCCGGCAAAGGTTCGGAAATATCGCGGATATTGCGCAGGATGAGCGGGCCGCCCCGTTTATAGGCGAGTTCTGATAAATACTCTCCAGCGCCGGTGCTCTCCATCTTGCTTAAAAAATGATCGGAGAAGTCACGCTGCACTGAGGGAAGCACCGCTCGCCATCGATCGGCAATGTAGATCATGGAGCGATTGGTTTGCAGCGAGGAAACCAGCCGATCCAAAAGATTCTGCATGTTCGGCAGCAAATCTTCCGCGGAGAGTTGCCCGGCGGGATCTGAATTGAGCGTGGAAAATGCCAAAGCGTTTTCCTGTACGGCATCGCGTTCATATTCGGAAAGGACCATGACCATGGAAATTCCCAGCAGCATTTGCGGGATTGCGCCAAACATTTGGCTGCCGCTGCCAAAAACTTGCAGGTAAAAATGATGGGACAAGCGCACAATCATCAGCCCGGCCCACGACACGAGCGACAGCGACAGAAACGTAAATGCCAGTGATCCTTTACGGTAGGAATGGCGATAGAAAAATGCCGCGCAATACAACAGCAGAATGGCAACGAACCAATCCACAATAGGATGCGGATAGGCGTTGGCATCAGAATGGAAGGCGCCAGTATCCATTTGCCGGCGCACATTCAAGTACGCGAGTCCCAGCACGACCAAAAACAAAACGACATCATGCCAGCGCAAAGTAAATTTCTTCCGCAAAAGGCGCGTTGAAATCACCAGGCAGATGGCGGTGCTTCCCAATAGTGTCGCGCTGATGAACGCCGCGATGGCCGAATTCGCAAAATACGAATTCCATCCGCTAAAAAAATAGTGGAGAGTGTAGACCGTCCATGCAATTTGCCACGCGCGGAAGTAGGGCTGCTGACTTTGCTCGTACAGGTACGTAAAGACGAGAAAGAGCAACAGCGAGACGGTGGCGGGGATGAAGACAGCGCTGAGCATTGTTAATAATTCCCGGGGAAGGGCAAGAAATTATTAAGAAAAACTTTATGTTTTCACAGCTGGCCGGTTAACACAACAAAATTGCGGCATCCTGAAGAAACGAAAGGGTCTCAGGGTAACTGCTTACCTGCCAAAAAGAAAGGCCCGCCTTTTGGCAGGGCCTGCTAACAAATGAGTATTACTTTCCTTCTTTTCCGTTCACGCTGCCCACGCCCGTGCAGAAATCCCAGCCCGGCTCGGCGAGGAACCCGGCATAGGGCCCGCAATAACCGAATCGGATGTCATTAAAGGCAAACGGATTTCTAGCATTGTCGTAGATCACCGACAGCTCGGCCTCCGAGGAACGCACCAATCGACCGCTTGAGTTCACGATGCCTGCGAGCGATGGAGAAGCCACGCTGGTTCCCCCCACAACAAGCCAGCCTGCTGAAGGCTGTCCTTGCAGAGGATTGCTGTCCCAAACCCAAACTCCCGTGTCAGGATTCGAGTCGAAGGACATATCAGGGACGCCGCGGGTATCGCCTACAACTCTTGCGATCGAGTTTTGATAGTGAGGACGCGGTTCAAATTCGCTGGGGCCGCCGCCCGCTTCTGCCCAGGGTAGTTCGTATAAGAAGTCTCCCGAGAAAGGACTGCGAGCAGTCGTGGTTCCACCAGCCGCAACAACGTCCGGCGAAGTGCTGGGATATTGCGTTCCCGGCGCATCCCCGGTCGAAGCGAAGAAAACTACGCCCGGCACCTGGAAGATGAAATCTAACTGCGCTTCATCATCAAATTCTTCCCCACCCCAGCTGTTGCTGACTTCGCCGCCGCCTTGTGCTGCAACCAAGTTGGCTGCGACGATCTCCGCTCCAAACAGATCATCTCCGGAAGGAGAAGCTGCTTCGACCAGAATAATTTTTGCTTTGGGAGCCATGGCATGTGCCCATTCGATATCCAAAGATTCCTCCGCCTCCCAGCCGCCGGTTGGATCAACATCTGGTTTCGTTCCGTTGGCAAAGACGACTTGGATCTTTGGATTCGGCAGGCCAAACTGTTGCGAGAAGAAAGCCAAATCAGCCGCGGCATTCGGATCATCGAAGGCATCCACGATGGCGATAACACCCTTGCCGCCGCTCGGATTGATCGCGACCACATTGGGATTGCAACCGCGAACATGCGGGGCAAGGCCATACAGGCAGGCGATCGAAGCCGGAGTTTCAAAGCCAAATCCTGGGAATGGCGGGCCCATGTTGGGGTTTCCGGAGTCCGGCACGAATATCTGAAGATGCGTGTGGTAGAACTTGCCGGCGTCACCGGGTTTGGCCATGCTGGACTTGGGAATCATGACGTGCCCTCGCACAGGTTTATGCTGTGCCGTTGCGGGCAAAATAAAAAAGCAAAGAGCAGCGAAAATACTGGAGACTTTCTTGATACGTACCATAGCTGGGATTCTCCTATCGAATCGAGTGGTTCTTGGTCGTTGAAATTCAAAATGCCCGCCGAACATCGGGGTTCGGGATCGGGTGATAGGGTGCGATGGACGAAACTTGCCTATAACAAAACGTTTTTGAGTCTGTTCTCAAATGCCGTTCAGTGTCAAGATGAAAGAAATTACACACTGTGAATTACTCCGCAGAAATTGCGGGAATTTGCATTTTTTTAACGATGGAAGATTTGAGCTGTAGGAGATTGTCCCGAAACCGAACATCCGGTTTGGTTTATTTCTTGATTTTAGGCAGTGTGGATTGCGTGGGGTCGAACAGCGAATCGTTGAGGTTCTGGTTGTACTGGACGGAGGTAAGGAATCGCTGGTTCGACATATCGCCGTTGTAATAACGCGTGACGGTATAAGGCGTCATGATCCCCTGGGTGGGACGATAGTTGTCGTAGGACTCTTCTTCCACGTTGCGCTGTTTGTCGGTAGGGTCGCGCCAGCTGAAGCTCTTTTTCACGGGTAAATGCGTATCCACGTCGAAATAAAGCGTGACCCCATCATTGTCTGCATTCATCACCGTGACTTGGTCGACGGTTTTCCCCTCGGCAACGGTTTGGTTCTCGTAGAAAAACGCGATTCCCGGTTCCGTAAGCCAATGCCGTAAAACCCAATCCAGTGCGTATTGGTGGCGGCGCTGGTAATCGGCAACATCTTTGGCATCCTGCCTGCGAGCGCCTTTATATGTGATTTCGATGGCTTTATCGCCGTTGAAAAGCTCCACGATGTCACGCTGTTTGGTCAGCTCATAGCGGTCCTTGTCGGGATATTTATAGAAGCGCCAGAACTCCAGGCCCGCGCTATTCGACCTGCCCATGTGAAAGCTATAAGTGCGGCCTTCTTGGGTAACGTCCTGAATGTTCAGGTAAGCGTCGCCCCCCAGCGCTTTGATTGCCTGATCAATAAGGCTTTTGGCTTTGTTGGCATTTTGCTGATCGACAGAGAGCCCCGTATTGGACGATTGGGCCATGGCGGGGATACCCACGAAGATAAGCAGCATGGCCAGAAGTAGTTTCATTCTTATTAACTTAGACGCTGTCACTTTCATGATAGCTGTACGCAAAAATTGTGCCTGTTAAATCAGGGTAAAAACAGGCATAAAAAAACGCGCGCCTGAATGGGCGCGCGTCTGATTATAGAAATCTTCACCCTTTTTTGCCGAGTACCTGAAGGGCCTTCTGCAAAGTGTCATCCGGCCGAGGCGCTTTCGGGGCTTCTTGATGCGGCGTTGCATTGGTCGTATCGTCTTCATCCGGCAACGCAGCCGTATCTTCGGTGTCAGGAACCGGAACATTCGGCGTGATGGAGTTGTCCTGGATGACTTTGCCGCTGGGCGAATAATATTTGGCCACGGTCAGAATCAGAGCAGAGCCATCTTTCAGATCAATCACGTTCTGAACCGAGCCTTCACCAAAAGTCTTGTCGCCGATAACATCCCCGCGTGCATTGTCGAGAATCGCGGCAGCAACAATCTCCGAGGGTCCGGCCGTACCCTTGTTTACCAGGACAGCAACTGGAAGGGTCGTAATCGCTTTTGTGGGATCAGCGCTGAAAGCCTTGCGCGTAAATTTCTGTCCCTGCAAATAAGTGATGGTGCCGTGATTCAGAAACAGGTTGGCAGTCGCAATGCCTTCCGCTTCTTCTCCTTCAGCGCAATCGCGAAGATCAACAATCAGCTTCTTCGCTCCCTGCTTCTGAAGGCCTTTAATCTTGTTTGCAATCTCCTGCGATTTTCCAGAAGTAAGCGCGTCTACTTTCACATAGCCGATTCCATCATCCATCAGCTTGTCGGAGACGGGCGGAATGCTGACCGCATCCAGCGTAAATACGCCCTTTTGTGGTTCGGGATGCCGCGCGCGTACCAGCTCAACATTGATCGTAGAACCGGGTTTGCCGGAAAGCAGGCTGCGCACTTCCGCAACCGACATATCGTGCGTGCTCTTGCCTTCAATGCTTTCGATAATGTCGCTGTCTTCCAGCCCAATCTTGTCTGCAGGGCCGCCCGGAATTACAGAAACGATGGTGGCATAACCAAAACGCTTGGATACCGTGGCGCCAATGTCGGCCTTGGCTACTTCTTTGCGCTCTTTGTACGCGCTGTACTGATCAGGAGTCAGGTAGCTCGAATCGGAATCGAGCGACTCCAGCAGTCCGTGTAACGCGCCGGTTGTCACCGCGGGAATGTTCGGATCTTCCACATATTCGCCTTCCACGCGGGAAAGCACTTCGCTGTACACCTCAATTTGAGGGTAGGCGCCATCTTTGTCGGAAGCGCGCGCGCGATCCATTCCACCAATCACGGTGAAGATCAAGATAGCGGCGGAGACAACGAGAATTGAAACAGTAATTTTTTTGGACATCGGAATGATTGTTTCCCAGCGGAAGGGCTTATTTCCGCGAAAGCCCTAACATTATATCCCGTTTGATGCGTGCTATTAAGCCGTTGATGCACACAAAAGAACACGGATGGACAATTGCCGAAGATGAGGCCTGAGAGCGGCTTAACAACGCATCACACTGATAATAATGGACTTACATTTAATCTACCGTTTTATCTTCCTTATCTGCCGTCTATAGCGGCGACAGTTCATCCTCATGTTCGTCTTTTTTGTGCTGAGCGAATCGTCGTTGCAAGAATTGCCGGGCCAGGTCTTGCCCTCCCAGACCAAAAGCAAGTGCCAGGCCGAACATCAACGCCCCCAGAACCAACCCGAATGCCAGCACGACAGTGTGCTCGCCGAGTCCCAGTTCTTCAAGTCCCATGGAAATGGTGAAAATAATGATCAGTGTGCGGACAGTGGAACTGATCAGCCGCGGCGAAGGCATATCGGAATTCACGGCCGCCAGCAGTGCAGCCCGGGAAAAGAAACTGGCTGCAAGCAATCCGAAAAAGAAAATAAACAACGACGCGAAGAGCTGGGGAAGAAATCCGAAGAACCGCGCGATGTGTTCCTGCAGGCCGCCAATTCCCAGCACGCTGACGCCGATAAGAATGAACCCGATCCATGCGACCCAGAAAACCAGGCGGCTCAGGATTTCTGACGACGAAGGCAGCGCGGCGCGGTTCAGCAATTGCGCGGCACCCGCATCCTGGGAAAGTTTATCGAACTTGGTGATGCGCAGAATGCTACGCAGAATCGCCTTGAGAATCCAGGCGATGCCCCAGCCGATGAGAACAATGACGATCATCACCAGCAAGCGGGGCAGGAACCGCGCGACGTTTTCGATAATTCCGTGGGTAGCCAGGTTTAGCTCTGTAACAAATTTGTCCCACATAGTGACCTCACTTTTCACCGTTCCACAGCTCAATCAAATACGGCTTGAGTTCTTCGAATTTCACGCAAAGTTTCTCCACGTGGTTGTCCACTTCCTGTGAAGAGGTCTCGCGGTTCTCCATGAGGAAGGTATAGGCTTTTCCGCGATACAAAGGCGCAAGCGCCTGCACGATATGATCGCGGCTGATGATGGAATGGTGATACGAAGACGCGAATTCATATACGCTTCGCACCCACAACTCGTCGGAGTAGCGGAAATCTTCCTCAGGTTTCGCGGCGACCGTCTGCAATTCCGTGAGCGTCGCCGGAGCGAGAATCGATTTGAGGACGGGTTCCAATTCCGCGACGCCGCGAACGAACATCTGGTGCAGGCGTTTGCGATTCACGCGCATCGGCTCAGTGTCCACTTCAGAAGCGTTATTACCGGCGGGTAGCGCCGCTTTCATTTCGGTATTGGCAGTACACGCCGGGAAATTTTGTTCCATGGTGGAGAATAAAACGCCCACGGTTTGCCGCAAGGCCTTCACTAAATCGGAGGGAGCGGAATGATCGCGCCGCGATTTTTGGCCAAGAAAAACCTGGCTTGTTTGAAAGCCGCCGGTGAGCGCAGAAACCACAAGGTACATTTCTCCACCGATCCGCCCAGTTTCTTGCATCCACACGTCTTGACCGGCAAGTTCCGAGGCAAGTTTTCCGGAGAACGAATATTCCGACGGATACGGTTCGCGAATCGGCCTGCAATATAACGCCCTCGTCATGGGGTACAGCAGATTACTGACGAGTACGCCTTCAAATTTATGACGGCGGTAAATAGGAGTGATCAAGTCAATGTTATCGCGGGCAATCGGACGAATCAGGCGATCCAGCCAAACCGGTTCCAGGTTCACAGAGTCCGGAGAAACCACTGCGCAGCAAGAGGCGCGCAGCAATTCCGCAGCAGCCAGGATGGTGTGGAGCGCCGCGCCATTCGCCTCCCCGCCGGCATACTGTGTGCTGACGGAATGCAACGTTCGCAATGAATGAAGATTGGTTGTGCGGCCTAAGTCGCTGATGGAGGATGCGCGGACAATTTCCTGGGTGTCATCTTTCGATCCGCCGTCGGCGTTAATGATGACCGCGCGCTGCCGCGGGAAGTATTGCAGCAGGCCGCCACGCACTGCCTGCACGACCTGGCCGACTGTCTGAGCGTCGTTGTAAGTGGGCAATCCGACGAGGATGTCCACTTCTCCGACGTTCATCAGTTCTCGAAGAAAATCATCTGAAAGAATGCTTTCTTCGGCCAAGGCGTCTCCTTATCAAGATCAAGCGAACTGTTACTTCGAGTTGCGTTTTGAAATGCAGAATGAAGATTTCAGAATGCAGAATCAAATTCAAAAAAGCACAATTCAAAACCGCATAATTCAAAACCGTACATCAAGACTACGCGCTGTACTTCTTCATTCTTAAATTCTTACTTCTGCCTTCTGCATTCATTAGATTTTCCGCAGCCGGAACCAGAAAAACTCATACGGCCCCATCGTCAGCAAATAAGGCAGATCGCCAACGCGCGGAAAAATGTTTTTGCCAAACATCTCAATCAAGATGTTGCCTTTGTAACGGCGCAAATCCAGTTCCACGGCCTGCGCGGAATTCGACAGATTGTTCACGCAAAGTACAGTTTCTTTGCCCAGTTGCCGGATGTAAGCAAGGATGCGATGGTTCGCCGGATACAGGAACTCAATGCTGCCGCGTCCAAACACGGGAGCAGCTTTTCTGGTGCGGACCAGTTTTTTCATCCACGACAACAATGAATGGTCGAAACGTTTTTGCGATTCGACATTCACCGCCTGATATCCATAGACCGGATTCAGCATGAGCGGCGAATACAGTGCTTCCGGATCGGCGTTGGAGAATCCGCCATTCCATCCTCCACTCCACTGCATGGGAGTGCGAACGCCGTTGCGATCACCGAGGTTGACGTTGTCGCCCATGCCGATTTCATCGCCGTAATAAACGATCGGCGTACCCGGCAGAGACATCAGCATGCCATTCATCAATTCGATGCGGCGGCGGTCGTTATCCAGCAGCGGCGCGAGACGGCGGCGAATGCCCAGGTTGAGGCGCATGCTTTTGTCCTTGGCATATTCGTCGTACATGTAATCGCGTTCCATGTCGGTGACCATTTCAAGCGTGAGTTCGTCGTGGTTGCGCAGGAAAAGGCACCATTGGCAATTTTCCGGAATGGAGGGCGTCTGCTGAAGAATCTCCGTGATGGGTTTGCGGTCTTCCAGCTTCAGGCCCATGAACATGCGGGGCATAAGCGGGAAATGGAATGCCATGTTGAATTCGTCGCCCTTGCCGAAATAGGGGCCAAGATCGGAAGGCCATTGATTGGCCTCTGCCAGCAACATGCGGCCGGGATATCCGGCATCCATGCGGGTGCGCAGGTCGCGAATGATCTGGTGCGTCTCGGGAAGATTTTCGCAATTGGTCCCTTCGCGTTCCACCAAATATGGGATGGCATCGAGCCGGAA
This sequence comes from Terriglobales bacterium, assembly GCA_036491415.1. Lineage (GTDB taxonomy): Bacteria > Acidobacteriota > Terriglobia > Terriglobales > Acidobacteriaceae > JAICKN01. Next base: position 10,779 of record DASXCC010000077.1, on the reverse strand, counting down.
GCCGTCGGCCCCGATGTCGAACCAAAACTTCATGACGCTCCACATCTCTTCGCGCAGGGCGGGATTGTCGTAATTCAAGTCGGGTTGATGACTGAAGAAGCGATGCCAGTAATATTGTTTGGAAACCGGGTCCCAAGCCCAGTTGGAAAGTTCAGTATCGATAAAAATAATGCGCGTGCCTTGATAGCGGGTATCTGTGTCGCTCCACACATACCAGTCGCGGCGGGGATTATCGCGAGTGCTGCGTGATTCCTGAAACCACGGATGCTGGTCCGAGGTATGGTTCAGGACCATCTCGATGATCACGCGAATGCCGCGTGCGTGGGCAATTTCCAGAAAGGCCTTGAAGTCCTCGAGCGTCCCATAGCTGGGATGCACCGAACGATAATCGGCAATATCGTAACCATCATCGCGCAATGGAGACGGAAAAAACGGCATCAGCCAGATGGCTGTGATACCAAGGTCCGCCAAATAGTCGATTTTTTGCGCAAGTCCGCGAAAGTCGCCAATGCCGTCGCCGTTGGCGTCGTAAAAGGTGCGCACATGCACCTGATAAATGACCGCGTCTTTGTACCAAAGCGCGTCCTGTAACACTGTCAAAGCCTTTCTCCTCGGTACTGATAAACCAGAAAATCAAGACAGGAGATGAACCGCCGTGGCGAGATGAAAATCCGCCAAGGCGCTTAGATGCAGAATACGACTAGATGAATATCATGGTTGGCAATCAAATGCGGGGCTTTAATTATTTAAACTACTTTATGTCTGCCAGTTCCACACGAAGCTTATGCGTGGCACGGAATAAAGTATTTTTAATCGTTCCTTCGGTTGTATTCAGAATGCCGGCGACGGTGCGCAATTTCATTCCGTGGTAATGCCGCAGTTCAAATACCATCCGCTCGCGTGGAGAGAGTTCTTTTAAAGCGGCTTTAATATGCGTGCGAAGTTCCGTCCCTAAAAGACTTCTCTCCGGACTGGCCCCGCTGCGCTCATCCGCCACATATTCCATAATGCTTTGCGCCTCGCCATTCGGAGAAACGACGGTAACGATGTCGCGCCCGCGGGAATTCCGCTTGCGCAGGTGGTCCAGGCAAAGATTGGCCACGATCCGGTAGAGCCAGGTGAAGAAAGAACATTCAAAGCGAAAAGCCGACAAATTCAAATACGCGCGCAGGAAAGCTTCCTGGTAAATGTCCTGGGCATCTTCCATGGAGCCGGTAAGGTGCGTTGCCAAACGCAATACCGGACGATCGTATTGACGCACTAATTTCTCAAAAGCGTCGGTGTCCCCTTGCTGTGCGTTACGTACGAGCATAGTGTCGTCTACTTTTACGGGACGATTTTCCTCAGGTACGCCCCATGCAGCGGGAAGCGCGCCCATGCTCAATACGGCACTATCGATACCACCGGATGAAGCGCCCGGACTCGTCATTAACTCAGCGGCAATCATCTGAATGCTCCTTCAGTCGTAACTGCTGACAACGATCTAAACTCAACCGACAAACTTGTATCCCGTGCCATGCACTGTAAGAATGAAATGCGGATCTTCCGGCTTTGGTTCCACCTTCTGCCGCAAGCGCAGAATGTGAGTGTCTACTGTGCGCGTGGTGGGGAAGTGTTCGTATCCCCAGACTTCTTCCAGTAATTTGTCCCGGCTCAAAGTCTCGCCACGATGCAGGAGAAAATATTTAAGAAGATCAAACTCTTTTGTAGAAAACTCCAGCGCCTGTCCGGCGCGGGAAACCTGGCACATGCGGACATCAACTTCCACATCGCCGAAGGAGTACCGTTCCGAATCCTGGTCGTTTGGTTTTGCGCGGCGTAACACCGCATTCACCCGTGCTAAAAGCTCGCGGATGGAGAATGGTTTGGTGACGTAATCGTCAGCTCCTAATTCCAGTCCAACGACTTTATCGATTTCTTGTCCGCGCGCCGTGAGCATGATGATGGGAATGCTGGATCTCTTGGCTTTGAGTTGTTTGCATACGTCCAGGCCGCTCATGCGGGGCATCATTACATCGAGAATGACGAGGTCCGGCGATTCATGCAGGGCGCGGTTTAAGCCTGAGAGGCCGTCGCCTGCCGTGATTACGTCATAACCTTCGAACTCGAAGTTATCGCGCAAGCCCGCGACCATATTTGGTTCGTCTTCGACAATCAAAATCTTCGCCATAATCTCTGTCTTTAATCTTTAATCTCTATCTTTTAAATTCAACTTAACTTACGAATGCCTTAACGTTCTATCCGGATATTGCTTTCAAATCTCTATGCGTGGCCGGAACAGCCTGCATTTTCATTCCGCCATTCAACGGCAGTGCAATCGTGAACTTGCTGCCTTCTCCCGGCGTGCTATTCACGCCTACTGTTCCGCCATGCGCTTGCACAATGTGGCGGACCAGAGAAAGCCCAAGCCCGCTTCCCTTTGTGTTGTGCACCAGCGGATCACCCACGCGGTAGAACTTCTCGAAAATCTTTTCCTGCTCTCCCTGTGGGATGCCCATGCCATGATCGAGGACTTGTAACTTCACGGAGCCATTATCGCGGAACAGGCTTACCGCGATGTACCTGTTGTCCTGCGAATATTTGAGCGCGTTATTCACCAAATTCAGCAGCGAGCGGGAAATAGCTTCGCGGTCCACCACCATCGCCGGAATATTTTCGTCAATTGTTTCTTCGAAGGTGAATCCGCTCTGTTCGATCTGGTAGCGATAGGAATCCAAAGTGGTGCGGACCAGTTCTTTCATGTCAGTTTCGCGGAAGTCGTATTCTTTACGGCCGGCTTCGATCCTCGAGAAGTCTAGAATGTTGTTAATGAGCGCCGTCAGCCGTTCGCTTTCTTTACGAATAATTTCGTAATACTCATGCTGCTTGGCGCTGTCTTTCAATCGCCCCATTTCCAGAGTTTCGGAATAGAGGCGGATCAGCGAGAGCGGTGTGCGCAATTCATGCGATACGTTGGAAACAAAGTCCGACTTTAACCGCGCCAATGCCATTTCTTTCGCGATGCTGCGGTGGGTGAAAACCAATCCGACAATGAGCAATAAGGTGATAGCGCCGAGAGTTAGAAAGCTCGTACGAACAAAATGATTTTCGATCGCGGCGAGCGTGGTGCCGCGCATTTTGATCGCCAGCGTGAGCCCCGGGAAGGCGCCTTCCATGGGATGTTCGATTTCCGGTTCGCCGCCATCCCAACCCGGAGAAGTCACGATCGGTGTGTACTCGCCGCGCGCGTGCAACATCATGACTACAGGATTTTTTTCGTCTGTCAGCTCGTGATGGCTGACCGCCATGTCCATCATTTGCGGGAAGAATTGATTATTCAAATAGTCCGGATCAAACATAAAGCCGGCAAGCATTTTGTTGCCAGTTGCATCTTCGTTGGCGATGAACATTGAATAGGTGTCGTAGTAGTCCTTACCGTCACGCATGATGGTGTTAATGCCGTAATGGTAAGGGCGGTTGGATTTCTCCATGTACTGCAGCATTTCGACATTTTCCTTGTATTCAAGGGGGAACCACTTGGCGACGCTTTCCGAGAAGTCATCGGCTTCCGCATGAAATCGCGGATCTTCCATCCGTGACTTCTGACCGCGGAATATGAACCCCATACTTGGGCTGTAAACGTACATGCCGGCAATGTACGGAGTGCTGGCGAGAATCTTGTCCATGGTGGAAGTGCAAATCGGTTTCGTCGCCAGCAATTGCTGCTTAAAGTCGTCTGTAAGATCGTAGACTCGCTGGTTCATTTGCTTTTCGGTAATCTTCGACATCTGTGTGAAGTCACGTTGAAAAGCTGCCTGCACGGACCGGTCGCGCTGAATCGACTTCAACTGCCATGCGCTGAGAAAAACCAGGGCTGCCGCCGGCAAAATTACTGCCAGTTCCAGGGTCAACATTAGCCGGGTTTTCTCGTTCCAGTGAAACATGTTGTTTTATCGTAGCTCTGGTTTACCGCTCTTGTTGATGAACGATAGTTGAACAGTCCAGGAGAGGTGTCAATCCGGGGTGAAAAGAAGTTACAAGTTGTGAATTGTGCCTGCGGAGATATGGGGCAGAGGGAAGGCTGATTCTTTAGGAGTTCGGCAGCCTAAAATCCACGGTGATATAGGTTTGCGCGTCGACAGCTTGTCCGTTCAGGATGTACGGACGGAAGCGCCAGTGGCGTACCGCGTCTGAAGCGGCCTTGCCTAAAACCATGTATCCACGGACTAACTTCAGATCGGAAATCCTTCCGTCTTTTCCGATCCATGCTTGCAACACCACAGGACCCTCGAGTCCGGACGACAAAGCTTGCGGCGGATAGTCCGGCTCGACTCGATCCACCAACATGGTTTTGGAAAGTTCTTCGGGGAGGACTACGGGTTGCATTCCGTTGATCACAGAAGTCGGCGCCAGTTTGGCTTCCACCGCTGGTTCCTCTTCTTTCGTGATTGGTTTTAAGGCGGCCCTTAAGCTGTTGGGGATCGCCGAGGCGTCTCCCGCCACAGGCTCAGGCTGAACCGTCGGCGCACCGGTGGAAATTTCGTCCGGGGCCACGGCTCGTGGTTCCAGGTGAATCTCTTCGGCGCCCTGTTGCGAAGATCGAATGCTGCGCTCCGGGGCTGGAGTTTCTCCCTCGGCAGCTTGTTCTTCGGCTTGTTCCGTCTTCGGAGCCTGCAACCACGTTTGCGTATTCTCGACCGCCTTCGTGTAAATCACTGCAACCGAGGTGACAAGCGCCGCGCTACGCGCCGGTTGCACTCCGATATAGGCAAGCCAGAGCATGAACGCGCTTAACATCGCCGGACGATAGACGCGGGAAAAGCTTTCATTGCGATTTTGGTGTCCACCTCGCACATGCAAGGGATTGTCGTCGTCTAAAAATCCCAAATCTTTCGCGTTGGCGGTGAGGGAAGTCTGGTGCGACGTACCGCGGAATTTCGCGCTGGCGGATGCGGCCAGGGGCACGAGTCCGCTTTCCGGTTCCAGCGTTGGTTCGGCGAAATCATCCGGATGGGAATATGCCGACAATACGATCTGCGCCGGCATAGGCACTACGGTCGCCCCAACCTGTCGAATGGGGACAATTTTAGGGGGGAGGGCTGACACTTTTTTCGCAACCGGAGCGATTGGGATGACTTCCGCTCTTGTCGCTTTTACTTTTTCTGTAATTTCGCCCGCATGAGTCAGTGCCCATTTGATCTTTGACGAGATAAGCGGCTTGCTCAGAACAAGGCCTACTCCGGGGGGTAATACGCTTGCCTCAGAGCTGGCAATGGCCACAGCCAGGGCGGAACGCGCGCAGCTCAGTTCCGCGCAAGTCTTCAGCAAAAACGCGGCTTCCGCACCGTCGGACAAATCAGCGACCACGATTTCATAATTCTTGGTGGTGAGCTTTTCGATGGCGGAGAAGATTTCAACGCAGGACTCAACCTCGAGTCCTAATTCCTTCAGGACCTGGCCGACTATATGCGACGTCTCCTGGTCAGAGGAGAACAATAGAGACCTTGGTGACATCGCTTACAGACTATTTTCTTATCTAGAACTAATACAGGTTACGGATGCCGGGTAATGTGTTTGGCCAGAAGGCCAGGTAATCGCTGCGTGATTACCCGGTCTTCCGGCCAATGCCATTATTCCCCGTAAGTGCCTGTCGCACCGCTGGGTTCCGCCGACACGCGGTTACGGACCCGGCTTCCGAAATCCGAAACCTTGCCGGCAATATTGCCGCGTGTTTCTTCGCCGCTGGCGGGAGCCAGGAGCATACCGACCCCAACGCCTACGCCAATACCCAGCACGAAGGCTGCTGCGGTGCCAAGAATGTTGGAATCCTCGCCCCGGAGCACATCATTCGCCCTACTCACGCGATCCGACGCCGTCGAGTATGCATCGCGGGCGCGGTCGGATGCGGTTGAATACGTATCCCGTGCCCGGCTGCGTACATCACCAAAATTATCGCTAAGCTTGTCGCGCATGGAATCCAGTAAGTACGCGCCGCTGCCTAAAAGTACATTCCATAAGACTTTATCTTTATAACGTGCCATATTGTTCCTCCTTAATCCGCGGATTAGGCCGTGCTTCTATCAAGATGCGTGAATCGCAGGTCGCGTTGTTGTGCGTTATCTAGAGAAAAATGGCCCTAAAAGGCGAGCAGCAGGAGCCGATCTTTTGACCAGCCCCTGCCTCGAAAAGGTGGGTTCATTGAGGGCAACGTGAAGCCAAGATAACGCCAGTACGCACGATCAACAATCCTGCCGAAACTGTATGTGGCGAACTACAAATCCGTAGAAGAGTCCAACTCCCTTAGGGGAGGAAAAAGGCAAGATCCAGAAATTTCTAAACAGAAATTTCTAATGAGAGAGATTTGTCTGTGAAAATTTAACTGGGCCGATACAGGATATGGCCACCGACGATGGTGGCGGTCACTTTGCCGGTGAACTGCCATCCATGGAAGGGACTGTTGTGGGATTTCGAAAGTGACTTGCTGGCGTCGTACGTCCATTTCTTTTTGGGATCGAAGATGGTTACGTCCGCATGGCTACCGACCGCTAGGGTTCCACGCTTGCCAAGATCCAGCACGCGCGCCGGGCCTGCCGTGAAAAGTTCCACGATCCTCGCGAGTGGAATTTTCTGTTCGCGATGCAATCGTGTGATAGCCAGGCCGAGCGCGGTTTCCAGTCCGGTGATGCCAAATGCCGCGCGCTCAAACTCAATGATCTTTTCGTGAGGAGCGTGCGGAGCATGATCGGTGGCGATTGCATCAATGGTGCCGTCTGCTAACGCGGCCAGGACAGCATCGCGATCTGTGGCAGATCGTAGTGGCGGGTTCATCTTAAAGTGCGCGTCGTAATCGCGAACGTCGGCATCGGTAAGGACAAAGTGATGGGGCGTGACTTCGCAGGTGATCCGCGCTTTGCCTTGCTTGCCACGACGCACTGCTTCCAGGGCATCGGCGGTAGAAATGTGTGCGATATGCATGCGCGCGCCGGAAAATTGTTCCGCGAGCCGAATGTCGCGTTCCACAATCGAAGCTTCTGCTGCCGAACTCATCCCGCGTAAGCCCAGGCGAAATGCCGTAGGCCCGTCGTGCATGGAGCAATTCTCTGTGGTCCGAGTATCTTCCGCATGTTGGATCACCGGAAGATTGATCTCCGCTCCAACCCGCAACGCATCGCGCATAATGTCGTCATTGAGGATCGGCTTGCCGTCATCGGTAACGGCAACCGCACCCGCTCTCTGCAATCCTCGGAAGTCCGTAAGCGACGCGCCCTTGCTGGCTTTCGTCGCCGCCGCGATCGGAAAGACATTGACCACCGCGCCGCGCTCAGGATGCTGGAGCCACGCAACCCATTCCGGCGAATCAACCACGGGATTCGTATTCGGCATACAGCAGATGGAAGTGAATCCACCCGCGGCGGCCGCAGCCGTGCCCGTAGCAACGGTCTCTTTGTAGGCCTGCCCCGGCTCCCGCAGGTGTACGTGAATATCAAGCAAACCGGGCGCGACGATCAGGCCGCGCGCGTCCAACTTTGTTTCGGAAGCACCGCTGATCTTTCCCGGAGCCGCCACTTCCGCAACTTTCCCGTCGCGCAAAAGAACATCCATGGGCGCGTCGATCTTTGCGGCAGGATCGATCAGGTGGCCGCCCTTGATCAGCAGGCTTTTATTGGTGTGATTGTTCGGCACGGATCTGTTCTGAAAAATACTACCAGACGATTCGCGAAACCGAATCTACGAGGGAAAAATTTGAGGATGAGCCTTTGACTTTTATGCGCTTTTAAAAACGCGGGACTGCGCGGATCAGTTAGTATTTTTCGCATGCAGGCGCTCATAAATGCCAGCGCGGAGGATGTACTCCATGCGTTTTATCGCGACGCGCCTTTTATTTTCCTGGGTTCGGCATTTATCACTGTCGCATTGGTCGCCGCCGCGTTTGCTGCGGTCCGCCGCAGACTTGATCCACTGCTGATTTATTTCGCTTTTTTTGCCGGATTCTACGGGTTTCGCCTGTGGCTCCGCGTATCGCTTGTGCGGGCCACATTTCAAGACTTTGCTTTCTACCACCGGCTTCTGCCGGGACTCAGCTACCTCATTCTGGTTCCGGCATTTTTATTTTTTGCTTCACTCGGACTGCGGACGCGCGGCGACCGGCAATTGAACTACGCCATGGCTTGTATCGGCGGAATTCTGGCCACGGCCACGTTTGCTTTTGGCGATCGCGGTATCTATGGCCAAATCAACAACGTCGTCGTCATCGTCACGTTGGTTTTCTTGATCGGGCGAATCATGCTCGCTCGCATCTACCGGGCCGATCCCGACTTCGCCGTGATCCGCTGGGGACTCTTGATCTTCATCGTCTTCGCCCTGTCGGTCAATATCGCGGATTTCTTTTCGTACCGATTGCCGCAGTTAGAGCCGTTCGGCTTCGTCGCTTTTCTCGGTTGTCTGGGATATGTCGCCGCCCGCCGTACTTTGCAGCGCGACCAGCAGTTGAACGAAATCCAAAATGAACTGGAAGTCGCGCGCCGCATCCAGCTCTCCATCTTGCCGACCGAATTTCCGAAGTCTGCATACTTTCAAACTGCCAGTCGCTATGTGCCGATGACCTCGGTTGCCGGAGATTTCTACGATTACGTCATTGCCGATGATTATCAGGCGGGACTTTTGATTGCCGATGTCTCCGGCCACGGCGTTCCGGCGGCGCTGATCGCGTCTATGGTGAAACTCGCGGCGTCTTCGCAACGCGGTTCTGCTGACGATCCTGCGCGATTTCTTTCCGGCATGAACACGGCTCTCTATGGGAATACGCAAAACCAGTTTGTCACCGCGGCCTACGTGCATCTCAATGCGAAATCCGGAGAGTTGCGATACTCAGCTGCCGGACATCCGCCGATGCTGTTGCTGCGCAACGGTGGAATCACCAAAATTGAAGAGAATGGCCTGATACTGGCTGCATTCGATTTCGCTTCTTATGTCAATGCGGTGTACAAGTTGGAATCCGGCGACAGGCTACTTCTTTATACCGACGGGATCATTGAGGCTTCGAACGCTTCCGGCGACTTCTTCGGCCACGACGCTCTCTGCGATCTGCTGAAAACCACGGCAAAGCTGTCTTCGTCCGCCGCCGCTGATTCGATCATGGCGTCGATCCGCGCCTGGTCCGCTAAACAGGACGATGATTTGACGGTCGTGGTTTGTGATTATGGGAAGACCTAGGGAAAGTAATCGTTTATAAGGTCAATATATTGAGTGTGGTGTGCATGAGCTGGAAGTGACCAGCCTTCATGATTCTGGCACAGAGCAAAATTCGCATCGCGGCAACTTCTCAACTTCTTTCCTGCTTCTGAACCTGACGAGAGACAACTTCCAACCTGAGGCATTGTCTTAAAGCCCGTCTGTGTGGAATATACTTGCGGGACTGTGAGGCCAATGCTGCGGAATTGTAGATTGATTTCCGCTGAAGTGTTCTCTCGATGACTGAATCCACATTCAGGTTACCGGTGAAGGTGTACCTTCCGTGCGAACCGATTTCGCGCTATGTCTCCCACTACGGCTTGCGGCAGGGTAAGTTGGAAGATTGTGTGGTGCTGCGTCCAATCTACGCGCGCACGCAGCAGATTTTGGAGTTTTACCTCCTTGACCGTTACCAGGTTCGTACGCCCGAGGGGACTTGGACTGCGCCCGAAGTCCTACTCGCTGGCCCGAGTACGAAGGTCAAGGGCGACCTGATTTATCCCCGGTTGATACGAACATTTACGATTCATTTCCACCCTGCAGGCCTGCATGCGCTCTTTCGCATTCCAATTTATCCACTAGCCGACAAAGCTCTGCCTGGGGAAAGCGTACTGGGTCGAGAAGTCTCTCATCTTTTCAACCGGCTACAGAATGCCGTTGCGGACGAGGAACTCGCGGAGGCAGCCGATGAATTTTTGTCACAACAACTGCGTAGGACGATCGAGTTTTCGCCGGTTGAGTTGGCGGCCAGATGGATGCGCCGAAGGCATGGAAACGTAGACTTGGTGCTGTTGGCCCGCCAATGCAATCTGAGCCTGCGACAGTTTGAAAGACAGTTTCGCGAATGTGTGGGAGTTGCGCCGAAGCTGTTTTCAAGGGTGGCGCGTCTTGAATTTACCTTGCTGAGGAAGCAAACTAATCCGGGTCTTTCATGGACGGAGGTTGCCTCAGACGCGGGCTACTTTGACCAAGCGCATCTGATCCGGGACACGCGCCTGCTGGCAGGTGCCGCTCCGCAAAAACTGCTCGTTTCGTTGCCGGATGCGGACTTTCATTCGATCGAGCCTGCTCATCGCAGTCAACTGCAACACAAGTTTTCGGAAATGTCGCATTTTTACAATTCTGCGCAAGAAACCTCCAATAGACTGTGGCGGTGACGGCGAGTAGCCCGCATGTCTAGATGTAGCAGCCGAATGAGTCTTAGATTTGCGCCTGCAGTAAGGTTCATACATAGGGAGATTGGTTGTGGACGACAAGGCGAAAGTTTTAGCGCTCGTTCGATCTCTCGAGAACATTTGGAATCGTCACCGGTTGGAGGAACTTGGCAAAATACTGGCCGAGGATGCGGAGTGGGTGAATGTTGTGGGCATGTGGTGGCGGGGGCGCGATCAAATTGTCAAAGCTCATGAGGCGCTGCATGCAGGAATGTTCCGCGAAACCGCTATGGAACAAAGCGATCCTGAGGTTCGAATGATTTCAAATAATGTGGCCATTGTGACGTTGACTGTAAAGATGGGCGACTACGTGACACCGGATGGACAACGAATGAGCGGAGTGGTCGACCGCCTG
>DASXCC010000076.1:0-13487 GCA_036491415.1 Terriglobales bacterium | reverse complement strand
TCAAACGCGATTTCCCGTTCCGCAATCCATAACTATGCGGTTTTCTGCCCGGTTATTATTGGCTGATGCCAGTTCTGGCAGGAACGAGCGATGCCCTCTCGTTGCGAACGCGCAGAAGCACAACTACTAGCATCGGCAAGTAAAAAAACAGGACGCTCCATAGGCCCACTTGGTAAAAAGTGCGAGGAGTATGATACCACCGCCAAATTCCTGCGCCCCAACTGATAACGACCGTGCAGAGAATCTCACGGCGTGATTTCGGAAGGAGCCAAAGGACGAAGGCGTCATAAAACCAACGCTGCGGCGTGCATGCCATAAAAAATAATAGAAGTGAATCCGGATCGCGGTACTTCAAGAAAGAAAGAACCAGAAGGAACCCGGGAAATATAAAAATAGGAAAAAAGTGGTCGTATCGGCCCAGTTGTCCGAACCAGTACTTAGGCCACGCTGGCATGGCAATAAGGCTCAACGCACCTGCGAGAAGACATGCTATGAGTCCTTTCTTGCTTGGATGTGTAAACAACATCGGCAGCCCAATCTGGGGTTTGGCTAGAACTGCAAACATCGCTAGAGGGAAAAATGCGGCGGCCATCAAAAGTGGAGACCATTGCGCGGTCAACAATCCAGCCCAGTAAGGGTAAGCCAAAAAAATCAGTAGACGCATATAGCCGAAACGCGTGAGGCCGAAGGCGAGCAGTGCGGAGCTGGTTCCATAAAAGATCGCAGCGGCCAAAGCGGGAGTTACATGAACGAACGGAAAACCGAAAAGTGCCGCTGTAATAGGATAAAGCTGCAGCTTTGCTGCATATGGATTTTGGTGAGCGAGTAACGCTTGCGCCGCCCGAATCGGGGACTCAAAATCCGCTGCTCCTAATTGAAGGCGGGAGAGCAGGAACCAGCAGTAGAATCCACTAATAATTCCAATGGCGACGGAGATCAGTAGTCGCGTGCGCATAATGAGTACCGATAGTTGTAACATGTAGCACCCGAGGAAACGCCTTGTCACGAAATTCAATCCCGGGATTTATTGGCTCAATCGCACTTGCATGCGGCATGTGGTTCTACGCACATTATGTGCTGGCGCCAATACAAAAATCTTTTGCAGTCGCGCATAGAGTTCCAAGGGGGAATCTTTCTGATTTATATCCCAGATGGCTGGGAGCTCGGGAATTGCTTCGCAATGGAAAAGATCCGTACAGCCCTGAAATGACTCGTGAAATTCAAGTGGGCTACTATGGGCGTTCGTTAAATCAAGATTATTTGTACGATCCCAGGGATCAGGCGGGATTTGCTTATCCGGCGTACGTAGTATTTTTGCTTGCGCCGACCATTCTGTTGCCATTTGCTGTGGTGCAGACGGGAGTTTACTGGCTTTTTATTGCTGTGATGACGGGTACCGTGATTTTGTGGTTTAAAGCATTACAATGGCGCCCGCAGCAGCTAACTCTTCTTACAGCAATTGTGTTTGGGCTAGGCTGTTTTCCGGCAATTCAGGCTCTTGCATTGCTGCAGTTGACCATTCTAGTCGCGGGGTTTCTCGCTCTGGCATTTGTTTTGACGATCCGGCGAAAGTTTGTGATAGCCGGCCTGGTGCTTGCGCTCTCTACCATTAAGCCCCAGATAACAATTCCTAGTGTCGTGTGGCTTGGATTGTGGGCGGTTAGCGATTGGCGCGAGAGGAAAGGATTGTTACTTGGTTTTTTGGGGGGCATGGCGGTACTCTTCGCATCCGCGCAATGGGTTTTACCGGGGTGGGTTACCAAGTTCTATCATGCTGTCATTGCTTATCAGCAATACACACTAGGAATGACTTCTGCAGATGTGCTTTTCGGTCCATGCTTAGGAAGGATAGTAACCAGCCTTTTAGTTATTGTGGCGGTAGTAGTTTCCTGGAGATCGCGCAGCAAAATGGAAAGCAGTCCAGAATTTGCATTCGCTTCCTGTTTCATACTTGCAACAACAGCAGCGATTGTTCCGACATTTGCCCCTTACAATCAATTGCTTTTGTTCCCGGGTCTATTGTTTTTGATTCAACATAGACGATCATTAAGTCCTAAGAAACGCTGGCAAAAAATTCTTTTAAGCATTGCCGTTTTTGCGATTTGTTGGCAATGGATCGCCGCTATTGTGCTTAGCGTGATTTACTGTTTTGTGTCCAAGGCCTTTGTGGAAAGAATGTGGGAAGCTCCTTTTTACGCGAGTATTCCTCTTCCAATGATTCTCATGTGCCTTTTGTATGTATGCGCGGCTACGACTAGGCGGACTCGCATGGCGCAGGCGACACCCTAATGATCCAATATGTAATTGCGTACAAGCCCATGATGGGTAAAGCCAGTTAACTGGGATGAATAAAATAGCTTCCGATCCTGCCAGCATACTCACGCTGGAATTGATATTGCACATTCGGGTCATAGATCTGATGTCCATGCCTGTGCAACACCATCAGGCTAGCTGCGTAAAAATCCGGGAAATCGAGCCCTTGCTGCCTTAAAGCAAAATGTCCGCTGCAAAAGCCAACGACCAGAGCCAATAATAAAATTGTTAGAGCATCTTTCAATTGTTCTGAGCGAGTCGAGGTCATTTCAGCGCTTGAATTCTTTAACCTTTCCTCAGCAAAGCTACACCTGCCAGACAATAAAGAACCATCGCGATGAGAATCAGAGCATGCATGCCGGTGATCAGCGATAAATTTTCCAGGAGGCCGCCGAGGACCGCTCCTAATGCATTCGCTCCGAGTGCGGCGCTAGGGGACGCCACGTTGCGGAACTTAGTTGAGAAAAGCAGGCCGGCGAAAAAGACCGGGATGGAAAATATTCCAGCGAGCATTGTGCCGACAATAGCCGGCGTGCCGGGGAGCCAATGTAAGGGAATGAAGTAGGCGATCCCCAGGCCCGCGAGCAAAGCGAACAAGAGCAAAGATTTCGGCAAGTTCAGACCGTATTCCACCGCTATATTCGAAAAAAGCAACGCAATCAGCATGGCCGAAATCACAATTCCGTTCACTTGCCAGGTCGTGCCGAAATAAAGCGCCAGACGGCTGACGACTTGCGCCTCCAACAGCAAAAATCCCGCGCCCATGCTGAAATAAAAAAGCGAGGGTGGCGCTGTGCGCGCTTCTGGAATCTGCAGATACATGAAAATGGCGATCATTATTACCAGAACACCTAAGGAGATATAGGCGTGTGGCAGCCAACGCCCTTCCTGATACAAGTAAGGCCAATCGTCGGTTGTAACCGGAATATCCTTGGGAAATGTTTTTGCGTGATCCGTGACAAATCCGGCGAGTGTGGGATCATTCGATAGCGCCTGCTGGACGCGGGCCGAAGGCGAAATGACAAAGCAGGTAGCCCCAGCGCTATAGCTGGAATCGGCCGTGAATATCAGCGGCGACTTGCCAAAAGTTTTTTCCAGAATATTGGCGATGCGGCCGCCCATCCATGGGCGATCTACTTGAAACTTGATGAAGAGCACGCCGTTAGGGTTTAAGTGATCTTTAGCTTCGCGGAAGGATTCTTCTGTGTAAACAAAATTATCGATTCGCATGTTGGCGTAATCCGAAAGTTGCGTGTGCGAATCGAGCAATCCGAAAAGGACGAGATCATATTTTTGCTGGCTTCTGCGCAAAAATGCACGAGCATCCGTCAAGTGAATGGAAACGCGCGCGTCGGCGTAAGGTTGTTCCGGATGCTCACGCTTGCCGAGGGCCAAAATGGCAGGATCAATCTCCACCGCATCTACATATTGACTATTGTTCCGCAATGCAGCGGCAACATCATTTCCCGCGCCGGAACCTACAATCATTACGCGGGGCGAGGGTTCCGCGAATCGAAAAGGTAAGTTATAAGGATTATTCTGCGGAGCCTCTTTGAGCAAGCCTGGATGATGGTCCAGGAATTGGGGAGATAGGTTTACAAGAGATTGATATCCGGTGTGATTGACCTGAACGTAGGCACGGAAAAAGTGGCCGCCTTGGTCCGTGCGAGCAAATTCAATCTGTTGATATGGAGTCCACATCGTATAGCGATTCGGCTTGGCGGGTGCATATAAAAGGAGAAATAAGGGAATTAGCAAAGCAAATATGATCCGACGGTCCTGCGAATCAAATTGCAGAAAACCAAACCCGAATAAAACGATTCCCAGCCATACCCAGGGGGGAAGCATGAGCCTGCTTGCGCCGAGAAAACATAGAATTCCGAGCAGGCTGCCTGCGAGATTCCAGGAGTAACCCATTAGCGTTCGGTTTGCGGAATTCAGCTGACGGCTAACGATTTGCCCAAGGGGAACGAAGATCCAAATGAGCATGACGAGCAGTAAGGAAATCAAGATGGCAGCGATGAAAAAGTGGGGCCAACTCCAACTTGTCGCTCCTCGCCAAATTTGTACGTCGGCGCCCCCACCGAGGCTTTCCGAAAGGTTTTCCAGAGCTTTACCATGCGACAACGGGAAGTAAACGACCAGAAGCAAGCCAAATAAACCGGTGATTGCGGGTTTCCAACGAACAGATTTTCGTGCCAGCGCGCAGCCCAGGCCGAAGCCCACGAAGCATAGTAAGAGAGTGAGATTTTTGAAATATGCAAACACACGGATTTCAACGGAGATCCACCGGATGAATGCCAGCTCGGCGAAGAGCGTGAGGAAGCTGGCAAGAAACAGGCGCGAAACATCGAACGATTCTGTTTCGGTTGTTTGCGCGAAGTAAGGCCGCCCTCGGCGGCGCGCAGAGATCATTACAAATTTGCCGACGACCAGGAGCAGCGCAGCCGCAGCAAAACTTACGAGAGAATATGTCATGACAAGAAGTAAAAAAGTGCTGCAAGCATAGCAACGCATTCATGCATTGCCAACAACTTTACTTACCGTTTTCAACCACAACCGAAAAGTTTATGCCTTCCCATTTTTGTGCGTCAGACCAAAAGAAAGTGAAGAGAATTTGATCGCCAGGGCTTATCTGATCCGATGGGATGTCAGCGATATAAACTCCCAGGCCGGTATCGTGGGTTGTAGTGTCCTGCGCGGTCTTCCAAAAATCAACGCTCCAGTGGATTTGCGCTGGGGCCAAGGTCATCAGACGCAGTTTTTTGCCTTTCGGCGTGGAGCGGCATTTGTTGTTAAAGCTCCAAAGGAAATATTCCGCGGTCTTTTTTTGCACTTGATATCGCTGCACGGTTTGCGGAGGCTGATCGAAAATCTTGCCGTCGTGAAGCGAACGCCGCAGCTTAATGTATTCCGAGTGCGCCCATACGAGAGGACAAGCCGAACCCGTCGGTCTCCCAGCAAGCAATTCGAGCGAGGGAACGTCCGCAGTGTCCCACACTTGTTCGGGAATTAAGCGGTTGTTTTCGGCGGAGTATTCCATCACGCGCATCAACTCTTCTGCTATCTGAGGACGCCCGGCGGCCAATTCATAGTGGGCACGTTCTCCAGCTAAAAGCGGCCACGGACGGCCAATTCCGGTGCCGTCGAATGGAGACCCATCAGCATGCTCGCCATAGCCATCATCGTTGTAGCGATACCAGCAAGGGCCTTGCGGAAGCTGAATGCGGAGAAGAGCATCAATCACCTGAACGGTGTTTACGATGCGAGGATCGTCCGGCGCGCGTAGTCCAAAACGAACCAGAGCGAGCGCATCTGGACTTATAAGGTGGGTTGCTGGTTCCTCACTTTGTCCCGGCGGACGATTTTTGATTGGAACGAATCCTTCGAGCGGAGAAGACGCGCCGTCACTATCGGGCGGGGCAATACGGACGTAGTACCCATCGACCTTTAATTGGCGGGCAAGATCGCTGCCGATGGCATAGGTCCAGCGCTCGACATTGTCGTTCCACGTGTCAGCAACTTCGCGAAGAAATGTCTCGATGGATTTTTCACCGACTAGATCAGCAATATCCGCTCCCGCAAGTAGCGCGGATATTTCCACTGCCAGAGTGAAGGGGGAATATCCGGCGTCTTCTTCCCATCGATCTTGTTGCGTGACGGGGCCGTTCTCTACCAGAAATCCGGCGGCGCTTTTTACCATTGGCCACCAGCGTCTCAGATCGCCGAGGGCGGCATTCGCGTTGCGACGTAAAGCATCGACCAGGAGGATGGGGAACGCGGCTTCGTCCATTTGTAATCCGGCCCAGTAGGGACGACCGTCGATCCACATGTTCTGCGCCCAATGACCATCGGCTTCCTGAGTGGATTCGAGATAATGAAGAACGCGCACAGCATCAGATTGCGCGCCTGCCGCGAGGAATCCGAGTGCGGTTTCCACAAGGTCGCGCGGCCATATAAGGTGGTATCCGCCAAGGTCTTCGTCCCCTTTATTAAAACCCCAGGGGATGGAGAGGCTGGCAATCACCCCGCCGAGAAAGTCTTTTGATTCATGCACGCGCAGAACGGCCAGACTCGCACGATACAAGTCGCGCTCGCGTTCCGGCTTGTCCAGCTTCATTAAGCCGTCTTGCCAATGTTTCCAATGTCGAACATATTGCGCCCGCAAATCCTGATAAGACTCGAACAAAGTGGAACGCACTTGCTGTCCCGCCTCAGACCAGATTCCGCCAAAGCCCAATGCCAAAACAAATTCGCCGCCACATTTTTGCAGATCGATTTCGCCAGTAAGAGCGATGTTTCCGTTTTCCGCGCGATTGTAAGTTGTGGTCAGTTGAAAGTTTTGCGAGAGGTCCTGCCACGCGTCAGAGGTGCCAGCAAAGCCTACGGACCGATTGAGCCATGGAGTAGAGCATCCCAGAGCCAGCGAACATTCGTTGCGCGCTGCGTATAAAAGCGGAACGCCCTTGTAGTCTCCGATCCATCCAGTATTGCCGCTGCCGAAATTTCCCAAGTGTGGAGCGAGTAATGCGTACAGACGATAATCCGAAAGTTTTCCTTGCAAGGGTATAAAACGAATTTTCTGCAAAACCACATTACGATATGGGTCGGCAAAAATTTCCTTTTCGATGCGATATCGGCCTTGTGTCTCCGTGTTTTTCAACTCATAGACAGGAACGCCGGGCTCAATCGCAATATTTTCAAAAGTGCAGTGCCGCTTTTCTTCAGAAAAAAAAGACTTGCCGTCGGTGACGATGAACCCCAGGTCGCGCGTACATGCTTGATCCACGCGAGGAAAATAAACTTCGTTAAGAATGCCGTGGCTCAACGTGAACCATACGCGGCTATGCAAATTTAGGGCGGTTCCTATTCCTGACTTGGCGGCCGAGGTCCAGCGCGGGGGGATGCCCGGCCAACCCGGCGCGAATTCTTCCTGTGTGCTCACGAAATCTCCTAACTTCTCTGGGGAGTTAAGTGTGCCAGATTCAAAGCAATATCGTCATCTGGACAGTGAAATATGTTTTCAGTCGGGCTTAATGATAAGTGCATAAAATATTTGCTGAATTTTAAACAAAAAGTTCGTTTCCAATTGTCTGGTAAATGAGGTTATGAAACAGCATTCAGAAGCCGAAGCAGCAAGAGTCGAATTATTGTACCGGCAACATAGCGCGGCGCTGGTGTTGTATGCGACGGCGATTGCGGGCGAACGCAGCCGCGCGCAGGACATCGTACATGAGGTGTTCGCTCGGTTCATGGAAGAAGGCGTCGCGAGTCACGTTCTGGATATTAAGGCTTATCTGTTTGCGTGTGTTCGCAATGGAATGCGAAATGAAACGAAACGCATGCAGCGCAATGTTGAGTTTGATCCGAAGTTTAGCTGGTTTGTGCCGCCGCAACGTGACTTTGCCGCGGAGAGGCAATTGAGGAATGCATTGCTTGCCTTATCGGAAGAACAGCGCGAGGTTGTGGTCATGCATATTTGGGGTGAACTTACGTTCGCACAAATTGCTGAGATCCTCGATGCAAGCGCAAATACCGTGGCTTCGCGTTATCGCTATGCACTGGCAAGCCTGCGGGATGTCTTTCATGCAAAGGAGTTTTCGTTATGACCATTCGTGATGATGAAACTTGCAAGCGTGACGACGACGGACTGGAAACTTATTTGAAACAGTTTCAGCCCGTACAGGCAGCCCCACTTCCTCATCGGGAAGTTGTTGGGCGGGCCCGGCACTCGTACGCCCCGATGATCTTGGCAGTCTCATTCGTCATGCTTCTCCTTGTTGGATCGTTAACGCTTGACCGCCACGCCGAACCAGCATCGAAGCCTGCTCTAACAAAAAGCCTGATGCCTGCGCAGCCACCATCGGGTTTGACCATCAGCAACGCCAATCTTTTGCTCAAAGAATCGCCCTCGGTGCGGGAAGTTCTGAACTTGATCGCAAGGGACCCGCAAACTTCATTGCCGCAAGAAGGGAAGAGTAGCGCGTTTGCTGCTCTGGGAAAGGAAAACTTCAAATTATGAAAACTTCACGATTTCTTTCATCAGTAATTCTGGGCCTGGGAATTTTGCTCACGCCGCTTTGGGGGCAGACTAGGGAAAGCAAGCTTAGCGATAATGCCGCTCTGCGTTATTGGGCAGCATTTGCGGAGATGCAGGATACCGCGCTCAGCGAAGAGCAGGTAAAAAACCTTGACGTAATTCTTGAAGGTACCGCTCCATACGACGATTTAAAGTACAAAGATTTGATAGAGAAGAACAAATTTGCCCTCGATATAATGGGCCGTGGCGCGACGCTGCCAAACTGTGATTGGGGCATCGATTACACGCTGGGCGACGATACGCCCGTTGATTATGTGAGAAAGTCCCTCATTCTTGGACGGTTAAATGTTCTCTATGTGTTCCATCTCATGATCAATAAAGATCAGGATGGGGCCGTGGCGGTTCTTGCGCATGGACTGCGATTTTCGCATGATGTCGCCAACGGCGGCACGCTTTTCTCCACGCTCGCTGCGGAAAACCTGCTGATGTCGCATTTGCGTGCCATTAATTTCATACAGCACATGTCGCAACTTACTCCTGGGCAAAAAGCCACTCTCGCTAAAGAGCTCGACCGCCTCGGAAATAATGGCCTCGATTGGAATGCTGCGGTGACGAGGGAACTAAGTCTTAGGGAAAAAGACTGGAATGGCCCTGTAACGCTACAGGCATTCATTCAATCTTATGTGGCTGTAGTTAACGATGCTTCGGCATTCCCGAAATTTCAACAATTGGCCGCATCTCTTCCCGCGAAATTGAGGAATGAAATTCCTAACCCAAAGGCTTTTGCGGAACACAAGCAAGCATTGAGTGAAAGGCTAAGCCAGGTACGTACATCCTTGCAGTAACAGAAAGAAAGGATATTTCAATCGCGCCTTTCGCCGGGCGCGATTTTTTATTTGAATACAGCATTTCCCCTTAGAAAAAATCTGAAACGCGGAAAACATTCCTATGCATGTGACCGTTCAGGTTCCCTGTGGAGATTAATTCAACGAACATTCACACGCGATTCAATCTTGCGTAACGCTCCTCCCGCAACTTGTATCTGGTTGCGAAAGCCGGAATTTTATCCGGCCCACTGGAGGATGTTCTATGAAGTTTGCAGCGTACTCACGAGAGCTCTGCCGATACTTGGGCTGCAGCGCCGCATTACTCTCGACGGTTTTCAATCTCATGTTGCCCCCAGGTCTAAGTGCTCAAACTGATCCTAACTCGATACCAACCACCAGCCCGATTAAACACGTCATTGTGATCATCGGTGAAAACCGCAGCTTCGACCACGTGTATGCCACTTACAAGCCAAAGAACGGGGAGAAAGTATTAAATCTTCTTTCGGAAGGCATTGTGAAAGCAAATGGCAACCGGGGAGCGAACTACTCTCTTTCGGCGCAATTCAGCGCGGTCGACACGAACGGTGAATTTTCTGTGAGCCCGCAAGGCAAGAGCGTTTACGGTAACATTCCTGCTCCCATCAGCAACGGCCCGCAATCTGCCAGCGATACATCTCCCGCTCCTTTCAAAACCAAGAAAGTTGCCAAACTCGCCGAACCAGATCTTCCGAAGGGCGACTATGACATCCTCACCACCGGCGCGACAGGAATTACTCCTGGCGGGGTGGATACTCGCATTGCAAACGTCAACAACCTGGGCGAAGGCGTATTTCAGCTGACTCCTTCGGAAAAGTATGACGACTATGCTTCAAGCCCTGTGCATCGCTTCTACCAGATGTGGCAGCAGCTTGATTGCAGCGCGGATTTTTCGACCAAGGCCAACCCCAGCGGTTGCCAGGCCGATCTTTTCCCGTGGGTAGAAACCACCATCGGGGCAGGTAGCAACGGTATAACGCAGCCGGCAGGTTTTAACGACGCAACCACGTTTGAAGGCTCGACCGCCATGGCCTTTTATAACGTGCAAAAAGGCGATGCTCCTTTAATGAAGGAGTGGGCCGATGAATATACGTTGAGCGACAACTTTCATCAGTCTGTAATGGGTGGTACTGGGGCAAACCACATTATGTTCGGGTTCGCGGATGACATTTGGTACAGCGACGGAAGCGGTAAAGCCTTGGCGCCTCCAACGAACCAGATTGAAAATCCGAATCCGCAGACGGGAACCAACAACTTCTACGATCAGGACGGTTACTCAGGTGGAAGCTATAGTGCCTGCGCTGATCTTAGCCAGCCCGGCGTTGCTCCAGTTGTGAACTACCTCGAATCTCTGCCGCGTCCTGTGAGCGCGCGCTGCGAAGCGGGCCATTACTACCTCTTGAACAATTACAATCCTGGTTTTAACGGGGACGGAACGCTCACAAGCCAATTCTCACCATTCACAATTCCTCCGACTTCGGCCCGTCACATCGGGGATGCGTTGAATGACAAGAATGTCTCCTACACCTATTACGGCGAAGGCTGGAACCTGTATGTAACGGACCCAACCGGAGCGAATCCGTACGACGCATATTGCAACATTTGCAACCCGTTCCAGTATGCGACGGACATCATGACAAACCCGGCGCAGCGCCAGGCCCACATTCAGGACACTTCTTCTCTGTATGAAGCCATCGACACCAACACGCTGCCCGCAGTTTCTATCGTGAAGCCGAGCGGATTCCTCGATGGACATCCGGCGTCTTCGAAGCTCGATTTGTTCGAAGGCTTCGTGAAGAAGATCGTGGACCAGGTGCAGGCGCATCCGAAACTCTGGAAGAACACGGCCATCTTCGTCACCTTCGACGAAGGCGGCGGTTACTATGACTCCGGCTACGTTCAGCCACTGGACTTCTTCGGCGACGGAACCCGTATTCCTCTGTTGGTGATCTCGCCCTATTCAACGGGTGGACACATCAACCACAACTATGCGGACCACGTTTCGATCATTAAGTTCATCGAGCGCAACTGGGGACTGAAGACGATCACAGCCCGCAGCCGCGACAACTTCCCGAACCCGAAAGTGAAAGCCAACAATCCATATGTGCCGACGAATAGTCCTGCATTGGACGATCTGTTCGACACGTTCCACTTCTAAGACGGATTTACTTAGCAGCAAAAGCGTTGTTTGCCGGATGGAGCAATGGCTCCCTCCGGCTGACGCGCGTTGAATGATCTTAAAGTTACTTTTTTAAGTTGAGGAGGATTTAGTGAATCGGATCACACGGGTTTTGTGCGTTGCAAGTCTTCTGATGGGTAGTTTGCTGTGGGCGGAAGGTCGCTCTGCGAATGTGCAAGGGAAGTGGCAAGCCTCATGGACCGGGCGATTGGGTTCTGAGCCGGTAATGCTTGTGCTGAAGCAACAAGGAACCAAGCTGACAGGAAAAGTGTTGCGTGGGGCCATCGCTACGCCGCTTAGCGGGGCGATTGAAGGCAATGACATTTCATTGCTGGTGAATTTCTCCGGACCGAAACCCTACACGATCCTGTTTAAAGGATCGGTTGAAGGCGACTCGATCAAAGGCACTTCGCAGGCCCAAAACGTCGGCAGCCGCGGTGCTTATATGGGACACGGTGGCGAGATCGTGCAGCCGGACCGTCCGTGGACGGCGATGCGAATGCGCGCGAAGCAGCCGCAAATGGCAAAAGTCACGCAATAGCTTTTCGAAAATAAAACCGTCTGGAGTGTCTGTGATCAACCGTCGTAAGTGGTTGCAAATGGCCTGCGGTGCAAGCGCAGGAATTCTTTCATCGAAATTTTCGTTTTCTCAAAATATGCCACAAAACATGGGAGGCATGGCGATGCCTCCACAAAGTTCGCCTCCTCCCGTCACTGCGGTGCCTATGCTGGAAAGAATCGAACTGGCGAGTTTTGTCGATCCCTTGCCGATTCCGGGTGTAATTCGCCCTGCACTGGATGAAGTCGTGCACATGCGCATGGCAGCTTCGCAGCAAAAAGTTCATCGCGATCTGCCGCTCACAAATATCTGGAGCTACAACGGATCATGGCCGGGGCCGACGATTGAGGTGAGAAAGAATCAGCCGCTCACGGTGAAGTGGAACAATCAACTGCCGACAAAACATTTCCTGCCGATTGATTACAGTCTGCATGGCGCGGAAATTAATGTTCCGCAAGCTCGCGCCGTCCCTCATTTGCATGGCGCGCAAACGTTGCCGGAAAGCGACGGCTATCCCGAAGCGTGGTCTACTTCTGATGGAAAGACCGGCACTTCTTATCACGGAGACACATGCCAATATCCCAATAGCCAGCAGGCGACGGCGCTTTGGTACCACGATCATGCGATGGGCATTACGCGGTTGAATATGTATGCGGGCCTGGCAGGATTTTATTTGATTCGCGATGAGGAAGAAGAATCGTTGAATCTGCCCAGCGGCCAATTTGAAATTCCCCTGGTGGTTCAAGACCGCAGTTTTGGCAAAGATGGATCGCTGCTTTATCCGCCAGCGCAGAACGGAACGCATCCGGTATGGATGCAGGAGTTCTTTGGGAACACTGTTTGTGTGAATGGCAAGGCGAAACCGTACTTGAAAGTGGAACCGCGCAAGTATCGCTTCCGGATTCTGAATGCATCGAATGCGCGCTTCTATCACTGGTCGTTAGTTCCTGCGGATCAAAACGGAAAACCGAATGGCGAGGTTGCGGACGCGCCGCCATTTATTCAGATCGGCTCTGATGGCGGATTACTGCCAGCGCCGGTCACGTTACATTTTCTGATAGGCGCGCCGGCGGAGCGCTTTGATGTGGTGATTGACTTCACCGATTTCAAAGGACAGAACTTCGTGATGGTCAATGACGCTCCTGCTCCATACACGCGCGGAGGCGAAGTGGCCGCGCCAGAAGTGATGCTGTTCAAAGTGACCAAGCCGCTCTCCAGCAAAGACACCAGTTCTGTTCCAGATCAACTTATGCCCTGGACGGTGCTTGATCCGGATTTGGCTGCGAAGGAACGAGTGCTGTCGCTCGTCGAACAGGACCGTGCTTCCGATGGCTACACGATGATCGGTTTGCTCGATGGCAAGCGCTGGTCTGATCCCATCACCGAAGATCCGAAAGCCGGATCGGTGGAGATTTGGTCATTCGCGAATACAACTGGCGATGTGCATCCGATTCACACGCATCTGGTGCAGTATCAGGTTTTGAACCGGCAGCCATTCGATGTGCAAACGTATTTGCAGAGCGGAAAAATGAT
>DASXCC010000075.1:0-3747 GCA_036491415.1 Terriglobales bacterium | reverse complement strand
CCTATAACGATTTGTATAAACCTGCGAGAGCACAGAGCATCGTTGCCTGTCCCCAATGTAGGGTTGGAGTTTTATTCACAATCCATGGCGAATAGCGGCGATAGTAAAAATATCCAGAACGGTCCTGCATATTTTCGATGGTCCACTGCGCTACCTTTACGGCCACCGACAAACTTTCCGGATCACGATCGCTGAAGAAAACCAGAGTATCGATCGCCTGCGAACTGCACTGAATATCGAGTGGAAGAGTTTTGTGGTCGTAGTATCGCGGAGTTCCGTCAGGCAGGAAGAAAGTTTTCTTCCAGTATTCGTACCCGCTCATCATGCTGCTTACAAATTGTTGGTCTCCAGTGCTCTGCGTATAGAACTTAAAACAATCCAAAACGTAGGCCGTATGAAAATTGTCGACCCAGTGCAGGTTTTCTTTCTCGCCATACCACCAGGAAGCATCGGGTCTTTGATATTGGGCGGTGTATTGGATCGATCCTTCCGCAAGCTGCCGGTAGGCTTCGTTGCGCGTGTATGAATAAGTCCGCGCCAACAGGCTGCCTCCCAATGTATTTGCGTTGTGCACCAGGTTTTTGCCGTTCGGAATGTAACTGATGCAGATTCCCTTCCCGTCCGGATGATGGGACAGATCTTTAAGTATGTGCTCGCAGGCGCTGGTTGCAATCTCAAGATAGCGCTCGTTCTTAAAGTGTTCGTAGCCATCCAGGAATGCATGCCCGATCAGCGATGTCCACACAACAGTAGGAACATTTTTCGGCAGATAAAAGCTTCGCGACTGATAGTCGAAGTGATTGCCCCAGCAAGCGCCGTTGTAACCAGGCGACTGATTATCGATCAGCCACTGCAGCGTAGTCTCAGCTTTATCTCTCCAGACCGGATTGCCGGTTACCTTATGCATCCGCATAAAACCTCTGGCCAAAAATCCCATTCCTTTCGTCGAATGGTTCTTTTTTACGGCCAGCAAGGGACGTATGTTGAGCGGGAACCGGCGTACGGCCTGCTGCAGGACCGTGCGCAGCAGTTTTGTTTCGAAAGTGAATGGACGCAGCAACCTGGAATTAAGACCATCAAACGTGTCGTACGCGCGATAGTCGTTTTTCTCAAGCCAGTTCGACAGCTTGAGAATGGACACAAATAGCTGCTCTTTCTCTGCTGATTGATTTTGTTTCCGCTCAACCATCTGTTCGGCTCTAGAGGCAATAACCGTTTCCATGAAGCTCCTATAATTCCTGACGCGTTAAAATCGCCAACTCAATCTATTGCCGCGATTTCTACCAGCAAATTCCTTCGTAAGTGGTGCTGTCGCTTCTG
Source organism: Terriglobales bacterium (assembly GCA_036491415.1). GTDB lineage: Bacteria > Acidobacteriota > Terriglobia > Terriglobales > Acidobacteriaceae > JAICKN01. The sequence goes on along the minus strand of DASXCC010000075.1, from coordinate 2,427 downwards.
CGGTCCGCAACTCGCACGAGATCCACGATCGACTGACCATTGCGAAGTTTGTTGGGGACCGATTCGAAATCTGGATCTTTATTGCCGATCACAATCGTTTGTCCAAAATCCAGGACGGCATCGATCTGATCCACCATCAAACGGGAAATGTGGGGAATGCGATTTAAGATGAAATCGCGATTGGCTCCCACCAGGCTGGCGATATTGACGTTCTTGTCGTAAATGCGCAACTCATAACCCTTGCCCAGAAGCCGTTCGATTACTTCGATCATAGGGCTTTCCCGCAAATCGTCGGTGCCCGCCTTAAAGCTGAAGCCCAGGATTCCGACCTTTTTGTGGTTTCGATCCATGATCAGCTGCAAGCCGCGGCTGATCTGCCTTTCATTGCTCGGCAAAATCGAATTTAAGATTGGAAGATCTATATCGTTGCTCTTCGCCTTATAAGAGAGCGCTCGAAGATCTTTAGGCAGACATGATCCTCCGAACGCAAATCCCGGCAGCAAGTAAGCCGTAGAAATGTTCAGCTTTTGGTCCTTGCAGAAGATTTTCATTACCTGGTGCGCATCAATTCCTAGAGACTTAGAAAGATTGCCGATCTCATTGGCAAAACCGATTTTGAGCGCGTGCCAGCAGTTATCAACGTACTTGACCATTTCCGCAGTCTCTAAATCCGTCCGGATCAAAGGCGCGTCAAGCTTTTCGTACAGTGTTGCCAGGGTGTCGCCGCTGAGGCGATCCACTTCTCCAATGACCGTTTTCGGTGGAAAACGGAAGTCATACACGGCGGTGCCTTCCCGCAGAAACTCGGGATTGTTGCAAACACCAAAATCGACTCCGGCTTTTTTCCCGGAAAACTCCTCCAGTGTAGGGATGACGATGTTGCGCATCGTACCCGGCAAAATTGTGCTTCGGATCACGACCGTATGGCGTTGCTTCTTGCCTTTGAGTGCTTCTCCTATCTGCTCACAGATCCGCCGGATATAACGCAGATCGAGATTTCCATTCGCCTGGCTGGGTGTTCCAACGCATACAAAAGATAGTTCTGTTTCGCGCACGCCTTCAGCTGCATCGGTCGTGGCGCGCAGCCGTCCTGCTTTCGCGGTTGCCGCGATGATTTCATTAATTTCTTTTTCAATAATGGGAGATTGCCCGTGGTTGATCAGATCAACCTTTGTGGCTATGGGGTCCACACCGATGACTTCGTGCCCCTCGTTCGCAAGACAGCCTGCTGAGACTGCTCCGACGTAGCCCAACCCAAATACACTAATCTTCAAGATGTAAGCCTTTCTGTGTCCCCCATGAGTTCATTGTTCATGGAAATGGCAATTGACCGCTGAACTTGCTGTGGGGGGATGAACTACTAATTTGTATCGAACGAGCATTTTTATGCGCCCGTTTATGAATACATATAAATATCGATTGAGTGTCGCAAAACGGGGAGGGAGTTTTATGACTGCAGTAAACCTTTTGAGAATATAAATGAAAGATTCAGGTGACGCTAGTTCATTGTGAAGGTTTTTTCGTCTTCCAGTAAAGTCTGCTGAATGTGTTACTTAGAGATAGTGAATTCGTATCTGGCGCGGCGGTTTTCACCGCGCCAGATTAAAGCCTCTTTGCTGGCTTGCGACCCGTCCCACTCCTACTGGACAGTTGCAGCAAGACCCGAAGGAGCAGGCGGTGGGGTGGCCGGCGGAGCAGGCGCACCACCTACGCCCGTATCACTCGCATAGCACGCATTGGCGTCGAAAGACGTCAGGAATCCACTCCCGTCTTTGGCTGTGTTCTGATAGCACAGTTGGGCAGGAATCATAGCTGCGTGATTTGCCGTATTAGCAATGCAACTCCCGGTGCAGGCAACGTCAGGCCCAATGGGAGGATATGGCGGACACGCTCCAGTAGAAGGATTTTTCCAGAAGGAAAGTCCTGTACCGCAAGAAGCGTGCGCTGTAGTCACCCCGTTATAGAACGAAGCAGGAAAGGTCGTGCTCGGACTGGCTAGAGCTGGGAAGTTAGTATCTGAGCTCGCTGTCTCGGAAGCGGTGCAGGCAGAATTCCCCGCTCCACTGCCGGTACAAAAGCGAACGCCGTTCGTGCTGCCGTTGGCTTTCCAGGTAACGCCGTCCCAGTTTCCCCAACGCATTAATGAGGCTTCAGTATTTGTGTCATACGGATCAGAGGCGTCGATTCCGTTGACGCAACTGTTCCAGAAACCCAAGTCAAATTCATAATTGTCCGGGTCTAACACCTGCGCGTTGTCGCACGCGTAATTGGTGTGATAGGTCGGATCGCCGATCACATTTGCTACCAGGTTCATGCTCCAGTTATGGGCATTCACTTTAAAGGCGGCGCGGTAATTGGTTTTGTTGGCGCTGTGTCCAGAAACCCGGTTACTGAATGACGTGTTCTGTGACGACGATCCCCAGCTAT
>DASXCC010000074.1:0-30886 GCA_036491415.1 Terriglobales bacterium | reverse complement strand
AGAGTGTTTTTACCGATGGCACGCAGCCGACATTGGTGTATCACTACTACGACGGCAACAATAATGGCGCGCCAACGCTGGGGATCAATCGCCTGGGTTTCGATTCCGACGGTTGGCCGTTCGTCCAGTAGCTATTCGCATAATGGAAGATCTGTATAGAGGATTCGTGAATCGGGCTTTAGCTCCCGCGCATTCATTTAAGCTCGTTCTTCTGCGGCCATAAAGCGTGACTAGCATTCGCAATGCTCGGCGGCGTTTTGTAGAATTCGGTCTGATGCGGATTTCGCTGCGTGTCTTCGAGCACTGTGATTAACTTTCATTTCATGAGCAAGGCGCGTATCCCTCGGGGCTGGATAAGTTTTTTCGTCATCCTGTTCGCCGCGAATTTTTCTTTCGCGCAAACTGCGAAATCTTCCGCCGCGCCACCGCCCGGTTCGTTTGTGGATATGACGGAAAAGCTCGGTGTGCACTTTCAGCAGCAAGCTTCGCCGACATCCAGAAAATATCTTTTAGAAACTATGGGTTCGGGCGTGGCCTTGTTTGATTATGACAACGACGGACGCCTCGATATTTTTTTTGCCAATGGCGCGCCCATAGAAGACCCAACTCCTAAAGGAACTATTCCGCAAAAAACCGGCCCGAAGTATTGGAACCGGTTATTTCATCAGAAGACGGATGAAACATTCGAAGATGTCACGGAAAAAGCTGGTCTCACCGGCATCGGATACTCCACCGGCGTCGCTGTCGGCGATTACGACAACGACGGCTTCGAAGATCTGTTTGTCGCAGGTTACGGGCGCAGCACTCTATACCACAACAACGGCGACGGAACTTTTACCGATGTCACGCTTGCCGCCGGGGTCGCGGGTTCTGGATGGGCCACGAGCGTGGCGTGGTTTGACTATGACAACGACGGCAAACTCGATTTACTGGTCGCGCGCTATATGCAATGGGACTTCGATGATTTGTACTGCGGCGAGCGCAAAGCCGGATATCGTTCTTATTGCCATCCCGACCTCTTCAAACCGATTTCTGTGATCCTGTATCACAACGACGGCAACGGAAAATTTACCGACGTCACGCAAAAAGCTGGGCTCGACAAACCAATCAAGGGTCTGGGCATTGCCATCGCCGATTACGATCACGATGGATGGCCGGACATTCTTGTGGCCAATGATTCCATCCCCGAATCACTTTTTCACAACAGGCATGACGGAACCTTTGAAGAAGTCGGGTTGGTTTCGGGAGTGGCGCTTGATGGCGGCGGCGCGTCATTTGCCGGGATGGGCGTCGATTTCGAAGATTACGACAACGACGGATGGCCAGACGTGATCATTACGGACCTCGCCAACCAGCGTTATGCGCTCTATCAGAATGCAGGCGACGGCACTTTCAATTATGCGACGAACACGACGGGTCTGGGCACCATCAGCCTTTTGCATTCAGGATGGGGCGTTCGCTTTTTCGATTACGACAACGATGGATGGAAGGATATTTTTATTGCGCAATCGCACGTGATGGACACAATTGAAATCAATGAGCCGCACTTGCACTACAAAGAGTCGCCTCTACTTTTGTGGAACCAAAACGGAAAAAAGTTTGTAGATGTCTCCGCGCAATCAGGCGAAGTCTTTCTGCAAAAATGGGCGGCACGCGGAATGGCGCTCGGCGATATTAACAACGACGGAAAATTGGATGTCGTCGTCACCTCCAATGACGGGCCCGCATGGGTGCTGATGAACCAGACCGCGACACAAAATCATTGGCTCCTGCTGAACCTTGTTGGGACGAAAAGTAATCGCGATGCGATCGGGGCGCAAATCAAAATCACCACCGATGCCGGACCGCAATACGCTACCGTGACCACAGCCGGCAGCTATGAATCGTCAAGTGACAAACGTGTACACTTTGGGTTGGGCAGCGCTAATTCTGTGAGCGAAATCGACATTCGCTGGCCGAGTGAGACGATGCAGACGGTGAAAAATGTTAAGGCTGACCAGATTCTTAACATCACAGAAGGTGCAAATCCTTAGCTGGTCTCCCATGGCGAAGCAGGCTTTTCGTTGGCCCATTTATTTTCTTGCAAGCCTCCTGCTGAGTATTCCTGCATTCGCGCAATCCGATCTTTATGTGCGGGCCCTCGAACTGTTTCAGCAGCACCAATGGAACGATGCCGCTGCGGCCTTCCAGCAATACGAAAAAAATCAGGCGGGAAAATCCGACGCACCGCTTTACGCTGCGAAGGCGTTCATCAATCTGGGCCAAATTCCGGAGGCAGCGAAAATTCTCGAGCCTTACGCGACGAATCATCCCGCATCTGAAGACGCCGTTTATTTATTGGCTTATCTTCGTTTCCGCCAGGACAAGCCGCGAGAATCTCTCAAGCTGTATACCGCTGCTGCAAAATTAAAAACGCCCGATGCTGATGATTTAAAAATCGTCTCGCTCGATTATGTTCTGCTGAGCGATTATGACGACGCCGCTAAATATCTGGAAGAATCTCTGAAGATGGATCCGAATAATTTGGAAGCGCGCTATCATCTGGGCCGCGTCCGTTATCAGCAAAATAAATTCGACCAAGCGATCGCCGCCTTTCAGGAAGTCGCGCGGCGTGACCCGGCCAACGTGAAAGCAGAAGAAAATCTGGGGTTAAGTCTTGAAGGAAAGAACGAAAATGCGCAGGCGACCGCTGCGTACCGCAAAGCCATTGAGTTGGATGAAGCCGCCACGGTCCATGACGAACAGCCCTATCTCGACTTGGGAATTCTACTGGGCAAATTGAACCGCACTGCAGAAGCCATTCCGCTGCTCACGAAGGCCGGGCAGATCCAGCCGAAGTCGCCGAAAGTTCGCTATGAATTGGGTAAGGCATGTTTGGCGCAGAACCAGCTTGAGGAAGCGCAAAAGCAAGTCGAAGAAGCGGTGAAGCTGGACGATGCGAACAGCGCGAACCATTATTTACTCGGACGGATTTATCAGAAGCAAGGCAAGAAAGATTTAGCCGCCCAACAATTCACCATGACCAATAATCTGATTGGCAAAAAGAACTCCACCGAGTCCGGCATGTCAACCGGCCCGAGATAATCTGCGAAGCATGCGCTTAGCCTTCCACTCACGGACTTGCAAGCTTCTTCCGTTCATCTTGCTCTGTGCTAGCTGGTGCGGAGCGCAGTTGTCAACGCAATCGAAAACGGCCGCCGACAACCTCAGTCTTCTGAAAGATGCAGCGCAGGCGATTTCGTCCAGGAATTTGGACCGGGCTGAGAGTGAACTGCAATCGGTCTTAAAAGCTGATCCGAATGAATATCGCGCTCTGAATTTTCTTGGCATCGTACGCGCGCAACAGGGACGGAATGACGAAGCCCGGCAATTTTTCCAGCAGGTGATTCAACAAAAGCCGGATTTCGCCAGTGCCCATGTCAACCTTGGTCTGCTATACGTGCAAACTTCGCGGCCGGACGATGCAGTCAACGAATTTCAAGTCGCGCTCCGGCTTGATCCGAATAGGAGCGACGCGCTCGCGCCTTTACTAAGTGTCCTGCGCAGTCAGGCGCAAAACGCTTTGCAAAATAATGATTCCGAAAAAGCTTTGTCGTTGTTAATGCAGGCACGCAAGGCGAGTCCCGATGATCCAGATGTGCTCTATGAATTTGGCATGGTTGCGTTGCGCATGTCGCTTTTTCCCGACGCCGCACAATCTTTTGACCGCGTATTGAAGATTCACAAAGACGATTCCAAATCTCTCTATGGACTTGGGCGCGCGCAAATCGGGCTTACGAAATATCAGGAAGCGCACGATACGTTCGAACGCTATATTCAACTGAATCCCGACGACGCCTCCGGCCACTATGCTCTCGGTTTAACTCTCGCGCCATTGCAGCAATTCCCCGAAGCGAAAATTGAATTCGAACAGTCCATCAAACTCAAGCCAGTTCAAACAGAATCTTATTTTCAGCTGGGGCTCATCGAACTAAACGCCGGCGATTTGGATGCAGCCGCCAGCCGATTTTCGTATGTGCTGCAACGCGATCCTCATCACGCTGGCGCGCTCACGGGAATGGGCCGCGTGGAATTTCAGAAGAAGGATTATCAAAAAGCCGCGGATTCTTTGGAAAAAGCTGTCGCCGCGCAGCCTTCATTGCGAGAGGCCCACTACTACTTGGGTTTAACCTACGCTCGCCTGGGAAGAAAAGACGATTCAGAAGCGCAATTGAAAATCACCAGCCAGATTGACCAGGAAGAAGTGAAGGCCCACAACGCAGGCGTGAAAATCGTCACGCCTGCCGAAGATAATCCAACCGTCCCGGACAAAAACTAATTGCCTTCCAAAACTGCATGCGGCCAACCGTCGCGCCATCCGAGCGTTGAAATCTGCAAATAGGCGTCTCCGGTTTTGCCGTCGTAGGCGTGGAAAACAATAATGTCTCGGCCGCCTTTCTCCTGAAACAAAGACTCGCCGCCCGGCCCGAACCAGCGGCTATTGCCGATCAGCAATTGAGTTCCACCGCCTTGCAGCATCGGCGTGCCGTCGGCATCCACGTAAGGGCCGGTCACTTTTTTCGAGCGGCTAACCATGGTTTTGTAAGTGCTCTTCGTGCCTCGGCAGCAAAGGTCGAACGAAACAAAAAGATAGTAATAGCCGCCGTGGTGAATAATGAACGGCGCTTCTACTGCCTGCCAATTTCCCGGCAATCCTGGCGGGTTCGGAGCAGGGTTCGCTGGCCGCTTGCGCGTAGCGAGTGAATAAAGTTTTGTATCTTCTTTGGAAAGCATGCCCGTCTCCGGATCAATACGCCGCATCTTGATGCCGCTCCAGAAACTTCCAAAAGAGAGCCAGATTTGGCCATTCGGGGTCTGCACTAGATTCGGATCGATAGCGTTAAAGTCATCTTCAAGTTTCGACTCAAAAACCAATCCATGATCGACCCAATGAAAATCGGAGCTCGAAGTATCGAGAGTTTTGTTGGTGACGAGCGCAATGCCCGACGTATTTTTGCCGAAGACCGAGAACGCATAATAAAAGTGGTATTCCCCATGAAAAAAAGAAATGTCTGGCGCCCATAGCTCATGCGTCTTCGGGCTTTCTTTTTTGATCCAGTCAGGGATTTGCTCGAAGACGTAGCCGCAGAACTTCCACTCATGCAAATCTTTCGAGCATTTGATGGGAAGCTGGCCTTTGTGGAGCGGGCCGTTGCCGGTCCCGAACAAATACCACATGTCTTTTTCTTTCATGATCGACGGATCATGTGTATATTCAACGTCGCCCTGCACTTGGATCACTTGCGGAGCATCATTGCTGGATTTTTTTGCGGAAGTGGTGGTAAAAGAGCTAAAAAGAAAAAGTCCGAGCAGAAGAGAAGGGATTATTTTGAACATAATTCCTGGATTTCCAAAAAGAAATTGGTTTTTGCGGAGCTAGAGTACAATACCAGCAAACGTTTACCTAATCATTTCTTCTGGCATACAATTCGCATCGATGGCCTCCTGTTTGTAACATCACAACAGGCTATTCGTGAAAGGAAACAGCGCATGTTTGTAAAAGGTATTGCTTCAGCGGTCGTCGTTTTCCTGATGGTTTTCGCATCCCTTCCTATGCAAGCCGCAACGCAAGTCAGCAAAAAGCCGTTTGGCAAAATGCCCGACGGAACGGCCATTGACATCTACACCATCAGCGATCAAACCGTTCAGGCGCGCATCATGACTTACGGCGGCACCATCGTTTCTTTGCGCACGCCGGACAAAAACGGAAAGACGGCCGACATCGTGCAGGGATTTGATTCTCTCGATGGCTACTTGCAGAAGGAACCGTATTTTGGTGCGCTGATCGGACGCTATGGAAACCGCATCGCCAAAGGCCACTTCACCCTCGATGGCAAAACGTATTCGCTTCCCATCAATGATGGTCCAAATTCTCTGCATGGCGGCGATAAAGGTTTTGACAAAGTGGTTTGGACGGGCAAGGCCATCCCCAACGGCGTTGAACTTACCTATTTAAGTAAGGACGGCGAAGAGGGATATCCGGGTAATCTGACGGCGACCGTTCGTTACACGCTGGTTGGAAGTGAACTCGAGATTTCATATTCAGCGACCACCGACAAAGACACGGTGCTGAATCTCACCAACCATTCTTATTTCAATCTCGCGGGACAAGGGAGCGGCGATATTTTGAAGCATCAGCTGCAAATCAATGCCTCTCACTTCACACCCGTCGATTCCACTTTGATTCCTACCGGCAAAATTAAAGCAGTTGCCGGAACTCCCATGGACTTCCTCACTCCGCACGCCATCGGCGAGCGAATTGAAGCGAATGACGAGCAGCTACAGCGCGGCAAAGGCTACGATCACAATTGGGTCCTGGACAATGCGACGGGCAAACTGGCCAAGGCTGCCGAAGTTTACGAACCAACGTCCGGACGCACGCTTGAAGTGCTTACCACGCAACCTGGATTGCAGTTTTATACCGGCAACTTCCTCGACGGAACGCTCACAGGCAAGGATGGCAAGGTTTATAACCATCGCTATGCATTGTGCCTGGAAACCCAGCATTATCCGGACTCGCCGAACCATAAAAACTTTCCATCCACGGAGTTGAAGCCGGGGCAGCATTATCATACGGTGACAATTTTTAAGTTTGGAACACGAACTAATTAAAGTAATTAGCCTGATTTCAGCGTAAAATGCGGTAACTTTTGATTTCCGCACACCTATGGACATTCGGGAGATAGCCAAGCGCGCGAAGGTCTCTACGGCGACCGTTTCGCGCGCTATTAATAAAGTTCCCACCGTCAATCCGAATCTGGCCAAACGTGTGTGGAAGGTCATCGAAGAGCTTGATTATTATCCGAATACGCAAGCCCGGGCTTTAGTTTCAGGCCGCACACGTATTTTCGGGCTCATTGTCTCCGAAATCACCAATCCGTTTTTTCCGGAGATCGTGCAGTCTTTCGAAGATATTGCCGTCCAACATAATTACGAAATCCTTTTAACTTCCACCGTGCATGATCCAAAGCGGATGGAAAGTTCCGTTCGCCGAATGATTGAGCGCCGCGTGGAAGGCGTCGCTGTACTGACCTTCGGCATGGAAGAGTCGCTGCTGGAAGGGCTTCGTTTCCGCAAAGTTCCGCTGGTCTTTGTAGACGTGGCTCCGAATGTGCCGCGGATCAGCAACATCCGCATTAATTATTTGCATGGGATTCGCCAGGCTGTGCAGCACCTGGCGGCATTGCGCCACACCCACATTGCTTTCGTGACCGGGCCCTTGCAGTTAAGGTCCGCGCTGACCAGAAAAATTGCCTTTGAAGAATCGATGAAGGAAATCGGGTTGACAGTTGAACCTGAGCTCATTGTCGAAGGCGACCACACCATGGAAGGCGGCATGAGGGCTTTGGTAAAGCTGGCTTCCATGCGTCCGCGTCCCACGGCCGTTTTGTGTTCCAACGACATTACTGCGATAGGGGTCATGAGAGAGGCCTATGAATATGGCATCGCAATCCCTCAGGAACTCTCCGTGGTGGGTTTTGATGATATTCGCCTCTCCGAATTTATGATCCCGCCCCTCACGACGATCCAGATGTCACAGGCGGAGCTGGCAAGACTGGCTTTTCGCGCCCTGAAGAATGAAGTAGACAGGGAAGCACCCAGCAACGAGGGCGTCGAATATACGCTAAACACCAGTTTAGTTTTGAGAAAGTCCACGGCGCTCGCTTCCGGCAAAACCGAAAAACGGACATAATTGAGTAGAGTACAAATCCTTGACAAAGCTTGGAGTGTGTTCTACTTTTCGTAGTTCCAGTAAACGATTACTCGCGATAAGATGGTCCTCCCGATCTTGTAGCGGAAAGCGCTGGTAGAACCCAAGTTTTATGACCAATAAAAAGATGACCATGGGGCTGATTGTGGGGAACCGTGGTTTTTTCCCGGATCATTTGGCAAAGAGCGGTCGCGAAGAGATGCTGGCGATTCTGAAGAATGCCGGCATGGAAGTAGTGGCTTTAACTCCTGAGGAAAGCAAATACGGCGCGGTCGAGACGCGCGAAGAGTCACGCCGTTGCGCGGAGCTATTTAAGAAGAACCGGGACCGCATTGACGGCATCATCGTCACGCTGCCGAACTTCGGCGAAGAACGTGCAATTGCCGATACTCTTCGTTTGGCCGATCTTCGGGTCCCTGTACTCATTCAGGCGACGCCCGACGATCCCAAAAAGATGACCATCGCTTCCCGCCGCGACAGCTTCTGCGGCAAGATGTCTGCCTGCAACAATCTTCGGCAATACGGCATTCCATACTCGATTACTACTCTGCATACCGAAGCTCCCGATTCCCCTGAGTTTGCCAAAGATTTGGAATGGTTCGCGGGCGTGTGCCGCGTCGTCAATGGATTTCGCAATCTGCGGGTTGGAGCTATTGGCGCCCGTCCGACGGCATTCAACACTGTCCGCTACAGCGAAAAGATTTTAGAGTCTCATGGGATTTCCATCGAAACGTTGGATCTTTCCGAAGTGCTCGGACGCATTGACCGAATGAAAGATAACGATGACCATGCGCAAGCCAAGCTGGCAAAGATTAAAAGCTATGTGGATTCCGCGAACGTCCCCGCGCCAGCCTTAATGAAGATGGCAAAACTCGGCGCGGTTGTCGATCAATGGATGGCAGCAACGGAAGTTCAAATCAGCGCCGTGCAGTGCTGGACTTCGATTGAAGAAAATCTTGGCGTCGTTCCTTGCACCATCATGAGCATGATGAGCAACGAATTGCTCTCCAGCGCCTGTGAAGTAGACATCTGCGGCGTGCTTGGCATGCACGCATTGCAACTCGCATCGCAAGCGCCCTCGGCGCTGCTCGACTGGAACAATAACTATGGAAGCGATCCCAACAAAGCAGTCTGCTTCCATTGCTCCAACCTGCCGAAGCATTTCTTCCGCTCCGTAAAAATGGACTTCCAGGAAATCATCGCGGGCACCGTAGGCAAGGACAACACCTTCGGCACCTGTGTTGGCTTAATCAAGCCGGAGAAGATGAGCTTTGCGCGCTTCTCCACCGACGACACCGCGGGCAAAATGCGTGGCTATGTGGGGCACGGCCGTTTTACCGATGATCCTCTGAATACATTCGGGGGCGCGGGCGTCGTGGAAATTCCTAATATGCAGCGTCTGCTGCACTACATTTGCAAAAACGGATTTGAGCACCATGTTGCGGCAAACCTATCGACCGTCGCAGCTTCCGTGCATGAAGCTGCATCGCGCTATTTGAACTGGGACATGTACTGGCACAATGGCCCCGCAGGAGTCGCTTAAATGGCCATTGTCGCAGGAGTAGATTTCGGCACATTGAGCGTTCGCGTTTCGCTGGTGGACAGCGAGCGTGGCCTGCTGACCTCGGCCATCGCGGAGTATCCCCTGCATCGCAAGCGGGAAGATCCTGAATATGCCATGCAATCGCATGACGATCACATGCGCGCCTTGGCGGCAGCCACTCGCGAAGCCGTAAAAAAAGCCGGCATCTCTGGCGACCAGGTTGAAGCCATCGCGCTCGACACGACCGGCTCTTCCGTCATTCCTGTGGGCAAGGACATGACGCCGCTCGGTGAATATTATTTGTGGTGTGATCATCGCGCCAAGGGCGAAGCCGCCGAAATCACCGAAGCTGCGCATCGCGAGAATCTGGAAGCCATTCAGTGGTGTGGCGGCGTCTATTCCTCGGAGTGGGGATTTTCAAAACTCCTGCACTGGCTGCGTCACAATCCTGCAAAACGCAACGACTTTGTTTCCGCTTTTGAACATTGCGATATGGTGGCCGCGACCTTATGCGGCATCACCGATCCCAAAAAAGTAAAGCGCAGCATTTGCGCCATGGGTCACAAATGGCTCTGGAATGCGAAGTTGGGCGGCCTGCCGCCGGAAAACTTCCTGATCAAAGTAGATCCCTTACTTGCGGGCGTTCGCGAAAAGCTCGACGGTGAATATGCGACGTCGGACCAAATCGCCGGAAAACTTTCTCCGAAGTGGGCCGCCGAACTTGGATTGAAAGCCGGCATCCCTATTCCTGTGGGCGCCTTCGATGCGCACTGGGACGCGATAGGCGCTGGTTGCCGCACCGACGATATGGTCAATGTCGTCGGAACTTCGACATGCATCATTGGAATTACGCCGTCGGTAAACCTGGTTCCCGGGGTTTGCGGCGTGGTGCAGGGAAGTGTGCATCCTCTTCGTACGGGCATTGAAGCTGGACTTTCTGCTGTCGGCGACATCTTTAATGCCATCGCAACCCGCGCAGGAACCAGCGTAGAAGCTTTGAGTGAAGGGCTTGATCAATATCGCGCCGGTCAAACTGGACTGCTGCGTATGACGTGGGACAACGGCGACCGCACCGTCCTCGTGAACCCGAACCTGCGCGGCATCACCCTGGGGTGGAATTTACAGAGCACCGCCAAAGACGAACTCTTTGCCGCGATTGAAGGCACCGCATTCCACACGCATGTCATTCTCGACCGCATGGCGGAAAATGGCGTAAACATCAAGCGTGTCATTAACGCTGGCGGCATCCCGCAGAAAAATGATGTGCTCAATCGGGTGTATGCGAATGTTCTTGGACGCCCGGTTTTAGTTCCGGCAAAAAGCGTCGTCAGCCTGGGATCGGCAATCTTTGCGTTCCTTGCGGCGGGAACATTCAAGACCGTCGAAGAGGCACAGCAGAAAATCTGCCCGACGCACAAAGTGTATGCGCCGGATAAGTCTGAGCAGAAGGTGTACGACGGTCTGTACGCGTTATACAACAAACTGTATTTTGCTTTCGGTCAACCGCAAGACAGCATTGGCGATATTTTGCCGAAACTGATTCACATTGCAGAATCTGTGAACCAGAAGCAGTTAACGCCAGCGTAGTGATGCTTTAATTTGATACTGGGACATTTCAGGCAGTAGCCATGCGTAAACAAGTTCTCGCTCTTCTCTTGCTGTCCGCACCGTTCGCCGTTTCAGAAGCGCCTCCCGTTCCCATTCAGGCGGAACTTGTAAAAGCCATGCAAGCCGGTCACATCAAAGCCGGCGATCCCATCCTTGCCCGCGTTGAGATCGAGTGGAAAAACTCTCATTGTTTTCTGCGCAAGGGCGCGACGCTCAAAGGACGCGTAATCGCCGAGAACGAAAGAACAAAGACGACGCGCAATTCTGAAATCGCTTTGCTCTTCGAAAGCGGCGAATGTAATGGGAAAGACATGAAGCCGCTGCCGCTGACCGTGGCGGCCATGGTCGCGCCGAATCCCCGCGATACCAATTTATTTGATGATGAACAAACGCCGCCTTTGGCCGACGCCGTCGGTCTAAATTTGAACGGCGATAAGATTGGCGTGACCGGCAACGGGATGCGCAGCGTATCTCAGGCAGCGCAGACGGTCATTTTTCAGCCGACACAGCCTAAAGCCCCACAAGCCGTGATGCCGGGGCAGGTCGTGGGCCTTCCTGATGTGAGACTAAGCGTCGGTACAGGTCCCGAGGGTAGCTCCGTGCTTATCGACGATCGTCATAATCTTCGCCTGGAAACCGGATCGCAGTTCGTGCTGGTTCCAAGTGTGAAAGCGGAATCGTCCGCCAGCGCGAAAATTGTTCCTGCCGCTGCCGTGACTTCGAAGCCAGGGACTCCACAAGTAAGCACTCCACAAGTAAGCGCTTCGCAAACAACTGCACCGGCGATTCCTGAATTTCAGGACACTACCGAAATTTGTGAGCCTCCGAATTGCAGCATCGCCGCGGCCACCGACGCAGCGCTCACTGCCTCGGGATCACTCTCGATGATTTCCATCAAGAGGCTGGGACACGTTTCGTCGCCGAATCGCGACATGTACCATTTCGATCGCGAAGCAGCGCTTGCTTACCTGGGCGAGAATGAATTGCTTTTTACGTTCAATCCACATGAATTGATTCCGCGCGTTGGGATGTCCGGCCCCTGGCGGACGATTCGCAGCGTTCTCATCAATACCAAAAAAGAAAAAATCGAGCGCGTCGAAGATTGGCAAGTCCCGGACGGCGGCCAATACCTGTGGCCGATGGGAAGCAATCAGGTCCTGGTGCATATAGGAAAGCAGCTTCGGATTTACGGCCCCGGTCTGAAACTGGAACGCTCGCTTCCTGTGAACGGTCCGTTGGCCTTTGTAGCGATTTCTCCGTCCAGCAAATATTTTGCTGTTGGCGTCACGCAGGAGCGGCATACTCCTGCGATCCATCAACAACTCGAAGATGCGGAAAGCCGGGAACCGGAAGAAGATGTTGAAGTCCGCGTGCTCGACGCAAACTTCCGCCAACTGGCGAAGGTCATGCGATCTTCTCTCGCTGCGTATCCCGTATTGTCCAATGAAGGCGAAATTCGCATTCCGACAATCGGCAAAAATCGCTGGCGTGTTGTGGAACACACATGGGCCGGACAAAGGCGCGTTCTCGCGGAAGTCAGCTCGACGTGCCGCGTAGAAGCGACAAGTCTGCCGCCCGATCTTTTGTTTCTGACTGGATGCGAGGAAACTTCCGGCACCTGGTATCGGATGTTGGGCGCCGACGGAAAGCCGGTGCTCAAGGGCCGATCGACTTCTGAAGAACTGGAGCAGCTTGCCGAAGGACAAGATGCGAGCGGATTGTTCGCCGTCGCGGTAACAAAAGCCTCAAAATCCTTGGCGCATGAAGCGGCATTTCGCAGCGCAGATTTAGAAAACGAACATATCGTTGTGTATCGGGCGAGCAATGGCCAGAAATTATTCGCGACAGATATAGCGTCTCCAACGCCTACGTCGCAGACGTTTGGAATCTCGCCGTCCGGCAATCAACTTGCCGTCTTCAAGAACGACGAGATCACGTTCTATGCGATGCCGTCGTCTGGAACGAATTGATCAGAGTTATTTTCCAGCAGAATTATTCTGTGCAGCCGAAGCCTGTGCAGAAGAAACTTCTTTTGGCGGTCCACCAATGCGGAAGGATTTGCGCTCGAGCTTTTTGTAGTCCTTATCGAATTCTTTAATTTCCAGAAATTGATTTGTCGCCACACTCGCAAAGTGCTGGCGCGTGTTGCTCGCTGGCCACCAGATTTCGATGTCCTGGATCTTCGCCGATTTTCCCAATCCAATGTGTTGCTGCAAAGGAGATGCTCCGAACGAGCCTCCACTGCCGACCGTCCGATATATCGACCGCGGCGGTTGCCCTGCATCCTGCGCGGTGACTTTGATCCGCGCGCCAATCGCAGCGCGATTAGTTTTCATACCCACCAGATGCAGGGTGATCCAATCATTTCCGTTCCCAGGATTCTCGAACAGTCGGAATGCATGACTATCGCCAGGGACAGCGCCGCCAACTTCTTCCAGCAAATCTTCTTGTCCCCTGTTGCCGATATCTGCAAACGCAACGCCATGTCCCTTGTGCAATTCTCCGGTTCCCGAAGAAGCGGTGACATCCACAAAATATTTCCCGTCTTTATTGTGGAAGAGCACGTTCGGCAGCAGGGAACTGTACGCCGGATTTCCCGTGCCCAAATAGAAATCCAGATACCCATCGTTATCGATGTCGCCGAAGTTGGAGCCCATGGGCATGAAGACTCGGTCCAACCCAAGGTCGGAAGTGACGTCGCGAAAAGTTCCATTGCCCAGATTTTTATAAACCTTCAATGTTTCGGCATTCGATGGAAGGCCAAGATAACTGCGCAAAGTTTCATCCACGGAAACGTAATAGCTGCTCACAAAAAGATCGGGCCAACCATCGTTGTCGTAATCGAAGAACCACGCGGGAAAAGTCTGCCGAGGCTTTTCGACGCCCGCCTGTAGCGCCACTTCGCTGAATGTACTGTTGTGATTGTTATGGTAAAGAAAGTGGTCGCCGTCGAGGTTCGCTACATAGAAGTCCACGTAACCGTCGTTGTCATAATCGGCAGCCACAACCGCCTTGCTATATCCCACGCGATCCACGCCTGCAGCGTGTGCGATGTCGGTAAATGTCCCGTTGCCATTGTTATGAAAGAGCTGGCTGGGGGCATTTTCATTTCCGACAAAGAGGTCGAGATAGCCGTCGTTATCAATATCAGCCCAGACCGCGGTTTGCGTATCGGTCGCCGGCTCGGCGAGGCCGGAAGCGGCTGTCACATCGGTAAAAGTTCCATCGCAGTTATTTCGCAAAAGAGATTTACGCTGAGGAAATTCCCACGCGCCGCGCAGCACCAAAATATCCAGACACCCGTCATTGTTGTAATCGGTCTGAATAAGATTCAGTCCGCCGAGTTGATCGCTCAGTCCGGCCTTGGCGGTGCGATCAGAAAATGTTCCGTCGCCATTGTTGTGAAAGAAATGCATCGGCGCGCATTGTCCGAAGTCGGAAGTCACAATATCCAGCAGGCCATCGTTATCGAAGTCATCCACGATCAGGCCGCCGGACATGTCGTACATGTTAAGTCCGGCTTGGGGCGCGACATCCACGAAGCGTCCAACGTCTTCGGCCGATTCAAAATAAGAAGGGGGAACCAAATATTCTTTGGGCACGCCGTCGGGATATTTTCCCAGCGTCATGTAGGCGATGTTCAATACCCATTTCGCATCCAGACGGTCAGGTCTTTGCTGCAAATATTTCGTGAGATACTCGATCGCTTTTTCAGAAGACTCGGTTTTGTCGTAGTGCATGCCCGCCCGCGGAGGAAATATGCAACGGTCGCCGGGCTTGCGATACACATCATTGTCCATCTCAGACTTATGCAGGTACGCCGTGCCCAGCACTTCCTCCAGTTCTGGCAAGGCTTGCGGCAAATTCGTCGCCGCGATCTGATACGCGTTCTCCCACTGGTCGACGGATTTATCCATCTGTCCGAGGTACGCATAAAGATTCGCAAGCGCGTAGCGCGTTTGAATCACGTCGAGCGGCGTCTGATTCGTGGCATCGGGGTCGGTGCTGGTCAAGTTCTGGTTCAGCAGATCAATCACACTGGCCATGGAATCTTTGCGGATTTTGCACAAAGCCTGCAGGTCCTGATTCCAGCCTTCGGGCTTGGGATAACTCCGAAATGCCAGGTCCGCTTCGCCTTTTCCGCCGACATTCGCCAAATAGCGGATGCTTCCCCGCGCGGTGAGGGGAAGGCTTTGCGTGGGAACAGAGCTGGAAGAAGCCGAAGTCGAAGATGTTGAAGAAGGTAAAGACGAAGACGATTGCCCCGGGACATTCGAAGACGAAGATGCGGCCGAGGCGGGAACTTGAGCAGAAGCAGCAGCCGAAGACAGGACTTGGACGATGGCGAAGCTCGAAGGCAACTGAATGACGCCGGAAATCTGGCCCGGAGCAAGCGATTGAATCGCATCGCGCAATTCGCTGCGCAGACTCGCAGGATCGACCATGCCCATCGAGCCGCCCTCAGGAGCCGTCACATCGATAGATTTTTCTTTGGCGATGACGGCGAAGTCCGCGCCGCTCTGTAACTGCTTCAGAATCTGCTGCGCGCTGGTTTCCGATTCCACCACAATGATCCGCACAGGAACGGCGCTTGAACTCTGCGCAAAACTTTTACTACCTAACAAAGAAAAACAAACGATGCCTGAAAAACAAACAACGACTGGAAAACAAACAATAACCGGAAAGAAGATAACCAGAAAGAAATGTACAAACGAACGGCCATTGCGTGCGGGGAAAATACCTGACATGAAAAACAAACCTGCTGGGCTGTGACGGCGAAAAAAGTATAGCATTGCGTCTTAGTAAACGTTTACTATGAACGTCGCAAAAACCCCATGGAGTAAATCTGCGAGGGCAATCATCGTGTCCATGAAACGCCGTGAATTTATAGGAAGTGGTTTGGCCGCTGCCGCCGGGGTCATGCTGTTCACCAAAACCTCGCCGTTCGCCATGGCCAACCCAACGGGTAGTGATGCGCGCATCGAAATCCTGCTCGACGAAGTTCTGGGAACAATCTCGCCCGACATCTACAGCCACTTCGCGGAAAACCTGAGCGGCGTGATCTATGACGGCATCTGGGTAGGCGAAAATTCCAAGATCCCCAACATCAACGGCATTCGCAAAGAACTCGTCGAGGAAATGCGGAAAATCAAACCCGCAGTCGTGCGCTTTCCCGGAGGATGTTTTGCCGACAGCTACGATTGGCGCGATGGCATAGGTCCGCGCGACCAGCGCCCCCGACGCACGAACTTTTGGGAGGGCGGCGAAGCTCCCGACGCGCCCACCAATCATAAATATGACCCCAATGAATTTGGCACCAACGAATTTGCCAACTTCTGCAAGCTGATTGGCGCGCAGCCCTATCTTGCTGCAAACCTGCGCAGTTTGCCGGCGGAAGAGTTTTATCGTTGGGTGGAATATTGCAACTCTCCGGCCGGAAGCACCACGCTCGCCGATACGCGCACAGCTGCGGGATATTCCGAACCTTTCAACGTTCGCTTCTGGGGAGTGGGCAACGAATCCTGGGGATGCGGCGGCAACTTCACGCCGCAGGAGTATGCGAGCGAGTTTCGTCGATTCACCACCTGGGTGCCCGACTACCACAAACCGCTTTCGTTCATAGCATCCGGCCCGAACGTAGATAACTGGAATTGGACGCGTGGCTTCTTCGAAGAAATTGCCCGCAAGGATCTGAACGGACTCCGAGGCATTTACGGATGGGCGCTGCATCACTATGCGTGGAACCTGAGCCGAGGCAAAACTGATAACTGGATTGAGGGCAAAGGCGACGCGATGAAATTTGAAACCGTGGATTGGTACGAGCTGCTGAAAGAAGGCGACCGCATGCAGGGGCTGATCGACGGTCATTGGCAGATCATGAGCGAACAGGATCCCCAGCACTTCGTGAAGTTGATTGTGGATGAATGGGGTCCTTGGTACCGGCCCGGCACGGAATTGACCCATGGGGACCAGCTCGAGCAAATGTCCACGTTGCGGGACGCAATTTTCAGCGGCATGACGCTCGATATCTTCAATCGCAATCCGGAAAAAGTTGCCATGGCAAACTGCGCGCAACTCATCAACTGCCTGAACAGTTTGTACCTGGCGCACGAAGATAAGTTCTGCGTCACGCCTGTCGGACACCTTTTTGAGATGTACGCCGCGCACCAGGGCGGGCAGGCACTACGCGCGGAATTTTCTGCTCCGAATGTCAGCTATGATCGCGACGGCAAACCCTCATCATTCTGGGGACTCAAAGGTTCGGCATCATTACACGACAAGAACCTTGTCCTCACCGTTGTCAACCCGAGCGTGAATGATCCTCGTGATACCGAAGTTGCAATCCGCGGCGCAAAAATTCAATCCGCCATTGCTACCGTTCTTACGAATTCCGACATCCATGCTCACAACACGTTTACCGACCGCGATGTAGTCAAGCCGAAGATCGCGACTGCGGAAGCGAAAAATGGAATGCTTGGCTTCCAATTTCCTGCGGCTTCGGTCACAAAATTGGAATTGACGCTGGCATAATGACAGGGGAGTTTGGGACATGCGATCAAAATGGGTAGTGTTACTCGCGCTTTTGGCTTGCAGCTTTACTTCGTTGGCGAGCGCGCAACGCTGGTCGACGGAGCACGCCAATCAATGGTATGAAAAAGCGGGATGGCCGCTCGGCAGCAACTTCGTTCCCAGCACAGCCGTGAATGAGCTGGAAATGTGGCAGGCCGACACTTTTGATTTGATCACCATCGATCGCGAACTCGGTTGGGCGCAGGGGATCGGCATGAACTCGATGCGCGTTTTTCTGCATGACATTCCGTGGCAGGAAGATTCCCAGGGATTTTTGCATCGTATCGATCAATTCCTGGAAGTTGCCGACAAGCATCACATTCGGATTACATTCGTGCTTTTGGATTCCGTTTGGGATGCAAATCCCAAGCCCGGCAAGCAGCCCGATCCCATTCCGCATGTGCACAACTCACGCTGGGTGCAGGCTCCCGGCGCCGCGGTCCTCAAAGATCCGGGCTCGTGGGACAAAGTGCTGAAGCCATACATCCAAGGCGTGATTGGCCATTTGGCCAACGATCATCGCGTATTGATGTGGGACCTGATGAACGAGCCGGATAACGGAAGTTCATTGAATCAGGGCGAACTTCCCAACAAAGCCGAAGTTGCTTTGCAGTTATTGAAACTCGAATGGCAATGGGCGCGCGAAGCGAAGCCCTCGCAACCGCTGACCAGCGGCGTCTGGCAAGGGGATTGGACGAGCGATGCCACCTTGAGCGCGATGGCCCGATTCCAGTTGGATAATTCCGATGTCATCACGTTTCACGACTACGATCCACCGCAAGAAATGCAAAAGCGCATTGATATGCTGCGGCGATACAAACGTCCGCTCATTTGCACGGAATATATGGCTCGTCCGCGCGGCAGCACCTTTCAGGCGATTCTGCCTTTGCTGAAAAAAGAACATGTAGGCGCTTATAACTGGGGATTTGTCAGCGGCAAATCGCAAACAATTTATCCGTGGGATTCATGGACGAAAAAGTACACGGCGGAGCCTTCGCCGTGGTTCCATGACATCTTTCACAAAGACGGAAGACCCTACAACACCAAGGAAACGGAGCTGATTAAAGAACTGGCGCTAGGGCATTCGTAGCTCACATTTCTGGCGCGCTGGTATAAATGCACATGCTTCGATTTGCTGAACCTATCTCTTTTTTGGCCTTATCGCTGGGACTGATTTTTTCTGCCGCCGTTCTGGTTGCGCAATCGCAACCTGCGCAGACCGAAGCCCGCCCGGAACAGCCTCCGCAACAGAACGGAGCTGTTTCCACCGGAGGCGTTTACGCGCCGGTCCTTGATACGCAGAAGCGTCCCATCACCGCCGGCGGATTTGTGGATTCTGGCCCGGTTGTTTTTCAGGATGTCGCGGAAAAAGCCGGCCTCACAAAGTGGCATCATCTCTCCGGCACGCCGGACAAAAAATTCATTTTAGAAACTGTCGGCTCGGGCGTGGCACTGCTCGACTACGACAACGACGGATGGCTCGACATCTATCTCGTGAATGGATCGACGTACGAAGCGATGTCAGGAAAAGCTACGCCTCCCCATGCCGCGCTCTTCCATAACAATCACGACGGGACCTTTACCGATGTCGCCGCACAAGCCGGCGTCACTAACGACCGTTGGGGTTTTGGCGTTGCCATCGGCGATTACGACAATGACGGATGGCCCGATATCTACGTCAGCAACTTCGGCAAGAACCGGCTGTACCACAACAATCACGACGGGACCTTCACCGACTTCGCGGAAAAGGCTGGAGTGACCGTCGGCACTTGGTCAACAGGTCCAACGTTTGGCGATTATGACGGCGACGGCCGCCTTGATCTCTTCGTTCCCGGATATGTACATTTCGACCTCGATCATCCTCCGGCAGCAGGTTCCGCAGCGGTGAAGTTTGCTACCTGCGAATTTCGCGGCATCAATGTAATGTGCGGCCCACGCGGCTTGCAAGGGGAGCACGATCATCTGTTTCACAACAACGGAGACGGCACCTTTACGGATGTCAGCGAAAAAGCGGGCGTGTCGGACCGCAACGCGTACTACGGACTCACCGCAATCTTTGCCGACGTCAACAACGACGGCAAGCCGGACCTGATGGTGGCGGATGATTCCACGCCGAATTATCTGTACATCAACAAAGGCGACGGAACGTTTGAAGATGACAGTTATGTCTCCGGGTATGCACTGAACGAAGACGGACGCGAGACGGCTTCCATGGGAATTGCCATTGGCGATTACTTGAACAACGGCCGGCTCGATCTCTACAACACAGTTTTTTCCGACGACTACAATCCGCTCTATCGCAATGATGGCGACGCCAACTTCACAGAGATTAGTTATCAAGCCGGCGTTGCGGAAGTAACGATTCCATTCCTCGGATGGGGCACTGGATTTTTAGATTTCGACAATGACGGGTGGAAGGATTTGTTGGCGGTGAATGGACACGTTTATCCGCAGGTCGACAATGCCGGATGGGGAACTACATTTGCGCAGCGCGCCGTGCTCCTTCACAATCTGGGCGGGAAAAAGTTTGAAGTCATGCCTGCGGTGACCGGAAGTGGGTTGGCGGAAGTCTTTACCGGACGCGGCGCTGCCTTCGGCGATTTATTCAACGACGGAAAAATCGATGTCGTCATCAACCAGCTGGAGGGTGTTCCTGGGCTTCTGCGAAACGTCACCAAAGAAGACAATCACTGGGTCGGGCTGAAATTGATTGGCGGCGCGAAAAGTCCGCGTGATGCAGTGGGAGCGACCGTCTATCTGACGGCCGGTGGCATAAGACAAAGAGCGGATGTTTTGAGCGGAGGCAGTTTCGCCTCCTGCAATGATCCGCGACCGCATTTTGGACTGGGAGTCAGCGCAAAAGTGGACAAAGTCGAAATTCACTGGCCGAGCGGGGCTGTGCAAAACTTAACCTTGCCAGCTGTGGATCGATTTTTCACCGTGGAAGAGGGGAAAGACCTCGATTCTCACACTCATACATAGTCGGATTTTCAATTCTAAACCGTTTTAGTTGCTGAATAGCCGGTCGCAGAAAGTCCTCTTCACCAATGGTTCTCAAGTTTCTGAAATCGCAGTAGAAAATCATGAGAAAACGATTACTCGAAACGCTACATTCAGTGCCTAATTTGCTTGACAATAATCTTTACAAAATAGTACAGTTTGCGACGTTCCCCGGGTGGAGTAGGCAAATGCAATCGTATTTTCAGCGTTTCTGCCTTTCCTGCTTAACTTTTTCAGTTCTGTTTTGCGGGTTTTTTGTTGTTTCAGCTTCCGCCCAACAGGAAACTTTCGAGAAAACGTTTCACCAAGGAGTGCAGGCAATGCAAGCGGGCCAATGGGATGATGCCGCCGTTTCGTTTACCCAGGCAGCCCGATTGCGTCCCGATTTTGCCGAGGCATACTTCAATCTTGGCCTGGTTCAGATCCAACAGAAAAAGTGGGATGAGGCTTCCCAGTCTCTGCGTCATGCATTAAAGCTGCGGCCCGGTTTGCACGGCGCCAATATGTTTGCGGGAATCGCTAATTATCGAAGCAATGACTACGACGGAGCGATCAGTTTGCTCAAGAAGGAAACCCTTCTCGATCCCCAGAATGCAAACGCATACATGTGGCTCGGAGTAGCAGAGCTGGCGGCCGGCAAAGTTGAAGAAGCTGGCGAAAGTTTAGATAAGGCTGCCAAGTTAAAGCCCAACGACGTAGACATTCTTTATCATCGGGGCCGCGCCCATATGCTGATCTCCAAAGACAGCTATGAACATATGTACAAGACGGCGCCGAATTCGTGGCGTGTACATGAAGTTCTCGCCCAGTCCTTTACCGATGCCGAGCGCTACGGAGACGCCATTAATGAATGCGAAGAGGCCATTCGCTTAAAGCCTGATGAGCCGGGCCTTCATGAAGAATTGGCCGACATTTACTGGAAACAAAATCAATTGGACAAAGCGGAAGCGGAATTCCAAAGCGAATTGCAGCAAGACCCGGAAAATGTCACCGCGATGTATAAGCTTTCCGTCGTAAGCATCGAGCGATCGAAGCCGGAAGTCGCGACACAACTGCTGGAAGAAGTTTTAAAGCAGGAGCCACATTCCGCGGATGCTCATTATCAATTAGGGCGGGCCCAGGCGCAGATGGGGAATTCCGAGGTGGCAATACAGAACTTTCAGTCGGCGGTTGCCGATTCCGGACAGAACAATGAAAGCGAAACCTTGCGCCTGTCTTACTATCAGCTGGCGCAGTTATATCGGCGAACCCAGCATCCGCAGGAATCGCGGGCGGCACTGGATTCTTTCATGCGTCTAAAGCAGCAGGCCGACGCGGACCAGGCACAAAAGCTTCAGGACAAGTTAAAACGTTCCAGTCAGATGGGGCAGGACGCAATACAGCAGCAGTAGTTTTTTGGGGCAACACTACAGCAGTGGTTTTGGGGCATTAGAAGTTCAGAAAAAGTTTTGATTGTAGAAGTAAACGCGCGGGGAGCGCACAAAGGCAAGCGAAGTAAACGTTTGCTGGATGTACGAGCGGTTTGCCAGGGCAATTCACAAATCAGCCCGAAACATTCAGCTCAGCGATGCAAGTACTGGGGCAGTCCCATAAAAGGCTGCCCGATTTTCCATTCTTGAGGGTGAGGGAAAGTAGCATGAATCACTTAGTTCGATGGTGCTTCCGTTTTATTGGCAGCCGCCCGTTGCAATTTGCGCTGGTTATGGCAATGACGCTCGGCCTCGCTGTTGGACAAACTAACCAAGGTTCCATAGCCGGAAACGTTTTGGATCCTTCCGGTGCCGTAGTCCCAAATGTAAAAATCACAGCGACAGCCATTTCCACGGGCGCTACCTACAAAACGATATCGAGTAGCGCAGGTTCTTACCGATTTCCTAACTTAAGCATCGGAACCTACGACGTCACCGCTACGGCGGATGGATTTCGTACCATCCAACTCAAAGGCGTACTGGTTCAGGTTGCGACAACCAGCGCTCTCGACATTAACCTGCAGGCTGGTGTGGTCAGCGAAAACGTCGTCGTCAATGCCGACGCTCCTCGAGTTCAATCGGAGAGCGAAGACATTGGAAGCGTCATTACGCAGAAGCAGACCCTGGACCTTCCTCTCGCATTAGGAAGCACAGTCCAAGCCATGCGGTCTCCTGAAGCGTTTGTATTCCTGACGCCTGGGGCTGTCGGCCCGGGTTCTGACTCCGGCAATGGCGGAACGTTCGAGTCCAAGATCACCGGCGGTCAGAATTACGCAACCGAAGTTCTTCTCGACGGTGCAGGCACCACGCGATCGGAAAACGGTTCGTCATTCGATGAAACCGCGCCTTCGGTCGAAGCGCTCAGCGAATTCAAGGTCATCACCTCGACTCTTCCTGCTGAGTTCGGACGCACCACCGGCGGCATTGAGAGCTTTAATACAAAGAGCGGGACCAACAGCTATCACGGTGTGGCCTACGACCTCTTCCGCAACGAAGATCTCGATGCCAACTTCTGGGGCAACAATTTTGTACTCTCCCAGAACCCGACAGCGGATCAGCGCGCCGCAGCACAGCGCCCGCTGGATCGGCAAAACGATTACGGCGTAACGCTCGGCGGACCGGTCGTGATCCCTCACCTCTACAACGGAAAAGACAAAACTTTCTTCTTCTTTTCTTGGGAACAATACCGGCAGACGCAGGGCGGAGTTTCCACCACTACCGTTCCCACGGCTGCGGAACTGGGCGGAGATTTCACTGCTCAACTGAACACGGCCAACGTATTAGGGACCAACCCCTGCGATGGAACGTCGATTTTCCAGGGTGAAGTTTTTGACCCTGCAACTACGCAGACGGTAGGCGGCGTGGAATGCCGCACGGCGTTCATGAATGAAGCGGGCAGCGCCGGCAATATCGTTCCCACGAACCGGTTCTCAAATGTAGGGCAGAACATTCTGTCGTTCTATCCTGCTCCGCAGAACGGCGATCTGATTAACAACTTCACATTCCCGTTCAGCTTCCCAATTCTCGATACGACCACCACGTTTCGTGTCGACCAGAACATCTCGCAGAAAAGCAAAGCATATTTCACTTATAATTCCCGCGAAAATGTTCGCATTTCAACCAACCCCATCTTCGATGGTCCTGCGGGATTTGGTCGTGACCAGTTCTTCGGTACACACTACATTCGCTTCGGCTATGACTACACGGTTAGCCCAACGATGCTGAATCACTTGAACCTTGGCTACAACCGCACCAACAGCAAGAACGTCGGCGCGGGCGTAAAGCTGGGTAAAGGGACGGACTGGGATGCGCAGTTAGGCATCGCTGGAACCAGTGGCCCAATGTTCCCGGGCATCAACAATTCTGATGCCACGAGCTTTGGTGACAACGTCGACGGTGACACCATCGACAACGGTTTCCGCTTTGCTGACACTTTTACCTGGGTGCATGGTAAGCACGAATTCAGGTTTGGGTTCGAAGACTGGTACCAACAGTACTCGCCGTTGAATTTCCAAAACACCAGCGGTACTTTCAACTTCGATCACGGCCCGACAGCCGGCACGGCTGCCACTTCTAACCTCAGCGGCAACGGCATCGCCAGCCTTCTTCTCGGAGATCCAACCAGCGCCAACCTGTCTGCGTACGCCAGTCAGGCGCGGTGGACGCGAAGTTACTGGGCTGGTTTCGTCCAGGACAGCTTCAAGCTCACGCCTACGCTCACTGTGAACTACGGCATGCGGTATGAAATTGATCAGCCGCAGAAAGAAGTGAATGGTGATACTTCCAACATCAATCTGACCGCTCCGAATCCGGGCGCTGGCAACCTGCCGGGCGTTCTGGAATTTGCCGGCCAGGGAAGTGGAAGAAACGGCAATACCAATGAGCGCTGGGCGGATACCTGGTTCAAGGACTTCGGTCCCCGCTTAGGTTTAGCTTGGTCGCCGACCATGTTTCACGGTAAGACAGTATTCCGTGGTGGATACGGAATCATCTACGGCGCCTTGCAATACGCCGATTTCGGTGGCTTTAACCGCACAGGCTTCCAGTCCAATCCGGCGTTCAACAGCCTGAACGGTTTCGATCCCGCATTCTCGATCGATTCCGGAGTGCCGGCTTTTTCGCTTCCTCCAAACCTCGACCCAACGCAGTTGAATTTCCAGGGCCCGCAATTTACGGATCGTTCGTATGGCCGGCCGCCGATGATCCAGAACTGGAGCGTCGAAATTCAACACGAACTCGCAACCGATTTGATTGCCGATGTCGCATATGTTGGACAGCACTCCACCAACCTGCGTTCCAACTATGACGCAGTCAACACACTTGATCCAAAGTTCTTCTCCTTGGGAACAACTTTGCTTGATCTCATCAGTTCTCCGCAGGCAGCCGCTGCTGGCATCAATGCGCCGTATGCAGGGTTCCCGGGAAATCTGATCGCAGCGCAAGCGCTCGTTCCGTTCCCGCAGTACTTCGGTTTCAATACCGACGGTGCGTTGGAGAACTTGGGACAATCCACCTACAACGCTCTCGAAGCCAGCTTGCAGCGCCGTTTCCACAACGGTCTGAACCTGATGGCTTCTTACACCTGGTCGAAGACGCTTACAAACGCTGACGCTGCGTTGCCATTCTTTGCAACGTTGCATCAGGGCGGTGCGCCGCAGAACGTCTTCAATAAAGACGGTGACAAGGCCATCAGTAACCAGGACCTTCCACAGAACTTCGTGGTTAGCTACATCTATGAACTGCCGGTTGGCAAAGGAAAGAAATATCTGGCAGGGAGTAATGCTGCTGACAAAGTCCTCGGTGGATGGTCGGTCAGCGGCGTGCAGCGTTACGAAAGCGGACAGCCAATCGCGTTCGGTTGCGCGACAGGCGTTCCTGCTTTCTCTGGTTGCATTCGCTACGATCAAGTTCCGGGCAGTTCCATTCTTAGCCCGGCTTGGAAGAGCGGACACTTTAACCCGATCACGGATAGCATGTTCAATCCGGTCGACACTTCAGGCTTGAGCGGAGCGGCATTTGATGACCCCAACTCCGCGGCCAACGTGACTGCTCGTGGCGCTTATGCCTTCGGCACGCTTCCTCGCGTGGACGGCGACATAAGAATGAGGCCATATATGAGTGAAGACTTTAACCTGCTTAAGCGAACGAAAATCGGTGAGTCGAAAGACTTACTATTGCAGGTGAGTTTCCTCAACGCTTTCAACCGCCATATCTTCAATCGTCCAGCGGATCTCGGTGCGAATGACTCTGACCATTTGAATGGCTCGGGTCAAGTTGTGCCCGGAAACTTCGGCCGAGTCCAGTATCTCAATTTCACCACTGGAGGCGGCGGAGGTTACCTGCTGTTCCCGAGGAAAATCCAACTCCAGTTGAAATTTGAGTTTTGATCTAATCTAACCAGTAACAACACTAAGTAAGGCCGTCGCAAAAACGACGGCCTTTTTTTATTTGGTCCTCTATTCCTGATTCATCCAGATCTATATTTATCAGGATCGGGATTTATAGAGACATGTAAACTTCTCGTCAAAAAAGTCGTCTGTTGTGAGAAGTGATAAACGGCTTGCCCGGACGGAATGGTGCGTAATTCCCACTAAATCATGCATTAAGATCGCATGAGCGCGACCTGCTCGGTAACCGTTATGTAAATCTGCTATGCACTTATGTTATCTGCCCCGTACATCCCGAGACGGGGTACTCTGAATCCATTTAGAAATACACAAAGAGTTTGAACGGAGTCCCTCCCATTTATGACCAGCGTGTTGAGTGGTTTGCTCAAGAAGGCATTTTTCTGTGTTCTGACGGTATTTGCGATCTCCGCATGGGCCGCCGCCCCACAAAGCCGAATTTCGCAGGCAATTGATTCCTCGCAGTGGGCTCCGATTAAAGCGAATGTGCATCCGTTCGCGCGTCCGGAATTTGATAAAGGAAGAACTGCCACCGACGAAAAAATCAGCGGGTCGATCGCTTTTAAATTGTCTGCGACGCAACAGGCCGATTTGAACCAGCTATTGGCCGCGCAGCAGAATTTATCTTCTCCCAGTTACCACAAATGGCTGACTCCAGAGCAATATGCCAACCGCTTCGGCATGAGCAAGAGCGACATTGCCAAGGTCGCATCTTGGTTGCAGGCACAGGGTCTCACCGTGTCCCGCGTTGCCCGTGGAGGCAATGAAGTTTTCTTTACCGGAACGGCCGGGCAGGTGGAGTATGCCTTCCATACGGAGCTGCACAATTACGCGATCAACGGCAATCTGCAGTACGCCAATGCATCCGCGCCCAATGTTCCTTTGGCGCTGGCCAATATGGTTTTGGGAATTCGCGGTCTGGATAATTTCCGTCCCAAGGCGCACAACACTTTCAGAACTGTTCGTCCCAACTTTACATCCAGCGTTTCCGGTAATCATTTCATCGCGCCCGGGGATTTCGCGACCATCTACAACGTAAAACCTCTTTATACCGCAGGCAACGACGGTACTGGCCAGAAGATCGCGATCGTCGGTCAAACTTTGATTGCCGTCACCGACATGGAAGCATTCCGTACCGCTTCGGGACTTGCGAAAAATGATCCGACACTGTTGCTGATTCCCGGCAGCGGTACAGGCACAACTTGTTCTGGCGACATCGGCGAAGCCGACCTTGACGTGGAATGGTCAGGTGCGGTAGCGAAGAACGCCAGCATTATCTTCGTGTTCACCGGCGTGGATACAGGAAAAACCTGCACCAGTACCTCGCAGAACGTCTTCAATTCGTTGAATTACGCCTTTGATAACAACGTTGCGCCTGTAATCAGCACCAGCTATGGATTTTGCGAGGCGGGTCTGACAAAGATGAGTGTTGACATTATCCGTTCCTGGGTACAGCAGGGGAACACGCAAGGCCAAACGCTCATCGCTGCTTCAGGCGATGACGGCGCTGCGGACTGCGATACGGGAACATCCGCCACGCAAGGCTTGGCGGTCGATGCTCCAGCCAGCATTCCCGAAGTGACAGGTGTCGGTGGAACAGAGTTCAACGGTGATGCTGCGGGTAGCGTAACTGGAACTGCCCCCAATACAAATGCAGGTAGCACTGCATTTTGGAGTGGAACCACAGGCAGCACCGACACCCTTTCTTCTGCACTTTCCTACATCCCGGAAATGGCGTGGAACGATACCGCGAACGACATCGCGGCAGGTGGAACGTTATCCTCTACCGGTGGCGGGGCCAGCATCTTTTATGCGAAGCCAAGTTGGCAGACGGGAACCGGCGTTCCAGCCGATGGAAAACGCGATGTGCCCGATGTCGCGCTGAACGCCTCCGCGGACCACGACGGTTATTTGATTTGCTCGCAAGGAAGCTGCACGACCGGATTCCGGGACGGCAGCGGTGGTTTGACCGTAGTCGGTGGAACTTCTGTAGGTGCGCCTACTTTTGCGGGCATCGTGGCTCTGATCAATCAGGCAACAAACTCCATTGGATTAGGGAACATCAATCCTGTGCTTTATGGCTTGGCGTCAACCACTCCCTCCGTCTTTCATGACATTACAACTGGAGACAACAAAGTTCCTTGCACCATGGGAACCACGGGATGCGCGAGCGGTGGAACCATCGGATTTAGCGCGACCGCTGGTTATGACCAGGTCACAGGGCTGGGGTCTGTGGATGCCTCTGCACTCGCGAATGCGTTTCCTATATTCAGTGGCTTTTCTGTTGCTTCCAATCCGGAAACCTTGAGTGTCGTCGGCGGCCAACCGACTACAACCGCGCTAACGATTACAGGGACAAATGCTTTCAGCGGTACGGTGAATCTTACTTGCACTTCGAGCAGCACACGCGCGACCTGCACTGTCAGTCCCGCTTCCGTGAATTTAGACAGTACAACGACGAGCGCAAGTTCGACCCTGAACATTGCGACGACCTCAGGCAGTGCCCTCATCAAAACATCCGCGGACAATCGTCATTCCATGAATTGGCTGGCAGGCACTGCAGGTCTTGGCATTGTTTCGATCTGCTTGCTTGTATTCCCGTCGAAACAACGGAATGGTTTGCTCATCTTCTGTCTCGCAGCTTTCCTGGTCACAGGGGTTGGTTGCGGCGGAGGCAGCTCTAGCTCTTCCTCGACCACCGGCACTGGTGGTTCCGGTACAACCAGCACCAGCGCCACGATCAGTGTGATCGCAACAGACGGGACTACGACGAGGACCACGACGATTGCACTGACAGTTCAATAAAGAATTTCAATAAGCAATCACTTTCGCAAAGGCAAGTTAGAAAATACAAATCTTGCCTTTGCAACCTCTTAACATAATCTCCGTAAGGATTTGCCCCAGCCTGTCGATAGTGCCTGCATGGGCAGCGCTCCACAACTTGGCACGGTCGACGACAATCTACCCCTAAGGCCGGGATCACGTTTCGTGGCCCGGCAGCCGATCCTCACACGCGAAGAGCAGGTTTTTGGCTATGAATTGCTGTTTCGCGATGGCGTAGAAAATTATTTCCGCGCGAAAGATCTGGAAGCCGCTGCGCGCAGCACCCTCGACAGTTCGCTTCTGCTTGGTTTGGACGTACTGTGCGGAGGCCGTCGCGCTTTCGTGAACTGTACTCGCGACGTTCTGGTTCGTGACTTTCTGATGATTTTGCCTTCCAGTCATACCGTCGCGGAAATCCTTGAAACTGTCGAACCGGACGACCAGGTGCTGGCTGCCTGCCAGCGTCTCAAAGAAAACGGGTACATGATCGCGCTGGACGATTTCGTCGAAAATGATCCACGGGGGGCGCTCACAGATTTTGCCGACATCATTAAAGTTGACGTCCGCAACACGACGCCGGCGCAAAGGGCCGCGATGGTCAAAAAATACGGGCCATGGCGTTGCCGCATGCTGGCGGAGAAGGTGGAAACCTGGCAGGAATTTGTCGAAACACGCAATGCCGGATTTCTTTATTTTCAGGGATATTTTTTCCAGCGGCCGGAAGTGGTGAGCACCAAGGAAATTCCCGTCAACCAAATGAGTTACTTGCGCATGCTTCAGGCTGTCTCGCAGCCCGAACTCAATCATAAAGAAATTGAGAATGTCATCAAGAGCGAAGCTTCGTTGTGTTATCGCCTGTTGCGCTATATGAATTCCGTGGCTTTTTCTTTCAACATGGAGATTCATTCCGTGCGCCATGCACTTTCCCTGCTGGGAGAGCGCGAGGTGCGGAAGTGGGTGCGGCTTATTGCCATGATTGGCGCCGGCAAAAATAAATCCAGCGAGCTTGTACTAAGCGCGCTGGTGCGCGCGCGTTTTTGTGAGTTGCTTGCCCCAAAGATTACCCATGGCGACTCCGATTTATTTTTTATGGGATTGCTTTCCGTGATGGACGCTTTGCTGGAACTGCCCATGACCAGAATCGTGGAAATGATTCCGCTCGATCATGAAACAAAGGCCGTGCTGTCTGGAGGCGTAAGCATTCTGCGCCCCGTCTATCAACTGATGCTGGCGCGTGAATCCGGAGAGTGGGAGCAGGCTGTGGCGCTACAAAAGCAGCTGCATCTCGATGAAGCCGACGTCGCACAGGCCTATTGGCAGGCCATTAAATGGGCGAGGGAAATGAGCAGTCCGTAACGTCGCTAATTCGAATCGTTCATCATATTAAAGTTGCTGTTCTTGCGATTGACTGCCACCGAATATCCAAAATTAATTCCCAGCAGCGTTTTGGCGTAACCAACTTTTTCAAAAGCAACGATATCAGAGTCAGGAATTCCGGTAATGATGTCCTGCACCAGCTGCGGAGAAAGTTTTGCCGCGGTTTTCACGCACTGTTGCCAAAGACCGGTAGAGGGCCAATCTCCTTTAAAAGCTATATTCGGATCATCCGCATCAGTATCCAGGGCATAAGCGGCCTCGGCTTTTTTGGCCAGCACCTTCACCGCACTCTTCGCATCGTCCGGATCGCCAATTTCCATATAGATTTGCGGTGGTCGAATCAGGTACTGCACCTGTTGATCGGAAAGTTGGTCGGCGATCTTCATAAGTTCATCCAGCGCCGATTTTGCCGCCGTGGAATTTTGCTTCTTCACGTGATTCGCGATGTCTTGCAATGCTTGCGCGCGCGGAGAGTCATACGGTCCCACTCCTGTAATTGGCAAGCTCAGAGCGTCTGCGATTGCCTGTTGCGGATGTTGAGCAGCCTCCTCCTGTATCGCGTCCTCGCGGCGTTGCATTTCTGTGCGCGTCGCTTCTACCTGATTTATACCCGTATTGCCGCTGAGGGAGACGCTGGTACTACGTGCCACCTCGCCTTTCCCGCCGTTATATTGAGGTTCGAAGACGCTCATTCCTCCCGGATTAGCTTTTAAATCATTTTGCATTTGGATGTTGTCTCGCAAAAGACTCTCCGCTTGGGAAGAATCAACCTGCTCTAGCACGGGAACAATTGAAACAACCGCAGTTCATAAAGTGAGTTCAGCGAAACGTTATTGGATTT
>DASXCC010000073.1:0-5632 GCA_036491415.1 Terriglobales bacterium | reverse complement strand
CAAGCCTACCATCGTATTCTGCCATGGCATCTGGGCTGATGGCTCATGTTTCAACAAGGTCATTCCCGCATTGCAAGCAGACGGGCATGAGGTGATCGCTGTTCAATATAGTCTGGAATCGTTTGAAGAGGACGTGGCTATGGTTAAGCGGACGCTAAACCGCGTTGGCAGCCCCGTTCTCCTCGTCGGGCACTCCTACGGCGGCGCTACCATTACGGCCGCGGGCGTCGATGATCGCGTAGCCGGCCTCGTCTACATTGGAGCAGTCGCCCCGGATGTCGGCGAGACGGTACAGGACCAACTCAACAAGTATCCCTCGGATATCTTCTCTCGCGTGGAGGTAGTGGACGGGTACGCTTGGATGCTTCCGAACGGGACTGAGTTTTTCTGCGGAGACCTTTCGGAGCCAGAACAGAAGCTCGTCTGGGCCACCCATTTTCCGCCTATCGCCGACCTATTCCAGCAACAAAAAATCAAGAGCACCCCATGGAAGTCGAAGCCAAGTTGGTACATTTTGTGCCTGCAAGACCATACCGTTCATCCCGATCTCCAACGGTGGGTCTCGAAACGCATGGGAGCGACCGTGGTAGAAGTGGAAAGCAGCCACGTTCCCATGCTCTCTAAGCCGGATGTAGTCATCGAACTGATCCGAAAAGCCGCGGCGGCAGTTCAAAAGAACAAGGCAGCGTAGTGAGATCGCGACTCTATTCGCGACAGACCGCCGCGAGGCGGTCTGTCCTTTATAAAGCGACACCCGATTTTTCAAGCGAACTGGCAATGATAAGTCGGCCAGTGGACCCCACGACGTCGCATCGGGCCAGTAACAACCCAATCACGGCCTCGAACTTTAACTATTGAGCCAATTGAATGTGCGGCGCCGGCCGATGCCATGAATCCTCGTGAGATGACTGAAGTGTGCAGATATTCTACTGCGGAACCGCGATTAGAGCATCGCATTACCGGTCCGACCCCATTCTTCGTGTTCCCTAAGGCTAAACTGTTCTCTAACTTTTCGATTTAACGGCACTTTCGGTGTCGAAAAGTGGACTGCCGATTTGCCTACCAGAGAAAAAGCTCCAAAACGTAGGTATCCGTGCTGCTCTGGTACCCATTTTGATTTTGGGACAGCGAGAAAAGGCCCGGAAAGCGGCGATTCGCAACGAATCAGAGAACAATTCTCTGAGCTGCAGACTGAATGGCGGTGGATGCAGTCTGTTGCGAACCCTGTCTCTGCATGAATTCCCGTTAACAGGGAAAAATACAGGGAAAATGTGTACTTCTGAGCTCGATTTTGTCGACCACTGCCCTCCATCATTAGCATTTCCGGCAACTTAGCCGATACTCGCGAGGGTGCAGGGACGCAACCGAACAGGGATTTTAATTCGAGTATCAGGGAAGCGAACAGCAGTTAACAGGGGAAATGTGATTAGGTATTCAGAGAGCCATTCCGCCTTCTCTCAAAGGTGGACAAAGCCATTTATCCGCAGGGCTGGTGGGTAGCGTCTACAACATCGAACGATTCTGACGCGGCAAGCGTCAGAAAGTATTTGAAGTCACTGTTGGGGTGGGTAAGCCCTATATTCAATGGCGGAGCCAGAGCCCAACATTCGATCCAGCAGCCATGCTGCGCCCCTGCCGGCCAAGGCTGCAGCGGCGACCGTCGCCGGCAAGTCAGCATCGCGAGCTTTGGGCCGCCTTAGCCGAGAACCAACGCGAGCGCGGTGAAAGGTAAATGATAACCTCCGCTGATCCCGCCCGCGGCACCGGCCGCACCAGCAAGATCGTCCTGTACTCCAAGTGACGGTGCGAACACGCGCCCCCCGAGATCGCCGATTACCATGAATGGCACGAACAGTCCGCCGCATCCGCCTGCCGCTGCGGAAGCCGTGGTGGCTATCGCACGGAGCAGAGCAACCGCGAGCACGGTAAGAGCCGAAGCACGAGTGCTTTCTGCCCAGGTGATCGCCCCGCCTCCTGGCCCCACCGCAGCCGCTCAGAACTTTACCAGCCCTGCCGGTAAGATTCAAGGGCTTCGATGACTAGACAGGAGACATCTATTAACAGGAAACCACTGGTAGATTTTCCGTCTAGAGAAGGTGAAATATCTTTCCGTAAAGCGATCCGCGAGAAAATCCGCAATCGCGTCTCTGTCTGATCCAGCAATCCAGGCTTTAACTTGGCCCACCGTAATTCTGCTTCCCCATGTCAGAAGTGTTGCGTCAGCCATTGCAGATTACCTTTCGAGTCCATACCTTGAGCGCCCCCCTGACACCTTGGGCATCGCCTCTCATGGATATCACTGCCATTTGCGCCATAATTGTGGCCACAGTGGGAACACGCAAGCTGATAGACGTACTGGAGATGATCACTTCCAGGTGCGCCGGTGTTACGTATGGTTACCTGTCCATGAACGTTCACGAATCCAGATATTGTGGTGCCTTTGGATTCTTTTGGCATTAGAGAGCCTTTCGGGGGGAAGTCTTCGGGGTGAGCTGATTGTTGTCATCTGCGATGAGCGGCGTTATACAAACAAGCGGCTCACGTCCGATAGAAAGCTTTGTCGTGGTCGGTAGCGAATTCTCCAGCGCTACCAATACATCCTCAAATAGCATCATTACGCCGCCGGTCGCCTCCAACGAATCCAACCCCACTACCGCAAGTTTCCGCTTAGTGTCCCCTTCAACAATCGTCGTATGGAATCGATCCGGTATCGGGAACATCTGCGCAATTTGATAATCGCTCACCGCAAAACGTCGCAACATCGCGAGTTTGTCCTCGTCAATGCCGGTGCAGATATAGCACCGAGCGCGTAACGAATAAATCATTCCATGATCATCCACGACGTACCAGAGATTCAGAATAATCTCCTCATTCATGTCGCCTCCGCCGCTATCGAAGTTCGCCTTGCCAGTTTGCTGCTCCGAGCTGTCGCTTTGCTCGGAACCTGTTTTAGTCGTTGGGCTTTTATGCGCTCCAATAACTCCGACGCAGGTTCGTCATTGGGATCTTGAGGCACGAGATTACCCGAGAAGGCAGTCGCTAGGAGCGATTCTCGTAAAAGAAAACCAGGTTGTTTGCGATAAATGGAATAAATGATCTCAAATATTGAGTAACCAATGTATTGATAGGCTGGAGATTCACCCTCATGAAACGTGTAATCCCACCGTCTCACAAAAGGATCAATTGGCGGGTATTCTTTGCCTGCCTCAAAGGCACCAGCAGCCTCTCTCATCTCATTGTCACTGATAAACCCTTCGCGAATATAACGAACTGGCAATGTTTCAATCGCATGGAGCAACCGATGTACCTTTAAGATGTCTCCTGTGGTTACCATGGGAGCGGCAAGCTCTCTCACGTTGGTATAAGACAGGACAATTTGATGCCCTCTCGACTCGATGATGTCACGGAATTCGGCAAGAGACAGAGGAATAGAATGTTCAGCTAAATCAATCAAATCCTTGCCCTCGAGAAGAATTGTCATCTAGTGCTCGAATTCAATGTGACTTTACTCTTTCGAGATCAATACTCTTGCGTAGCGGGGTCGGGCCGAACTGCCAGCCTATCCCTTCACCGTGAACCTTGTCCTGGCGTTCAAGCCTCATGAGAGATTTATTGATTCTTTCTCCCTTACGATGCAAACAGCTAGATTTTCATAGATGGCGGTTTCCCATCGAGTTCCCGAGGCCAGCTCATCATCCCAAAACCACGCAATGTCGCTACCATATTTCTGCTCAGCACGGATCTTGATCAACTGAATCAGTCGAGAAATGAAACCTTGGAACCCATTAGGCGCGCGGTTATCTCGGTGGGCATAGCTGACAAATACATCGCAGGCCATGGGTAAAACCTCGCCGGGATTATATTCCGGTTGAGCCAGTATGCAAAGACGAATCGTCTTGCTCTTTCAAGTTCATATGAGAAGCTTTAGCGGGCCATCTTCTCAGAAGTGTTTTCTTGGGTCTGAACGGTTTCATCCGCTGCTCCGGATGATAAAAGAGGCTACTCATTTTTTGGTAGTATCTGGCGCACAAGTGCATGAAGTAACATGGATGGGGCTAACAAATCTTGCCGTATCCGGGAGGGCATAGTGTGTAGCGATAGCCTGATTTAGAACGTTTACAAGTGAAACATGAAGGTCAGCTTACCTCCCGGTCTTATCCACTTCTAAATGGCTGACCAAATTGATGGCCGGTGCAAATTGATAGTACGAATGCTGCTACCATTAAACAGTCGCTTGTCCGAACGATGAAAGAGGCCACTCATCTCTTGGTCCTAGTTGGCGCGAAAAGTGCAACGAGTAAATGGATGACATGGGAAATCAGCCGGGTTAAAGAGCCCGATTTAAAGCTAAGGATTGCTGCCGTCAAGCTGTCAAAATTCAACAATACTCCGGCAGGCCTCCTTAATGCCGGGACGTCTTGGGCGACCAGCTTCGAACGAGACCGCATCGTTGATGCTTTAAAAACAGCAAAGAATAGTTACTGAAGATCACCTAATCTGGGAATCAGATTAGCGTTTCACCGACGGGTCGGCAAGAGCTAGTTTGGAAATGATGAATGGATGTACCCATACGATTCCTTGAGAGGGATCCGGGGGTTGTTGGCGAGGAATGACTGGGCCTCTCCGGGTCCATTCTGACGTCTTGGCTAATCGACTGTAGGGATTTCTAAGACCGGTAAGTGACGCCGCTGCGCGTCCTTTTTAAACTGCTCTGTCAGATCGTCCGGCCCGCGTGATTTGCAATCCCAGACAACGACCGCTGTCAGAGCGAGACCATTTGCACGCGCGATTAAAGTCCCTTCATCGAGAATGGCGCTATTTGTCGCTGCATACGCAGCAGGATCATTCTCCGAGTAACCGAGTAACACCAAGTCTCTTTCACGCTGTACGTCATCTAGCACTCGATCAAATGACCTGCCCCAATCGCCAGGCCGGTCGGCAACTGAGGTGCGCCGAAATTCATCTCGAGTGAATGGGAGCACGACTCGCCTTCTCATCTCTAATTCCTGTGCCGCTTCCAGCGCAAGGAGATCGGCGCCGCACGCTGCTGAACAAACTAGGGTAGTCGAGTGTTGGCCCCTGAAAAGGTTCCGGATACGCTCCTTTACAATATCAATCTTTTCTGGCGGGAACCGAGATTCCGCTACGTCTGGTGGATCAACCCGCCTTCCCGCTAGCGCTATTATCATGAGGTCACACCTGCATTCTCACATTTAGAACCGATCAAAATGGTTCTCCCGGACTTCCTGCTCACCTACTGCCCGTCCGACGCGTTGCAACTCGGTGATATGGTCAATCGAATCGAGTGCCTGTACATGTTCGGGCTTAATGTCGGCGAGCCCCAATTGCGCGAGGCCTTCCTCTGTGAGCTCAGCGTTGTAGCGCATATAGGTAAATAGCTTAGGCATGGCTGGGCCGCTCTTACCCTTCATGTCCCATACCTCACGATCCAGCGCACAGCCGGCTAAACAGTCGCCGAATACCCGACACAGAAAATCTTGCTCATTCAACGCTGCAAACATCAGTGCAGATGGTATTGAGCCGGCGTTGTACAAGAGGTTCATATCGTCAGGCTGCAAATTCGCGTTCGCTTTTGGACTGGTACCGGTACCGGTCGAGACAAGTAACAATT
>DASXCC010000072.1:0-34678 GCA_036491415.1 Terriglobales bacterium | reverse complement strand
GTTTACGGTTCTTGATAGTTGCAATGGCTGCCTGTGCAGACATACGCGCAAAACAACCAGGTAGGCCAGCGCGACAATTGCAATGCGGTCGATTGCGTGGAACGGCAAATCGGGAGGTCGAAACAATATGATCGCGAGTGTCGCTAAGAATAAAAGCGGTGTGTTGGAGACAAGCGCATAGAGAATGCGAGAAGGAAATCCGGCGGCTCGATAAATGCCCGATCCAGGCGCTAAGGGGGTTTGTGTTGTACTCAAGCGCCGGTCCCTTCAAGGACAGCGAAAATTGTTTTGTAGAGAATGGCCAGATCCATCCGAAAGTTTCGGCGCTCGATGTATTCGAGGTCGAGCGCAATATTGCGGCGGAATGAAGGATCGTTGCGCGCGGTTACTTGCCACAATCCTGTGAGCCCCGGAGTGACCGCCAACCTGCGATCGTCTCCGTTTTCGTATCGTTGAACGTCGTCGAGCGGATGAGGGCGTGGGCCAACCAAGCTCATCTCGCCACGGAATACATTCCACAATTGCGGAAGCTCGTCGAAGCTGTAACGCCGCAAGACTTTTCCAATTTGTGTTATGCGAGGGTCGGCGACCATCTTGAACGATGCGCCAAGACGTTCGTTCCGCGAGCGTAATGCTTCTTTCCCGTTGTCTGCGCCGACAACCATGGTGCGGAATTTGTAACAGAGAAATAATTTTCCTCTTCTGCCAACTCGCAGCGAACGATATAGAACCGGGCCCGGCGATTGCCATCGCACAACGATGGCAAGTAAGAATAGAAATGGCAGCAATCCGATCAATGCCAAGCAAGAAAGTATGAGGTCCGTCATTCTTTTTAAGGCAGTCGCGCGGAGTGTTAAGTTGGGTTGCCGATCGCCGAGAAAGAAACGGCGCATGCTTGACACGGAGAGGTTAACAACAGCCTGCGTTCGACTATGAACAAGATCCAATGAGTAAGAAGCCATAGAAAAAACCGTTTGTGCGCGATATGAAGTTTGCTGTTTACAACATTCGATAAAGACTTTCTGGTATCGGAAATGTTCTGCCGCTTAACACTGTCCCCAGCACTTTCACGTTGGACGCATGCAACATTTCTTTGGCTTTCTGTGCGGCGGAACGACGCGTGTAATTCGCTTCAATCACCAACACGAGCCCGTCGCTGACTTGCCCCAAAAGGGATGTTCCGCTGTAAATGCCTGTTGCCGGGGCGTGTAGAACGTTGTAATCAAACTCCGAACGAAGTTCGCCCATTCGAGCGCGGACCCATGCGGGCGACCCGGCATGCGGATCGGCTCCCCAAAACACCGGGCCCGGCACAGACCACAAATTTCCGGTGAGCTGCTTCGAAGCCCCGCGAATTCCTGCCATGCCAAGCCGCTCAGGACCCCGTCGCCGCTCCGGGTCCACGGCTGCATCGCGTGACCATGCGTGGGCAGCGATGATCGCGACTTTGTCTGACACCCGGGCAGAAAGCGCTTCAGCTACAGCCAAACAAATGCCGTCGACATCCACCCCTTCGTCCACGGCGCTAAAAATAATTTGTTTCCTGAGCTTTCCCGATGGCGGGAAGAACACCTGATGTACGAGCCGGGTGATCTGTTCGTAGAGCAAAGAGTCATGCTGATTTATTTTGCTTTCAGTTAAACCTGTGCTGGCGGCGATATTCTCGGGCGCTTTTTCAGCTGAATCGCCGGCGAGCGGTATGCGTAAAACTTCGACTTGTGTGCTCATTCGTTTCCCCTGGGCAGTGAGGCCAACACTGGAGTTCCTAAATACAAGGCAACTTCGTCTGGAGTGCGGAAAGCGGAACTTAACGAATCGGCGGCAAAGGCAAATCCAGTGCTCGTGGCCCCGCCCAATAAGAGTCCGATCAATCCCAAACTCAACTCAGAGCGCATGGGCAGCTCCGGCATTGTCGGAGGTTCTGCCAATGTCACGTTCAGGATGCCGCCTGCGTCCAGGGCATCGCCAATGCGCGCTTCTTCACGCTTGTTCACGTACAGCAAATATTTTTCTTCGGATTCTTTGACGTTGCGCAGCAGTTCTTCCTGTTTGATGGCGCGGTCTTGCAGATTTTGCGCGGATTGCCGGTAACTCGAGAGCATAGTGCTCGTAGCTTTCGCGCGCGCGGCCAAGGCGTTGAATTCAACCTGGGCTTTGACCAGTTCGGACTTCGCCCATTCATGGTTCACATCAAGTTCGGTTGTTTCGTCGCGTAAGGGCAATTGCTCTTCCTGGACGATTGCGGTTTTGGCCAGGGCGATTTGCTGATCGATTTTCTGGACTAAGCGATAGGACGGCTCAAATTTTGTGAGCATGTCGGTTCGTTGCAGTTGTAACTCCAGCAGCTTCGATTTCAATTTCTGCAGCAGTTCAGGGTTATCGGAGTTGCGGATTTCTGTAGTTGTGCGCGCCGGCAGGGTCCTGGTTTTCTCTTCGAGCGAGCGGATGCGCTGCGCAGTCTCCGATAGCTGCACGCGCGTTTGCAACTCGGTTGCCTCGGTATCGCTCAACTTTTGCAGAGCTTCGTCCCGCTCGAGCGCTGCGGAGACGACGCCTTCGTCGCTGGTGAACTGCATCAAGTCATGTTCGGCTTGCTCCAGATTTGTTTTGGAGAGCGCCACTTGTTGATCGAAGAAATTAAATTCACCGGAAGGGCGACGCACTTGCTGGTTCCGTTTTAAGTAAGCATCGGCCAGCGCCGATAACACACGTTGCGACTGCTGCGGATTGGCTGATCGATAGCTCACTACAATCATCGTGGCCTTTTTCGCGGGTTCGATGTTTAAGCGGTGTGCGAGCTTTCGCACAGCCTGGTCCATCTGAACGCCCGGCGTTTTGCCAAGGAAGCGCGCGAACCAGGAATCTTCATTGGCAAACAAATCAGACTTCTGGACCACATTTCTGAGGATGTCCTGGTCGCGAAGCAATTCTGCTTCGGAATTCAGTTCCTCCTCGCTGACTTCATTGCGCACAAATTCCGGGGGAGGAGTCGGAGCCGGAGTCAACAGGGGATCCACACGCCCGCGGCGAATAAGAATTTTCATTTCCGACATGTAAGAAGGGAAGAAGTAACCATAGGCAAGACTGCCCGCGAAGATCACGAAAAAAGAGATCGTCAGCAAACGACGCTGGCGGAACAGCACGGCCACAAAATCCCGCAACGTGGGGGCGGGAATTCGGGCGGCGCGCGGAACGAGTTTTAGTTCTTCGACCATGATTTTTCAGCCATGTTTTACTTCACTCGCATTTAAAACTGCGCCGGGTTCAAATAGGCCCCCAGGCTGGAAGTTGGCAAGTAGCGACGCACTTTAGAAATTGTGTTTTGGGGCACGAACAACAAATCACCTGGTTTTAAATGCAAGTCTTCGGTGAGATCTTTTGCATGCAGCATGTGTTTTATGTCCAGTACTCTGGACTCAGCGAGACCGTCGGATACTCGCCGGAAAAGGACAACCTGGGAGTGTTTCGCCTGCCCGTTAAATCCACCCGCCATGGCCAGCGCCTCGGTCACAGTGGTGTCGCCACGCAGTTCGTACTTTCCAGGATGGGAGACTTCCCCGCTGGCGATGAAGTAAGGCTTCTCGAAATCTTTGAGCGTGATGGTGATCTGCGGATCGTGAAGCGTTCCGGTATATGCCTTAGTGATGACAATTTGAAATTCCGGCAACGTCAGCCCTTCGACGTAGGTTTCCGGCAAGTCCTTCAACGCCACGAAACCATCCGGCTGCACAGTCAATGTCTGGTTGAATTCCGGAGAGAAGGTGAAGCTGAGATCAATGATGTCACTCTTATGTAACCGGTAGAGCGGACGGCGTTCTCCCGTGAGCGCTGGACTCAACTCACCGTCCGCTATACCGGACTTGGCGGCGATCGCTGGCGGCTTGCCATCGGCTGCGGCCGAAGGCTGTTCCTTCGCGTGGGCGGTCACCAAACTGCAAAGAAATACTGTGGTCCACAACAAACGTGTCGGTTTCATCGGTTTAAAAGTCTTGTTTTAAGAACTCAGAACACTACGGAGATCAGTTCGCACAAGTTATTTGCAGGGCCCAAATTCGACAAGACATACAAAGTTCCGTCCACGAAAGTAATCGTGATCGAAAACAGGACAATGAGGATGAAGTGCTCTAAGTGCAGGCATTGAAAGCGAGTGGAGCATCTGGCAAAAGCGAAGTGACGAAGCGGTACGTCTACCGAGGTGGACAATTTGGACGTATGGAATCAGAGATATATTTCCCAAATTGGGAAATATGTCCCATAAAAGACCTTTTCCACACCCTCACGAGCTCCATTGGCGGCGTAAATCACAGAAAGTGGGAGTGGAAAGGTGTAGATTTCTCAGCAATTAGTAGCGGTACTGCCACTTTTCGCGTTTGCAGGAAATTTATGGAACTGGCCCACGCCACGGGTACAAGTCCGATCCGGGTATTGATTGCCGATTCAAATGAAATGGAGCGTCAGCTCCTGGTGGGCGCCTTGCGCCGTCATTCTGATCTCACCATCTCGTCGTGCAAATTTGATTTCAGCGCGATGGAAAATCTGCTGATCTCATCTCCAGCGGACGTGATGGTGCTGAACGTAGCGCAGCAGGGAAATCGAGAGAATGCGTTAGGAACTGTGCGCCGACTGAACCTGGCGTATCCGAATTTCAGTCTGGTGCTTTTGCTGGAAGACTATGACCAGGAGATGGTCGTCAATGCATTCCGCTCCGGGGTCAAGGGATTGTTTTCGCTCGCCGACCATCCTTTCCGCATGCTTTGTAAATGTATTCATCGTGTGCACGATGGACAAATATGGGCCAACGCCGAACAGATCCGTTACCTGCTGGGAACGATTTCTCAAGTGCCGGCATTGCGGACAGTCAATGCATCCGGAGTCAGGCTGCTTACCCCCCGCGAGGAACAAGTTGTGGCCCTGGTTGCAGATGGTTTGAGCAATCGCGAGGTAGCACGGGAGTTAAACCTTAGCGAGAACACAATTAAGAAATATGTATTTCGCATCTTCGACAAACTGGGCATCTCCAGCCGGGTTGAACTTGTTTTGTATGCGATGAATCATGGCACACATCGCGAGGCGGAGTGGATCCCCACCCACGCATAACTACTCCCCTTCCAATCTCTCAGACTTCTGCGCGGATGTTTTCTGTCATGATTCTGTAAAACACGAACCCCTGTAAATAGGGCCCGGCCTTTTACAAAAATCCACAACTTCTTTACAAATCTTGTGTTTATAGCTAGATGTCCAACTCCTGGAACGCAAAAAGGCATCTGGTTCAATACGTAGTAGCATCTATCTGCATAAGAGATTTGGCCTTTATAATCCGGATAGGATAAGCATTATTTATGAGGAGTCAGATGAGAAAGCTTACTTTGGTTGCAGCTTTATGCTTTGTTTTCGCCCTTCCTAACTTCGCGCATGCGCAGCAGGCTGACTTAGGTTTGGGTTTTGGCACGCTTTTGGCGCCTTCCGCGGATAGTGCGGATACAAGTCACTTCCCGCAGTCGATTCGTGGCGGACTTTACACCAGCGTCCGCGCGGATGTTTTCTTGAAACATCACTTCGGCGTCGGCGGGGAAGTGGCGTGGCGCAACAGCATGAGCGGATACAACACCGGCCTGGGATTCCTGGTGCCATTCCGTCCGATTCTCTATGACTTCGACGCGGTGTACGGATCGCGCTTCGGCAAAAAGGTAGGCGCGGATGTTCTTG
This sequence comes from Terriglobales bacterium, assembly GCA_036491415.1. Lineage (GTDB taxonomy): Bacteria > Acidobacteriota > Terriglobia > Terriglobales > Acidobacteriaceae > JAICKN01. The sequence continues at coordinate 28,972 of DASXCC010000072.1, read as the reverse complement.
CGGGTGTTGGTGGAGAAGATAATCGCTTTTACTCCTCGCAATTTAATTGCGGATTCAGCGGTTGCACCAATTACACCAGCAGCAGCCACTTCCTTACGCACATAGGCGCGGATGTCCGCCTGTACGTGCACGGCAACTTCTTTGTCCGGCCGGAAGTGAACTGGTACTACGTGCGTAACAATAACGAATTTAGTTCGAACAGCATGACGCGCGTGGGCGCTTCCATCGGCTATACGTTCTTCTAAATTCAATTCAGTTCGGGTATCGGCGGGCGGAAGCTTCGGCTTCCGCCCGTTTTGTTGAAACACGGCGCGTTTGCGTGCATCGTATAAACATGGGGCGCGGCATTAAGATCTTCGCGACGGTTCTTCTCGCGGTAGTCGTGTTTTCTTTTCTGTTGGGCTCTCCATTGCTGGCGGCGGGAAGCGCTCATGCTGTTTGTCGTCTGAATCATCGGACTAATTCGTCGCCGCCGATGAATCATGCGTGTTGCTCAATCGATCGGCCGTCCAGTTTTTTACCAGGCGCGGTTTCGCACGCTCCGGATGTTTCGGTTTCTGCGATAGCAGAGGCTCCTGCATATTTCGTTTTATCGGCTTCGTGCGTAGTTGCAATCGCGGAAGAATCTCCTGATGGCAGTCCGCCACGAATCATCTCTCTCCGAATCTGATTCTTCTCCTTTTGCTTGTTCTTGCACCGCAGTTCGTGCCAAATGCAAAATCCAACGAATCAAAGGCGTGGGAGAGAACCATGGGGAAGCCAAAATTACTTTTATTTCTCTTGTTATTTAGAGGGTTGTTTAGCGTTGCAGTTGCCGCGCAAGACACGAGTATGCACAGTCACTCGGATATGCAGTGTGAGTCTTGCGTTCCAATGCACATGCATCCTCAGTCGTTGATTGAATTCATTGAGAATCATTCCACTTCAGGCACTGACGCGGAGCCCGACTCCACTCATGTGTCGATGATCATGAAACGCGAAGGTAAGTGGATGTTGATGTTTCACGGCCAACTCTTTCTCAGCGAAATACAGCAGACGGGGCCGCGCGGCGGAGACAAGTTTTTCTCTACAAATTGGGCCATGCCGATGGCCCAACACAAATTGGGCAACGGCACGCTGACGCTGCGCACCATGCTAAGTCTGGAGCCAGCGACGATCACCGGTCGCCGCTATCCGGAGCTCTTTCAGCAGGGGGAAACCGCCTTCGACCGTCCGATTGTGGACGGGCAACATCCGCATGATTTCTTCATGGAGCTGGCTGCTTTGTATGACTACAAGCTCAGCGAGAAAACGCTGCTTTCTTTTTATGCCGCTCCCATGGGCGATCCCGCGATGGGGCCCATCGCCTATCCTCACCGGGCATCGGCCTCGGAGGACCCAATTTCTCCTCTCGGCCATCATCTGGAAGATTCCACGCACATCGCCGCCGACGTGATTACCGTCGGCGTTACGTACCAGGAATTTCGACTCGAAGCCTCCGGCTTCCATGGACGCGAACCGGATGAGAATCGCTGGAACATTAACTCCGGGCAGATCGATTCCTGGTCCACGCGCGTGACGGTGAATCCGGCCAAAGATTGGAGCGCGCAATATTCTGTGGCGAAGATTCGCAGCCCGGAATCACTCGAACCAAATGAGGATTTACGCCGGATGACGGCTTCGGTCAGCTACAGTCGCCCGATCCACGATGGCAATTGGGCCTCGATGCTTTTGTGGGGACGCAACAGAAGCGTGCAAAGCGGGAATGTTGGTAATGGTTACCTGCTGGAATCAACCCTGCAGTTTCTTAAAAAAAATTATACGTGGACGCGAATCGAGAATGCAGACCGCACCAATGAACTTCTTTTCGCGAATACTCCCGAGCCGCCGGGATTTACCGAACAATACTTTGCCCGCGTGCAGGCTTATACAGCAGGGTATGACAGGGAAGTTGGAGATGTTCCACATCTTTCCGTCGCCATGGGCGGGCAACTCACGTGGTATGGCGTGCCAGAGATATTAAGAGTCTCTTACGAGAATCATCCCGTGGGCGCAGTTTTATTTTTACGCCTACGGGCGAAGTAGTCAGCCAGCGCTAGCGCGGACGGGGAATGCTCAGGTCTAAATCTGAGCCCGTCATCTGCTTCGTCAGCAAAATGATCTGACCGACGTGCTGTTGAATGTGACCGACAACTTGATAAATTGCATCGAGAACCGACACTGCTCCCAGCTTTTGCGGGTCCGTTTTCTCGACAAGCCGGGCGGGCGGCAATGATCCGATCACACCCTTTGCTTCCGCAATTGTTTTGCTGAATAACTCGGCCAACTGTTTGGCGGTCATGCCTTCGTTCGCGGAAAATTCAGCGTCGCGGGTCCGCACATCGGGATCGTTGTGCACACCATGCATGATCCACTGCCGTATATTGCCGCAGAGATGAAGGACCAGGTTGCCGACGGTATTTTCATGGGCGGCCTCCCGCTGCCAGACCTGCTGGTCGTTCAGTTTGCTCAGGCAAGCTTCCACGTTTCCGTTCATCTGGGTGAGCTTGCGGACGGAATAATCCAAGAACAGCTTTCCAATTTCGGAATCCATAGCGGACAGTCTACCTCTTGAGCCCAACCTTATTACTGTAGTTATCTTTACGCCTCCCCTCAGTCACATAGAATTCTTGCAGGAAATTCCTAAGTTATTGTCTGTCCAATAGTTAGAGAATTCTTAGAAACCAAAAAGGACGTGTGCTATGAAGTGTCGGGTCATCGCGGTTTTGGGAACCAGACCGGAAGCCATCAAGATGGCCATTGTGATTCATGAACTGCGCCGGCGCTCGGAGGAATTCGAGACGGCCGTAGTTCATACCGGCCAGCATCGGACCATGCTGGAGCATGCCCTCGAACTTTTTAAGATCAAGCCAGACTTCGACTTAGATGTAATGCGTCCGAACCAGACGCTGAATTCCCTGACCTCGCGCGTGCTCGATACGGTCGAGAACGCCTGCCACCGCTTCCAGCCGAACATCATGCTGGTGCAGGGAGACACGACGACCGCATTCGCCTCGTCGCTGGCTGCTTACTACTGCAAAATTCCTGTCGGCCATGTTGAAGCCGGGCTGCGCAGCCATGACATTTACAATCCTTTCCCCGAAGAAGCCAACCGTAAGCTGGTTTCGGTCCTGAGTGAGATCCACTTTGCGCCCACAGCATGGTCGCGCGACAAGCTTCTTGCCGAAGGAATTCCGCTCGAGAAGATCGTTGTAACAGGCAACACGGTAGTCGATACGCTGCGCGTGATCGGCGAATTGCCACACTCATGGAAGAACACTCCGCTGGCAAACATTCCGGACGATAACTCGCGCCTTGTGCTGGTCACTTCGCACCGCCGCGAATCTTTGGGGACCGATCAGGAGAACATGTGTCTGGCATTGAAAGATCTGGTGCAACAGCATCCGGACATTCGCGTGATTTATCCGGTGCACATGAACCCGAACGTCCGCACGACGGTAAACGGCTTGCTGAAAGATACAGACCGCATTCACCTGACCGAACCTTTGGACTACAGCACATTCGTCAGCCTGCTTCGCAAATGCTTCTTGATCCTCACGGATTCAGGTGGCATTCAAGAAGAAGCCCCGACATTCCGTAAACCGGTGCTTGTTTTGCGCAAAGTCACGGAGCGTCCAGAAGCTTCAAAGTTCGGAATGGCAAAAATTATCGGGATGTCGCGGGAAGCGATCGTTCGGGAAGCGAATCAGCTGCTCAGCGACAAGGAAGAGTACCTCAGCATGTCGGAGGGCGAGAACCCTTACGGCGACGGACACGGCTCGGAAAGAATTGTGGAGGCAGTTTCGCGCTGGTTCCAGAAGAAGACGCCGCTGCTCGATCCGGAACACGAATTCAAGCTTCCGCCGGTTCCGCTACCGCGGCGTAGAAAGACCGACGTTGAGGAAACGGCGCGAAGTGCAAAGGCTGGCAAAGCATAGTCAGCCATGAACGTGTGCTGGAACGTACACCATGATTTACGGCCTCTACATCATCGTAGCGTTAATTTGTATTTATACGTTCCGCCATTATTGGTTCACGCTGAACCGCCTGTTCGGTTTTCAGCGTCATCCCTACATTGATATCGACACTGCGGATTGGCCTCCGGTCACCATCCTCGTGGCTGCGCATAACGAAGAGAAAGTCATCGCTAACGCGCTCGATGCGCTGATGGTCGTGAATTACCCTCGGGAGAAGATGTTGGTTGTTCCGGTGAATGACCGCTCCAAAGACCGCACCAAAGAAATTATCGATGGTTTCGTTGAGCGCTTCCCGGGACGGATCCAGCCTTTCCATCGGGTTTCTGGAAAAGGCGGTAAAGCCGCCGCTCTAAAAGATGCCATGGAGCTGGTCGAAACCGAAGTGATCTTGATTTTCGATGCCGACTACCTTCCCGGCGCAGGGCTCGTAAAACAGCTGGTCGCTCCGTTCTTTGATCCCGAAGTCGGTGGCGTGATGGGGCGCGTTGTTCCCATGAATGTCGGAGCGAACCTGCTCACCCGGCTACTCGATCTGGAACGTTCCGGCGGATATCAAGTGGATCAGCAGGCGCGCATGAATCTGCGCCTGGTGCCCCAACATGGCGGCACGGTTGCCGGCGTTCGCATGAGCGCGCTGAAAGAAATCGGCGGCTGGAATGATACCTCGCTCACCGAAGATACCGATCTGACCTATCGTTTGCTTTTGTTTGGCTGGAAGACGGCGTACCAGAACCGCTCCGAGTGCTACGAAGAAGTTCCTGAAACATGGCCGGTGCGTATTAAGCAAATTATGCGTTGGGCCAAAGGTCATGACCAGGCCATGATCACTTACAGTTTCAAGCTTCTGTTTGGAAAACATCGTGCCACATTGCGCGAGCGGATCGACGGAACGCTCTTGCTCGGCGTATACATCATGGCCCCCGTCACACTTTTGGGATGGATTCTGGCACTGGGAGTTTTCTACGAAGGCTTCGTGCCGCTGCATGGCATCATCGCATTGTTGTCGTTCACAGCGTATGCCGCAGTTGGCAACCTCGCGGCTTTTTTTGAAATTGCCGCCGCTTTGCGGCTCGATGGCACAAAGGGCCGTATTTGTCTTTTGCCGTTTTTGATTCTTGGATTTGCCGTCAGCACCTTCTCGGTAAGTCGCGCGGCCATTTCGCTGGTCACCGATGCCATTACCGGCGCTGAATTCCATTGGGACAAGACTGAGCGCTTCAGGGCGGCCACGTGAATCCTTTCCTCTCAGTCACTGTGCTGTTTGTCCTCACTGGATTTTTTCTCGTCGTACCTATCATTCCAGCGATCAGGGAACTCTATCGCAAATCTGACGCTCAACCTCTGCTCGTGATCCAAAAACATGCAGGAGAAATCCGCCATTTCTCCGAGGGCTTCCGTAGCTACGTGGAACAAATCAAGCCGGTGTTTGAGCAATGTCTGAGTTCCGGCACGACCGCTCGCGGCACGTTGAAAGACAAAGCCGAATATTTTGTTATGGGCGACTCCGCAGTAGCTTCCATCCGCGAAGTTCGCAAGCAGGACGGCGAATGCAATACCGTTGTTGTGGCATGCGCTGATTTACATGCTCCGGGAGTTTCGAATTTCTCCAGAGAGATTTATATTCGGGGAAAGTTTCAGGGTGGCGACTACAACCACTACCGCGCGATTCTCGGCGACAAGGACGTTCAACTTGGCGCCCACAGCATCGTCATGCGCTGGGTGCATTCAGTTGGCGCGTTTAGCGCCGGCCATGATTGCGACTTGAACTGCCGGATTTCGTCGGATTCTTCCATCAAGCTAGGTACCCGATGCAGCTTCCTGCGCTTAAACGCACCCCGCATTGAACTGGGAACGGTTGTGGCGGACCAGAATCCCGCTCCGCAGAATGGCATGGCGACTCCTGCTGTTCCTAAACGCTATTTGTACGATGAAGATTTTGAAATTCCCGCTGGTGAAATTTTTCACGGCAATGTGGTGACGCGCGGAAAACTGATTGCCCGCAAAGGCTCGCAGATTTTTGGCAGCATAAAAAGCAACAAGCAGATGGTGCTCGAAGATCGCGTGCTGGTCACAGGGAGCGTCATCTCTTCGGAGCATCTGGAAATCGGTACGAATTGCTCCGTCGGCGGTCCGGTGATCGCGGAACGTGAAATGAGCATTGAGCCCGGAGTGCGTATTGGAACCACCACTCGCCAGACGACAGTGAGCTCACCCAAAATTGTTTCGAAAGAAAATGTAGTGATCTGCGGCACCCTCTGGGCGCGCGAACACGGTGAAGTCGCGAGGCATGGGTGAGATGAAAATGAAAAAGAAAACCACCTACATTGTGCTATTCGTTGCGCTGATAGTTGCCGCGGTTGCCTTTCGCTATGAGCGCCGCACGCCCGACGCAGACCGGTTATTGCTGCTCATTCCAGATGGCATGAAATTCTCTGACGCTAAAGTCCGCGCATGGACAGATGCCGGCGAAGAAGAAGGACTGCACATTGTTCCCGTGCACGACTCAGAATTTCTGCGCCCTGTATTTGGACAATCGCAGTGCGCTGGACTCATTCTGCCCGATTCGATTCACAAACAGGCCAGCGACCTGGTGGTTTCCTCGATCAAACAATTCGTCTCGGACGGCGGCAAGCTCATGCTGGTATTTGACGCGGGCACGCTTTCCAATCAAGGCCGCTATGAGATTGGCAGCTCACGGCTTTCTGATCTTGCCGGGGTGAAGTATGCGCTGTATGACGATCTGCGCGACAAAGCAATTCGCTGGAGCGACCTGAAGACCGACAACCGAACTATCCGTGAATTTGATGTGCCGCCGGGAAAATATTATCCGTTCAGCGTGAATCCCACGGTGAATTTAGCGGACATTGCATCTCCTGCTGCAGGAGGACCTGCTCCATCGGTGCCGTCATCTTCAATTCCGACTCCAATTGCGAGCCAGCCTTTCGAAGTTACATTCAAGCGTTATAAATTCGGTGACTTGCAGTATCCGAACTTTGTGACTGCGGGAAATTTCGCGGGCAAGGAACTCTTTCACTCCGATGCTGGAGTCGCCGTCGGCGAACATCAGTACGGGCATGGATACGTTTTATTCGTGAATCTGCCGGTCGGTTATTTGAAGACAATGACCGACGGACTTCCACTGCACATCTTCCTGAAATATTTCGCGTCCCACAGTTTGTCGCTGCCCTATCTCATGTCGGTCCCTGACGGCACGGGCGGTCTGGTACTGAACTGGCACGTGGACTCGAACGCCGCCATCAAGCCGCTGCAGCAAATGGATTCATGGTCATTGTTGAAACAGGGGCCATATTCGGTGCACATCACCGCCGGGCCGGACGCGGTGAATATTGGCGACAAGCTGGGTGTGGATGCGGAACACAATCCCATCATTCAGGAATACATCCGAAAATACATCAGCATGGGTTACACGGTGGGGAGCCACGGAGGCTGGATCCATAACTATTTCTCCGCGCATATCGAGACCGACAGCCCCGCGTACATGCAGCAATTTCTCGCGCTGAATAAGGCCGCTCTGGAAAAAGATGCCGGTCGTCCGGTCGTCGAATACTCGGCGCCGAACGGCGATCAGCCGGTTTGGGTGACGCAATGGCTCGAGGCGCATGGATTTATCGCTTATTACTTCACGGGCGATTCCGGCATGGGCCCGACCGAGGTTTATCGCGATGGCGATCGCACAGGCCATAACATCTGGGCTTTTCCCACCCTTCACCTCGACCGTGCCGCGGCGTTTGAAGAATTTCCCCGTGAAGGTTATTCGGACGATGAAGTGGCTTCGTGGCTTGGGGCGGTCACCAATTTCGTCTCGGACCACCGCGTAGTGCGACTGGTTTATTTTCACCCGCCGGGAATTCTACGTTATCAGCCGGTGATTGATCAGTGGGCCGCGCAAACTTTGCAATTGAAAAATGCCGGGCAATTCCGCTGGTACACGATGACGGAAATGGCGAACTTCCTGAATGCGCGCAAGAGCGTGCAGTGGAAGTTCACAGAGAAAGATGGAAACACCGTCATCGAGATGCAACATCCCGTCAGCCTGCAACACCTTACGTGGTGGTTCCCGTTGGAAAAATTCGCCCGTCCGAAATTGCCGAACGGCGGAGGAAGCGTCACACAAAGTTCGGATGGATGGATGGTGACCGCCAACGACGTAAAAAATCTGGAAATTACAGCGAGGATGATCCCATGAAACGAAATCACAAAAATTACCGGAAGATTCCCGCGCTGCTGTTTTTTTGCCTGATGACGGTCTCGGTGTTTGCGCAGGACGTCGCGCCGGCGCCGGACGCGCCGTCAAACGCAAACACACAAACTACAACGATCGCCTCCAACGACGCCCCCATCGTGCAGGATGCCGCTCCTGCAAACGCGCCACAACGCGAAGCCGAGCCGGTGATTCTGAACAACTATGTGGAAACCGGGGGCGACTATTTGCCACTCACCGATCACCTTGGTTATTGGAGAGGCGGATACGCCCGCACATCGATCACAAAAGGCAGTCACGTTTTGAGTGCGGAAATGAATGGACAAAGCGAGTTCGGTGACTCCGGCGTTTACTTCGACGCAGGAGACACTTTTACCATCAGCTCAAGCTGGTATGGATCCATCAGCGCCGGCACGAGCGTGGGCGGTTTTTTCTGGCCGCGATTCCGCACTGATGAATTCATCAATAAAAAGTGGTTGAAGCAAAAACAATGGATTACCACCTTCGGTTTTGGTTACAACGAAGCCAAGGACCCACACCGTGATCACAGCTTTTATGTAGGAAGCACCTATTATTCCCAGCGGCCATGGATTTTCGAAACCGGCATTCGTTTCAATATCAGCAATCCAGGGAATGTTTTTTCTCCAGCGGGCTTCATCGCAGTCACGCAGGGCAAGAATTATCACCACTACGTTACCGTTCGCATCGGGGCCGGCGAAGAATCCTATCAGCTCATCGGTCCTGCGGCGACGCTCTCTGATTTTGAAAGCCAGACCGTGACCGTGACCTACCGTAAGTGGATCGGACAGCACTGGGGAATCAACTTCGTCGGCGACTACTACCACAATCCTTTTTATTTACGAGGCGGGCCAAGTCTTGGAATCTTTAAAGATTTTTAGCAAAAAGCCCACCTCGCCGTTATTGGTGTTGCAAACCGCGCAGTCGAACCGCGGCCACCGCGGGGGTGTCATTTCCATGCACCGCGCGCTTACCCATTTGCAGTTGGGGCCCGGAGAAGTCGTGAACTCCATCGTGCTTATGTTGTTTGCCATGATCGCATGGCTGACCTCTTTGCCCTGGGCATGCCGCTTTTGGAGCTATATACTGAAGTTGGGCTTGAGAGAATTGCCGTTACATGCGGGATTCGCCACGTCAGAATTTAAACTTGGGAAGGTCCTGTACTATCAGCTTCCGTTTTTGAAAATCGAACCGATCCTTCCCACATCGCAAGTCTGGGGATACACCTGCCTGGTCACGGGTGTTCTTTTTGCGATGACCTTCAAACTCGCGGCGAAATGGACGCCGATAGTTTACCTGCTGCGTGCGTTGCTGATTATTCAAATCAGCGCACTGATTTATTTCGCTTTGATCCCCGCACGCTTCCCGCACACGCCGAATTCCTACATGGAAGGATTGATCACCTCAGGCATTGCCCTCATCTTTTCCATCCCGTTTCTTTTCGGCCTGACTTATTACATTTTTAAATTCAGCGCCATCAAAAAAATCCTCATCACCCTCTGTGCCATGGGATATCTCGTACTGTTTCTACCCTTGCAAATGCTGTTGCAGGCATTGCTGCTGCAAAAAACTATTCTCTTCATGCCGCTGCTGTATATCGTCTTTGGCATGCCTCTCGATGTGCTTCTGGTGATTGCGATTTATTCGTATGGGATGACGTGGAGAACAATCGGGGACCGGACCTAACGCTGTTCAGTTCTGCTGCAACACAAAAGATTTAAATCAGCGGCGGCTGGACTTAAAAAACTTTCCATTCTCAATATAAACGCCAATGGTTTCGTACTGTTTTCCGTCATGCTTGAAGCAAAGAGTGTAGGGGCCGCCGTCGGGCACGCCGTGCGATGAAACCAGTTCAACCGCGGAAATTGTAATCATAGGATCGTCGGCCTGCAGAGTTTGTACCGCCGAGTGAATATCCAACAATACCCAATGCATCACGGAACGATGGTTCATGATCGCTTCCAGAGTTCCCGTGACTTGTTCCACCATAGGTATAAACTCGGACTCTTGAATACTAAGGCTTCCAGCCCCGGCAAACGCTTCGTACTTGGGGGAAATGAACCAAAACTTTGTAAATTAGACGATAAGATTCCAGTATCTGATGCGATTCCAGGATCTGCACGAAAAAGGTTAGACAGTCCTCCGCCGATTACAGGAAACACCGTATGGACAGGTTGAGAGTTCCCCGCCTAACATCCAGACGAGTTAATCGAGCAGACGAGCTAATCGAGTTTATGAGTAAAGATGAAATCATGTTGCATGGCCTGATCGAAAGCCATGCCGCATCCTATGGTTACTCGATTGTTAGCTTTGAATTTCTAGAGTTGGAGTCCTACTATAAGGTTCGGCTCGATCGTTTTGACAAAACCCACCCCATCACTCTGCGTTTTTTCCGCGATCAACTGATTAAGAGTGTCAAGGCGAATCGCCTCTCTCCGGCGATTGCCAACCGTTTCCGCTCTGAAATTGGCGGGATGAACGAACGGCTGTCGGCGTAGGCAGCAGGTTTTGACCTTCGCTTACGCGTTGTTTTTAATTTCCTTGATTAACCTTGGGGCAAAAGAAGATCAGTGTAGGTATCACTGCCTTGTAAGTGCTGGATAACAAAAGTAATGGTGCCGAAGAAGGGACTCGAACCCCCACACCCTTGCGGGTACATGGACCTGAACCATGCGCGTCTGCCAATTCCGCCACTTCGGCAAGTGAGTGTCGCGGCATGGGACTTCGCCGGACTTTCGGAAGAACAACTTTCAATATTCTACCGGGGCGCGCCAGACTGTCAAACCTTACTGTTCCTCGACGCTGGCTTAAACATGTAATTTAAGACTCGACCTATTCCTTGGCGGTGCTGACGGCCGCAAAACTCTTTACCAAGGAAGTGCTGTATTGACTTGCATAGCATCTAATCGAGCGGCCATAATCTGGCCTGTTTGCTTTGCTGTTTGAGGACGCATATGGCCACGCCCGAAAAACCATCGGAAGATGTTCTCAAGCAGTTGCGGGCGCTCTCCCACGACATGAGCAACGCACTGGAAGTGATCATCCAGGCGCAATATCTGTTACAGCAATCGCAGGAGCTGTCGCCCGAAGACAAAAAGTGGGTTGGAATGATTGGCAAGGCTGGTGCCGAGGCCACTGACGCGAACCGCAAAATTCGCGACATGATCCGCGCGCTCAGCGTGACGCAGGCGAAGGTGCGGCTATGAGTGCGGCGAACTCCTTGAGTGCGCAAAGCAGCAAGGCAAAGAAAAATGCGGACCCTTTAATTTAAGAATCCGCATTCGTTGATTTTTACTCGTCGTTTTACCCGTCGAAATCCTGCAAGAAAACTATTCCCAGAAACTAGCTTTCCAGCTTTGCCGTCATGGTGATTTTTGCATTGAGCAGCTTGGAAATTGGGCATCCAGTCTTGGCATCTTCAGCGGCTTTCTGGAAGACGTTATTGTCAGCCTTGGGCACGCGTCCGACGACATCCAGTTGAATTGCGGTGATAGTCCAACCGGAATCCAGCTTGTCGAGCGAGAGTGTTGCCGTGGTGTTGATGCTTTCCGGCGTCAGGTTGGCATTGCCCAACTGCGCCGAGAGGGCCATGGAAAAGCATGCCGCGTGCGCTGCGGCGATCAATTCCTCAGGGTTTGTTCCCGGAGAATTTTCAAATCGTGTGGTGAATGAATAGGATGTATTGGAAAGCACCCCGCTCGCTGAAGAAACAGCACCTTTTCCGTCCTTCAAACCACCGTTCCAAACTGCGCTTGCCTTGCGTTGCATCGATATTCTCCTTCATTAGATGATGACCCTATTCTACGGAGGATTGGCGTGCGTGTCAGTTCGGCAGGAAAAAAGATCGCCAAGAAAAAGATTGCTAAGAATGAAAGGGTAGCTAAAAAGATCGATGGAAAGGTCGAGTGAAGATCGAGTGAAAATGATCCGAGTAAAAAATGGTCCGAGTAAAAATGATCGGCCTGAAGGATCCGGCAAAGAAGAATTCTCAGTAAAAATCAGAGCAGCTGAGATAAAAACCACATGCAGGGCAGCTTAACTTGCAGCCGCGATCTTTTAATGCCGAAGAACAATTCGGACAAAATGCGGAAGGATCGTGACGCGTCGCCGAAATCTCCGTCTTCGCTTCCGGGAGCAGCGAATTATTGGGGGAATTTTCCACGCGAATACGACACCTTATATAGCGTTCGCAAATGGAGTCAATGATTGCTTTTCAGCGGGAAGCAGGAAGATCACTATTCCAGCATTCTGCGGTAATGAGCCAGGCCCCCAACCGGCGCCAGGAGTGTACGAACTTGCCGCGGTCGGCAACCACGGTCCCGTTTCCTTGGCGACGCGCCAGCGTATAGCGTCCAGTTTCAACTGCTATATCGCCGGAGTGCGCCACGCGCAAAGTTTCAAAGCGCAAATCTTCATATCCGGCTTCCCCGAGTTCGCGGCTGGTCTGTTCGACTGCGCGGGGACCCTCGGCCATGCTGCGATTGGGAGGCATCATGACGCCATCCGTTGAAAATAAAGCCGCTACCTGGTCGTAATTTCCAGTATTGAAAGCCATACTCACATCCTGTGTAAGACCCCGGATGGTGGTTTCAACGTCTTGAAAACGGTTAGACACACTACTACTAGAGCGGTACATCGAGCCTCCAAGGGAAGGGCAGCTGCTTTATGTGAGTTTCAGATGGCGCGAAGATTCTGAAGGTTGGAATTGATTCTAGCGCAAAAAGCTTCCTCAATATGGTGAAAGTTTTCCACCGATTGTTACGTTTTCTGGAGCGTCAGCGCAGGGAATTTTTATCTCAGGCTTTTAACTTAGGCGATGCTTGCGTACCTGCCCTTGCGTATGTGACGTTTGCGTACTTGATACTTGCGGACCTGATACTTGAGCACAGAAGCTCGACGCGGCATTCCTGCGTAGGGTATGTGTAGTGGTGCAGTTTGAATTTATGGTCCTGTCACTGCGGCATGGAATTGCCACTACTTTTGAATTTCTCGAAAGGCGAACGAGAAAATATCTGCCCTCGCATTTCGCCTCAAGGAGAGGCAGATATCCAACCGCTATTTGGAAGGTTCTCGCCGGGTCCGAGCGGCTTGAGAAACATCTTCTTTGGGCACGGCTTTCTTCTTAGACTGCTGTTTCTTGTCGCGAGCGGCTTGTGATTGGCGATCTGAGTATGTTTCTTTTCGATCTCTGGGCATGGCGACAGTTTCCCACAGTTCAAACCGAATTACTATCCCCGGGGCTTTCAACCACACCACCACAGCGCCTGTACAGATGACAAAATCTTCCCATTAAACTAAGCTAGAAATCCCAATCGCATCCTATGCCGGGATGGCGGAACTGGCAGACGCAACGGACTCAAAATCCGTCGGGCTTCGGCTCATGGGGGTTCGACCCCCCCTCCCGGCACCAATGAGTTTCTAATCCAAACTTACTGAAATTTCCCCGCCGCATTCTCCAGCACCACATTCGACAGCACTGCTGTATCCGATTTGTCGGGCAGGTGAGAACAGAATCCGATACCGACATAAAATGGTCCGTCTAAGTGAAGAGTGACGGGCGGACCGAACTGGTGCATGGGTTCTCCGTCCACGCTCACCAAAAGAGAAAAAGAGTCGCCATGTTTTTCGATGCCGATGCGTTTCGCAACCTTATCCACGAGGTGATCCGGATTGGTGGCAATCGGGCCGCGTTGACCGATGCGGTATTCGGTGTCCTTCACGCGAATATCCTTTTCTGCGCGCTCGGCTAAGTGGATCATTCCGCCGCCATGCAGCGCCACGATGGCTTCTTTGGAATCGTCGTCGAGATCCTGCCGGATAACGAGGACAGCTTTGCGGTCGCCATAGCCATTCGGATCGGGAAAGCTGACGTCGGCGGCGAGCGAAATGTCGCCGGACATTTTCTTCCAGAGATAACGGAACTCATCGCGCGTGTACCAAACGTTGTAGCCGGCAGAAGTTATTGTGTATTGCTTCGTGACAGCGTCATAACTGGCGCTTCCCGGCACAACTGCGCTCCCGATATCCGACTGGCCATCGAAGATGCCGATGGGCGTATCAAAATTTTTGCTGGGTCGATGAAAGTCCTGCGGCGGTGCGACCTGAGTATGCGTTGCCGAGGCAGGCTGTGCCCATGCCGGTGCGCCCTGAGTTGATGTGCCCTGAGTCGCTGTGTTTTGGGATGAAGCGGATGGCAATGTTGTGCCATGCAATGGGGCGGACGGCGACGGCGGGTTGGGTATTTGCGCGGGCAGAGCAAGCGAAACGAGACAAAACGCGGAAACGATCACGAAAATTTTTGCAGGTTGCATACAGGCGAACGATACTAGAGGCCTTGCGCAAAGATCAACGCGATGAACACGTTTGCGTTCAGGTGAATCCTGTGCCCAGATGATTTGGATTTCTAAGGAATTACCCACAGGACATTGGCCGCTCGTTACTGGGCTGATCGGGGAAACGGTGCAACTACTTCGTTTGTCTCCCTTTCTCTTCTTCTCTTCGTTTGTTACCGCTATTGGTTATCGCTTGCCTTAAAGTTTTCAGCCCATTAAGACGATAAGAATGCAGAGAATCAGCGTTGGTAGAAGTGTTTTTGACGTAAGCGGGTTTCTGCGCCCCGCGTTCTCGTTTGCAGACAGGAAGTGCACGTTATGGGCAATGCGGAAATGGCAAATTGGTATGACCATCGCATGCTTGTCGTTGCCATCCTGCTGGCCCTGTTGGTTTTTTGTGCGGCTGCACTCGCCACTCTTTTATTAAAGCAACGACTTTTCGTGCAGCGCCTGGAGCTGGTCGTCAACGAGCGGCGCTATCGCTTATTGTTCGAAAGAAGCCCGGTTGGCGTATTTCGTACGACCTTAGACGGACGCGTTCTGGAGATGAATGAAGCCGGCGCGCGCATCTTTGGATACGAGACGCGGCGTGAGTTCCGTGCGCAGAATGTTTTCCAGCTTTACTTTGATCATCAGGACCGGCATCTTCTCATCGAGCGACTGAAGTACGAAAAATATATTAAGAACATCGAAGCTTGCCTTCGCCGCAAAGATGGAACGAAGGTGTGGGTCCTGCAAAACGTGACTCTGGTTGAGGAGGGCGATGAGACCTCCATTGAAGGCACAGTCATCGACATCACCGCCCGCAGGCAAGCCGAAGCGGAATTGAAAGATGCCAAGGAAGCTTCCGAGGCGGCTTCGCGCGCCAAGGGAGAGTTCATGGCTACGATCAGCCACGAGATCCGTACTCCCATGAACGGAATTCTTGGCATGACGGAACTTGTCCTCGATACGAATTTAACCGAAGAGCAACGGGAGAACCTGGGGCTGGTGAAACTCTCGGCGGAATCTTTGCTCTCCATCATCAACGACATTCTCGACTTCTCGAAAATCGAAGCGGGACGTTTTGCGGTTGAGTCCATTCCTTTTGATCTTCGTAAAAATTTAGGCGACACCATTCATGCCTTCGGACTTCGCGCCAAGCAGAAGGGACTGAATCTGGTTTATTCGGCGCAACCGGATTTGCCGGAAACTCTGCTCGGCGATCCCGGGCGCATACGCCAGGTGCTCATTAATTTAATTGGCAATGCGTTGAAGTTTACGGAGCAGGGAGAGATTTCCATAAAAGCTGAAAAAGAAAAGCAGGAAGGAAATTCCCTTACGCTGCACTTCACCATCCGGGACACGGGACGGGGAATTTCCGCGGAGATGCAGCAGAAAATCTTCGAACCTTTCACGCAGGAAGATGGTTCGATGAGCCGGAATTATGGAGGCACGGGGCTGGGACTCACTATCTCGAAAAAACTCGCCGAAAAAATGGGGGGAACCATTTGGGCGGAAAGCGAAATGGGGCAGGGAAGCACATTCCACTTTACGGTCGAGCTGAAGGAACAAAGTTCGGCAAATATCTCCGAAGCTGTTACGGCGATAAGTAATTCAGTTCCGCGCGTTACCGGTGAGAAGAATCAAAATCAGCGCCGTGTATTGCTGGTGGAAGACAATGCGGTCAACCAAACGTTGGCGTTGCGGCTGCTGGAAAGAAGAGGATTCGCCGTGATTGTTGCCGGAGACGGACAAACGGCGCTGGAAGAACTTGAAAAGAATAGCTTCGATATTATTTTGATGGATATTCAGATGCCGCGCATGGACGGTCTTACCGCAACTGCGATCATTCGCGACAAAGAAAAGACGACGGGCGAACATATCCCCATCGTGGCCATGACCGCGCATGCGCTTAAGGGAGACCAGGAGCGATGCCTTGCTGCCGGCATGGACAGCTACCTTTCCAAACCCATCCGCACAACGGAACTGTTTGCCAAAATCGACGAGCTTACCTTGCCTCCCGCATACATGTCTGCCTCAGCCGGACAATAACGGCTGTCGGCGTCTGTCAGTACCATTTGCCTTACTTATCTGCCGGCACCGTCTGCATTCTCTATTTTCATTAGTGGGCAAAAAACCTTATATTGGACAGAATGAATAAGCGCGCATTTCTTCCATTTGTGCTGTTGCTGTCTGGATTTGTGTTTGCCGCAGTTGCTCCCACGCTCGAGCCTTTGCCTGCTCCGGTGGCCAACAATGCAGTCACCAGTATGAAGGCCCGCGGCAATCTGTACATTTTTTCGCTCATGGGAATTGGGGAAGATCGAAGCTGGAAAGCGGTGAGCAATCAAGGCTACATCTACGACAATGATAGCGGCGGATGGACTGAGTTGCATCGCGTCCCCGGCTCGACTGGCCGTATTGCGGCGATGGCCGAGGCGGAAAATAACCGTGTGTATCTGATGGGCGGCGCGATCGTAGACACACAGGGAGATGAAACTCCGGTCCCCGATCTCAACATCTACACCATGGACGCGGAAGAGTGGCTGCGCGGGCCGGATTTGCCGGTCGGTGTTGCCGACGCAATTGTGGGCACCTATCGTGATCGCATTTACATCATTGGCGGCCGTTCGCGTTCCGGCCCCGTCAATGACGTGCAAGTGTATGACCCGGAAAACCAATCATGGGCGAAAGCCACCCCCAGTCCGGGTGCGCCCGTGTTTGGCCATGCCGGGGCGATTCTTGGCGACACCATTGTTTATGTGGATGGCGCCACTTCGACCAAGGGCGACATTTCCAATGCATGTTGGATAGGGAAGATCGACCGCAAGAATGTGTTGAAAATTTCCTGGAGCAAATTGCCGGAACACCCGGGCACGCCTGCATTCCGTACAGCAGCGGGCGCTTCACAACGCGATGACAAAATTTATTTTGTCGGCGGCACGCCGGTTGTAACCAACCATAAGAGCGAAGGGCCGGACGGAAAGCTGGCACAGCCTTTAGCGACGAGCTTCGCTTTCAACATGAAGTCAAAAGCATGGGAGATGATTGATACTCATGTGCCGCATCCGACGATGGAGAGCCACACGATCGTTACCAGCGAACAGGGTCTGGTGATCATTGGCGGGACAGACGCGGAAGGGAAAGTAAGTCCGCGGATGCGGATTGTCGGAAAGACTGCAAGCGCGCCTGAGAAAGACCCCGCTGCGGAAAAAGCGCCTGCGGATAAAGCTGAAAAAACTCCTGCTGAAAAACAGTGAAAGCGGTAGAAAAATCAGGCCGGAGATTCAATCTCCGGCCTGTTGATTTTAGCGGTGCCCACCGCCTCCTGAGTGACCGCCTCCACCGCCTGCGTGACCGCCACCTCCACTGCCGCCACCATGCGATGCGCTACCACCTCCGCCACCGTGATATCCGCCACCCCCACCGCTTCCGCCGCTATAGCCGCGGCCGCCGGAGCTGGGTGCTGAGCGCTGTGTTACGACAGGCTGGCGCATGTTTAACGGAGGACGCGAATCGCCTCCGCCGTAGCTCGGTCGCGAGTAGCCTTGATTCCCGCGTGAATAGCCGCGGTCGCCCGAGTTGTTGTATGAGCGGTTCCCCATGGACTGATTGCCGTAGCGTTCATTTGAACCCGCACGATCGTTGCCCGAACCGTTGTTGCCGAACGAACGGCCCGAAGATTCGTTGGAGCGTGGCTGTGGCGTGAAGTGCTGCCAACCTCCGCGGTTCGAATTTTGTGGTGCGGTGCTATTCGAAGGACGAGGAATATTGTTGGTCCTCATATTCGAATTGCCCTGCATCGATTGTGAATGATTGAACGAACCATTATTCGCCGGCATGTTCGTTCCTACAGAACGATTTCCGCCGTTTGCGGAATTTCCGTTGAACGAATGGAAACCATTGTTTTCCGCGGGTGCGTTGGTTCCATGATTGCCTTCGGGAATGCGGTTTGCCTGCATTCCGGCATTCGGACGCGGAACATTGTTGTTATTGTGCGAAGCGTTATTGGCAAACCCTCCACGCGAACCGGCATTATTTTCAACTCCGCCACGGGCATTGTTTCCAAGCCCACGGTTTTCAGGCCCACGGTTTTCGAACCCGCGAGTGTTGTTCGCGGATGCGGGCGTAAAGTGGCCGCTGCGGTCAATGTTCTGCCGCATCTGCGAAGCTTCGTGAGTAAACGATCCAGTGCGTGCGGTCGGCGTGCTTCCGAAGAAGTGTCCCGGTGCTCCGTTGTGGATAGTCGAACGGTTCGCGGCGCGGTTCGATGCGCTTAAACTCGCGTGCGAAGGCACAACCGGAAGATTGCCTCCCATCATACGGGCGTTGCGGAATTCCCCTTGCGAAAGCCCACGAGCGCGGAAGCTGCCGGTCCCGAAGTGATGCGCGTCCACTACTGAGATCGATCTGCGGAAACGCTGATCGGTCGCCGCCAATCGCAGGTTGGAGAATCGCTCTCCACCATGCAGGGCACGGAATCCGCCGAAGCGATTGAAATTGTTGAAGTGATGAAAATCAACTACCGTAAACCTGCCCCGGAAGCCGCCCCACCAGGGGAAAAATGGATCGCAAGGACCGATAGGCAACCAGCCCACCGAACCAAAACCAAATCCGAAACCTACTCCACCACCAAAGCCAAAGAAGGAGACGTAAGCAGGCGCCCAGATTGGACGATAGGGATATCCAAAGCCGTAGCCAGCGCCAACCGGTCCCGGCCACCATGCCCATGCGCCATCGTTTTGGAACCAGCGGCCATAGTGATACGGAGCCCATCCCCAAGGCTCAGTGGAAACCCACGTCCATCCCCAATACGGTTCCCAAACCCAACGACCTGCACGATACGGAGTCCAACCTACGTTGACCGACGGATACCAAACCGGACCGTAGTCGGGAATGTTTCCCCAGTGTCCGTAAGCGTCAAGATCTTCACTGCCGGTGTAGTAGCGGTCGGTATGGTTCCACGACTGCGCATTCTGGATCATGTTGTTGCGGTCGCTGTTCCAACGGTCCCAATCATCGCGAGGAGGCGCATCGGAAGTTTTGTACTGGGCTTCGGTGGAAGTGCCGCGAACAATAGCATCCTGCCCACTTTCCAGATGTGTGTTGCCTTGCGGAGTCGAGATGTCCACATCGCCTTTGCGGACGATAACTTCTGTTTCGCCGTCGGAGCGAACTTCAATGCGGTAGCTGCCTTCCTGATTGGAAGGGCGAATGGCGACGTTCGGTGTGTCAATTTCCGCCGCCGCTTCCGTGTTCTTGAAAACGTCGTAGTTCACAATGCCTTGCGCTACCTGCACCTGAATTTGCGTGCGGGTCAGGCCAGCGATGGTGGCTTGTGATTTGTCACCAAGACGCAGGACGTTGGCGAAGTCCAACTGGACCTCGGCGCGTGATTTATCTCCCGTCGAAACTTTGTCACCGCTGACAATGGGAGCATTCAACACCGCCGCCGACCATCCACCGGTATCACCGCGCTGAGTGGAAACTTCTCCGTGCATCATGCTGACGCGCGCAACCCCCGCGTTCGTATCAGTACCCTGGCCTTGCTGGTCTTGCTGCTGACCTTGGGGATACTGTTGCGGCTGACCTTGCTGCTGGTCGTCCGGTTGCGGATATTGCTGCGGAGCATTTTCGACCTGCGCCTGGTCGGGAGGAACATCGTTGTCCTGCGCCTGCGCACCCACCACGGCAAACATAGCGGAAGCCGAAATCACCAGTGCCGCTAAGAGTTTGCTTTTCATGACTTATACCTCCGAACAAATTGGCAAAAACCCAGTAAAAGAAAAGCAAGTGCCATGCCAGACGCAGTGCAAATTTATATTTGTTGTAAGTGCCGTCAGATCAATGAGAAAGAGATATTTGCGGAAGGCTGATGAGGTAGAAAAAACCTCTCAAGTGGCTGCTTTAAACCGAAGGTGGTGGTTTTCAACCACCATATTTGGAGGTGAAGAATTCGCGGACCTTTTTTGGCACATCTCGCAAACGGAGGCGAGATGCGGGGCATACCAGTAGGATCAATAGCAGCCAATCGAGCACATTGCTCCTGCGCGCTAACCTCTTACCGCATGTTTTTCATGTACTGCATCCACGGATACCATTCGCGCCAGTGCGATGGGAAGTCGTCACCATCGATTCGCTTAAATTCAATCCGGTAGTAGTGCAATGGAATGGCGCCATCATTGCGGATCGTGTGCGGCGACTGTGGGGCGACCGTCATACAAGTGGGCACCGTCATATTGAAAACGCTTGGCGCGAGGGCGTGTCCAGGCGCCGGGTCATGTGCACGATCATTGGCTGCGGATTTTGCGTCGAGTTTCGTATCAACAATATCCTGCGAATCAATGACAGTGTTGAATGCCAGCACCGACGCATACGGATTCTCATGCCCAGGGGTGGTTTCGCCCGGACGCACGGTGACTTCGAGAAGCCGGACGTGTCCGTCTTCATAGAGCAGCTGATAATCGTTAGGCGCGGCAAGCACGGAATCCGATCCGGGCTCCGAGTTCGTTAACGGCTTGGTAGGATCGAGCATCCACGGATACCAACTCTTCCAATGAGTCAGAAAATCTGCGCCATCCAGCCGCCGGAACTCGATACGATAAAAATGCACCGGTACAGTGCCGTGATTGATGGGCTTGTGCGGGGCTTCGGGCGGGGCCGTGGTGCAGAGAGGAAATTGCAAACCGGCAGGCGGCCCGCTCTGTCCCCATCCTTTGCCAGCGAATGGGCTGGCGGGGTCGAGATGAGATTCTGCGATCGGAACTCCGGCCACGCCTGGGCCGCTTCCGGTATCGCGCGCGAAGACGGACGGGTAAGGGTGGCCATGCATGTGAACGTCAAGCTCCGGTGGGTTTGCCACCTCTAAGAACATAATGTTTTCATTCTCAAACAGCACGCGGTGAACATTGGGATCGGCGACTTCGGCGTCATAGGATGCGGGATAGGGATAGCCTCCCCATGGGGTGCGCGGATATGGCGTGCGTGGATATGGTGTGGGCGGATATTTCGATTGGCCCAGCAGTGGCGCGCAGCACCATAATCCCCAGACCAATCCAAAGACCAACAACAGAGTTCTATACATTTTTTAGGTTGTCCTAGTATGCCACCGTCTCTATTCCTTTTCGTCGTCGGCGATTCCAATCTTCGACAGCCGGTAACGCAGAGCGTTTCGAGAAAGTCCCAGCAATCGCGCGGCCTGGCTTTTGTTTCCATTCGCGCGGCGCAAGGCTTCTCGGATCATTTCGTCTTCCCATTGTTCGAGCGTGTGACCTTCGGGAAGGAATCCATTGCCAGATTCTGCGGGCTTGGCGCGGGAATCGAGGCGAATGTCAGCGGCAGTCAGTGTTGTTCCGGTCGCCAGCGCACAAGCGCGTTCAATGACGTTCTGTAGTTCGCGAACATTCCCCGGCCAATAATGGGCCGTGAGAAGAGGCATCGCGTCCTCGGACAAACCTGTGAATTGTTTGCCGGAATCTTTCGCGAAACGCGAGATGAATAAATTAACCAGTTCGGGGATGTCTTCCTTGCGTTCCCGCAGGGGAGCAATATCAATCGGTACAACATTCAGACGATAGTAGAGGTCTTCGCGGAAAGTTCCTTCCTCAAGAGCAACACGCAGGTCGCGATTGGTGGCGGCCACCAGACGCACATCAACCTTGATGGTTTTCGTTCCACCCAGGCGCTCAAATTCGCGCTCCTGCAAAACCCGCAGAAGTTTGACTTGCGTTGCCGGAGGGACGTCACCGATTTCATCAAGAAACAAAGTTCCTTTATCGGCGAGTTCGAATTTGCCCGGCTTGCTGCCCGCTGCTCCAGTAAACGCGCCCTTTTCGTATCCGAAGAGTTCGCTTTCGAGAAGATTTTCCGGGATGGCGGTGCTGTTGATTTTGATAAAGGGTCCGGAGGCGCGCTTGGATTTCTCGTGAATCGCCCGCGCTATCAAATCCTT
This sequence comes from Terriglobales bacterium, assembly GCA_036491415.1. Lineage (GTDB taxonomy): Bacteria > Acidobacteriota > Terriglobia > Terriglobales > Acidobacteriaceae > JAICKN01. The sequence goes on along the minus strand of DASXCC010000072.1, from coordinate 6,472 downwards.
GCCAACGCCGCTTTCGCCGCCAAGAAGGACCGTGGAATTGGTGGCAGCGACGCGCTCCGCCGTGGCAAGAACTTCCTGCATCTTCGCGCTACGCGCCACAATATTGGGATGCTCGTAGCGTTTGCCCAATGCTTCCCGTAAGGAACGATTTTCTTCGCGCAGATGATGAACGTCCAATTCTTTCTGCACGACCATGCGCATCTCGGCCAGGGAAAATGGTTTCAGCACATAGTCGCTTGCTCCAGCTTTCATGGCTTCGACGGCGGTTTCCACGGTGCCAAAAGCGGTCATCACAATGATGGGCATGGCGCTGTTGGCATGCTTTACCGCTTGCAAAAATTCCAGTCCGCTTTTGCCGGGGAGCTTTAGGTCCGTGACGATAAGGTCCACCGAGTTTTCACGGAAGAGCTTGAGCCCGGTTTCGGCGTCCGGCGCGGAAAGAGTTTGCAGGCCCGCATCCGCCAAGTCAAGCTCCAGTAACCGCCGCATCCTGGCTTCGTCTTCGACAATGAGGATAGTGGGCATGATTATGAAGAGACAGATGCTCTTTCAGCTCTTACAAGATGTGTGACTGCCGGAAAGAACACCACAAAACATGCTCCTTCGCCGGGTTTGCTTTCCGCACGAATCGATCCGCGATGCTCATCCACAATTTTCGAAACGATGGAAAGACCTAAGCCCACTCCAGTGGCTTTCGTGGTAACGAAGGGATTGAAAATCTGCTCGCGCTGGTCGGCAGGGATACCCGGGCCGGTGTCTTTAATTTTTAGTTCGACTCCGGCGACATCATTTTGTTCCGCGCGGGCCACGCGCACGCTCAACTTTCCTCCGTTGGCCCCCATCGCTTCGTAGGCATTCTGAGTCAGATTCACGAATGCCTGCTCGAACAATCCTTCATCGACAGGAACTGGCGGCAAATTCGCCTGGTAATCCTTGAGCACTTGGACCGTGCCGCCTTGCCATTGGCTGGCTACAGATTGCAACGCGTGGTCGAGCAGGGCCGTAATATTTTGGAGTGCGGTTTCCGCGTGCAGCGGACGGGCGAAATTCAAGAAGCGGGTAACTAAAACGCTCAGGCGATTCACTTCATTGGAAATGTATCCGCCGAGCTCCGCCGCCAGCGGATTGGAATCCTGCAGCTTCTGATTCAACATCTCCGCCGAGCCTTTGATCACTCCCAGCGGGTTACGGATTTCGTGCGCCAATCCTGCGGAGAGTTGGCCGAGCGCAGCCAATCGCTCGGACCGGCGCGCGTGTTCCTGCGCTTGTTCCAGCTGCAGGTTCGTCTCCGCGAGTTCTTCGGTTTTACGGCGATTTTCTACCGCAAACCGGTTCACGATCATTGCCAACAAAAAGAAAAAGAGAACACGCAGCGCGAGCATCCCAATGCTTTCTCGCGTGAGGTCAAATTCCAAAGATGCGGGATATAAGTAAGAGCAGTAAGCTGCGGAAGCCAAGAAAGTCCAGGCGAGTGTCGCCCAAGTACCGAAGTATGCGGCGGCGGTAGCGACAGGTACGAAATAAATGGGAAAGTAGTCGCTATTGATGGCGGTTTCTTCGCCCGTATGATTGATGAGCAACGTCGCTAAAAGGATCTTCAGCAAAACGGACAGGCTGCGGCCGAGATTCGGCCAGCGTTCAATCAGAGTGCCTTCAGAAATTTGCACGATGGCGAACGCAAACAATGTGAGTTGCTTATGAACCTCGTGCACCGGCGGGATCATGGCGAGGCCGGCGAGAAATACCAGCCAAAAGATATCCAGCCAGCTAACGTGGAAGCGCTTACTCTCAGGCATTCGGAATCCGTTCACGAACAGCGTAACACCGCCATGCAATCTGTTGAGGAATGCTTGAGTGCTCACGCATATTCCGGGTAGTCCCGTATAGGGTTCCACGCGAACTAAATCGTATTTTTATGTCGAATTCAGTTGCAAACTGTTGCTGATTCAGCAAGGATTTATCTTTCCCCTGAAATTTTCCTTAAAGGCCATCGTGAGTAAGCGAGAACCAACTTCTAGTTTTCAACATCCTGCAGCGGCGAGAAGAAGATTTCCGCGCTATGCGGTAGATTTGCGCGTCTCGGTGCAGGCATTTCGCACGGATGGTCCGATTTCGCTTTGGGGGCGCTCTAACGAGTTGGGTGCGGATGGAATTGGCGTCACGTTAACCGGACAGCTCGAACCTGGCGAGGTGGTGAACCTGGAAGTGACTTTGCCCGCGAATGCTTCGCCACTCAAGATCCGAGCCCTGGTCCGCTATCGGGATGGTCTACGTCATGGATTCGAATTTCTGACTTTGACAACAAAACAGCGTGAGGCTGTAAATCAAGCGTGCAGCGTTTTGCAGGGACTGGAATAAGCTACGTGCCTGATGACTACTTGAGTACTTATGGTCGTGTCCCAACGACCGGTTGCAGTTCCTCTCAATTGCAAGTCCTGTGATTACAATCACTAAGGCGGACAATTCGCATTCGGGAAAAATATTCGATTGCGAAGTAAGTTCCTTTGGGAAACTTTTCCGATTAGATCGTGTTAAAACAGGGAAGGCCCCATCTGTGCCGGGTCCGTGGCAGCGGACGTTCTTCATTTACAAAGGAGTTCACGCACGACGAGTGCGACAAGTGCCATGAAAAAATTCTTTGTTTTCCTCGCGTTCACTTCTCTCTTATTGCTTACTGCTTGCGGAGCCGGCAACGGCAACGGGAGTAATGGTTTTGGCGGGAGCGGCGGTACCACGTCCCAGAATTTCTCTGCCTCCAGCTTGAATGGTTCCTATACGTATCAAATTGTCGGCACCAACGCCGGAGGTTCTTTCACGGAATCTGCGGTATTTGCGGCAGATGGCAAGGGCAATATTGGAAACGGAACCGAGGACGTGGTTCCCGGTCCGGCTACAGGCTCCTTTACTGGAAGCTATACCCTGTCGAGCGATGGTACGGGTTTTGTCCAGCTCAGCAGCGGTGAACAATTTGCCATCACCCTGGTAAGTGCTTCGAAGTTTTACATGAGCGAAGTCGATGGCAACGCGAATGCCTCCGGAACAGCGGAGCAACAGACGGCAACCGCTTTGACGACCGCCCCGAGTGGCACATTTGTTTTTAAGATCCATACCGGTGGCGCTCTGATTCAGTCGAATCCATCCACCGTGGCGCAAGTAGGCGCTCTAACGGTTTCAACCGGAGCCGTCACGGGTAATGAAGATGTTTTGACGACCGGCGGAAGCATTGCATCACTCAGTGTCACCGGCACATTCAATGCGCCTGTTTCGGCTGGTCGGGGCACCGGCACCTTGAATGACACCAACGGTACGCTTACTTTTCAGTACTACATCATCGATGGCAACCACATCAACATCATGCCTGCAGCATTGAATGCGGTCAGCATCTTCGGCTATGGCCGCGCAGAGTTGCAGAGCGGTGGACCTTTCACGCTAGCGTCATTGACGTCTAATTTCGCCTTTGGCAGTAAAGGCGATACGCTCAACTCGGGCACTGGCGGATCACAAACTGTTGGACGCTTTACCGCCGGTGGAGATGGTACGATCAGCGCTGGAGCAGAAGATTTTGTTCTGGACGGCACAAGCGGCTCCAACGACAGCTTTACCGGGACCTACACCATGGCTTCCTCGGGAAGGGCGGCTGTGACTTTGACGTCCTCTACATTGGGCACTATACCGGCAATTTTCTGGATGGTAAGTCCCTCGCGCGCATTCTTCCTGCAAGACAGTGCGACCAAGGTTGAAGACGGAACGATCGATGCGCAGTCTACGGGATCTTTCTCCGCCAGCGATCTTACCGGCCAATCAGCATTCTTCATGGATGGTTTCAACAGTTCGGCATTCATTGATCGTGTTGGTACCTTGCAATGGGACACGGGAGGCAATGTCACGCTGACCGAGTTCATTACAAGTTCAGGACAAGCGACCAATGCGCAGTTACCGGGAACTTACACGGTGAGTGCCAATGGCCGGGTTGTGGCAAGTGTCAGTACGCTTTCCAATAACTTAGTGCTGTATTTAACTTCTGACAGCTCCGGATACGTCTTGCAAAATGACGGTGGCACGGAAGTTGGCGGCATCGCTTCTCAACAGAATCCGTAACCATTCATCTTTAATGGGCGGAGGCTATCAGCCTCCGCCTTTTTTTGTGCCTTAAGTAACGTTACCGGGCGCGAAAGTTCTGGAAAACCTTCCATCCTTGTTTGATCCTATAGGATCACATCCTGTTTCTAATGGAGTTCACTCTTCATGCCTCGCATGATTGATCTCATCCGCGCAAAGGTTTTGCCGTCTGCATTGGTGCAGTCCATGGCCCGCGGCGCCATCGCACTTCCTCCACGGGAAGTTATTGAGATACTTGTTTACCTTGCGAACCACAATCCGGAAGTCCAGGACCAGGCGAAGAAAACACTCACAGGCTGGAACGAGAAGCAGATCCAGATGGTGGTGGTGGATCCAAAGGCCCCGAAAGAGGTCGTGGAATATTTTGCGAAGCAAGCGCCAGCATTGAAACCAGTTGTGGCGGTCAAAGCCGTTGTAGAAAGTATCAAAGTCGAAAATATCAAAATCAAAGAACCGGAAGTCGCTCCACAGCCCGCCGCTGAGATTGCCATTACCAAGGAATTCGGGATCGTAGAAGAAGCTTCCCAAGGGAATTTAGAAGAAGAGCATTCCGAAGCAGCGCTGGAATTTGCAGTGATGGCTGACAACGATCAGGATGTTGCCGCGTTCCTAAAAGAGCACGAGCAGGATTTGGCGATCGAGCTTGCAGAAAATAAGCCGTTCAAGCCTATCGGCGGCAACTACGAAGAAGAGATCATTCAGGAAGCGAAAACGATGACTGCCGCGGCAGGCGTTGGAGGCGCGACGACCTCAAGCGCGTCCGATGCGATCAAAAAGCCAAGTGACAAAAAAGGTCACATGAGCCCCGAACAAGAACGGGGAAGCGTGTTGCAGAAGATTTCGCGGCTGGACATCAAGGGACGCATTCAGCTCGCGCTAAAGGGAACGAAAGAAGAGCGCTCCATTTTGATTCGCGACTCGGCCAAGTTGGTATGCCTGGCGGTATTGGAATCTCCCAAGATCACGGACGGAGAAGTTGAGAAATTTGCCAGCCAGAAAAACGTGCTCGAAGCTGTGCTGCGGCAGATTCCCATGAAGCGTCGCTTCATGAAGAATTACATCATCATGCGCAACCTGATTTTCAATCCGCGCACGCCTCTGGACTTGTCTTTAGGGTTGATGAAGAACTTGCTGATTGCCGACCTGAAAAACCTTTCAGGAAACAAAGAGGTTTCCGATACGATCCGGAAGCTTGCCTTGAAGATGTTCAAGCAGAAGTCCAATCCAACAAAGAATAGCGGCTAGTAATTCAGGCAGTAGCGCGGCGAACCGCCCGTGGCTACAATATCCGAATGTCTTTCGTGGCCGAATCCGACCCCGTCAGGGAACTGCTGAAAAATGCCCGAGTTATTGCGGTGGTGGGTCTTTCGGATAATCCTTTGCGCCCCAGCCACGGCGTTTCCGCCTATATGCAGCAACACGGATATCGCATTATTCCGGTGAATCCGCAAATTAAAATTTCACTGGGAGAGAAGTCGTATCCGTCATTGTTAGACGTTCCGGGAAAAATTGACATCGTAAATATCTTTCGGCGTTCCGAGTTCGTGCCGGAAATTGTGGACCAGGCGATCCAGCTAAAAATTCCAGCGATATGGACACAGGAACAAGTGGTTCACGAGAAGGCCGCAGAAAGGGCCCGAAATACAGGGATTTTTGTGGTGATGGATGAGTGCATTTTGAAAGAGCACATGAGCCGCTTCCGTTAACTCTGCGAGCGTCGTTTTTTAATTTCTTCCATCCGGTCCCGAATTCGCTTCTCCAGACCTTCATTCGTTGGATGGTAGTACGTGCGGTCCTTCAGGTTGTCGGGGAGGCATTGCATGTCGGCCACTTTATTTTCCAGACTGTGCGCATATTGGTATCCCTTGCTGTAGCCGAGTCCCTTCATCAAACTGGTTGGAGCATTGCGCAGGTGGAGCGGAACTGGCTCCGCTGCGGTGTTTTCAACATCCTGCAATACGCCGGAGTACGCTGTGTAGAGCGCGTTGGATTTAGGCGCGATCGCCAAATAGACCACAGCCTGAGCCAGCGCGAGATTGCCTTCAGGCATGCCGATGAAATCCACGGCGTCTCTTGCTGCCATGCAGAGAGCGAGCGCGTTGGGTTCGGCAAGGCCGATATCTTCCACGGCCATGCGCACCACGCGACGTGCGATGTAGAGCGGATCCTCACCTGATTCCAGCATGCGGCCAAGCCAATAAAGCGAAGCGTCGGGATCGCTGTTGCGTACCGACTTGTGCAGCGCAGAGATCAGGTTGTAATGTTCTTCCCCAGTTTTGTCGTACAGCAGAACGCGTTTCTGCAGAGCGTCGTGGATGATTTGATCCGTGATTTCTGCTCCCACCTCTTTGCC
>DASXCC010000071.1:0-29756 GCA_036491415.1 Terriglobales bacterium | reverse complement strand
GGGTCGAATTAACGCAAGGGCCTGGTCGAATTGTTTATTCTGTAGCGCAGCAACGATGGCAGGGAACTGATCGGCTGCAGTTTGGGCGAATGCACACGAGACAAAAAGTAAAAGTACCCCGGCAACCTGCAATCTTTTTCTAAGTCGATTCATCCCTACCAATACTTATACTTCACTCGGCTTTAACACCAATCATCCATGAGCGATTATGAACGAGCGATTATGAACAGCAACAAAACGGCCCGCTTCGTGAGAAGCGGGCCGGCTAAGGGTTTGTTTACCTTGGACTAGAACGTTAACTTGCCACCGAGTTGCCAGAAGCGCGGCAACTGGGAAGCCGTAGCCAGACCAAAGTTTCCGTCAGTGATTCTGTTATCAAGGTTCGTCAGGTTTGCCCGGTTAAAGATATTGAAGAATTCAAACCGGAGTTCGAAATTGAGTCTTTCGGTAATATGCGAGTCCTTATAGAAGTTCAAGTTAGTACCGAAGTAGTTGGGTTGCCGGAACTGGCCGGTTTTCTCATTGCCTTCCGAGCCAAAGGCTGGCGTGGCGAAATCAGCTTTGGCGATAGATCCTCCAGTGAGGTAAGCACTCTTTGAGGTGTCTTGTTTGTAAGAGACTGCATCCGGGAAGTCATTGTTGACGCCGTCTGCGTTGTAGTCGCCACTGTTCGGTCCATAACCAATCGCTGGATTTCCAGCAGCAGGGCACGGACCAGCATTCGCGCAAACAGGTTGATAAGAGTTGGGTGCGAATACGGTCACAGGTTCACCCGATTGAAAGATGGTCGTACCGCTGATTCCCCATCCGCCAGTTAATACGCCGAGCGCGCCTTGTCCGCCATTGAGACCTTTCAACGAGTAGTTGTAGGTAGCGGAGACGCGGTTCGGAACATCCCACGGCGATGGGCCGTAGAAGTCGCGAGGATTGAACGGTGTTGGGTAGTTTCCAGCATCGTCCTGCGAGCGCGAGTGTGTGTACGAAACGTCTGCGAATCCACGTCCGAAGTGACCTTTCAAATCGAAGAAGATTCCGTCGTAATTGGCAATGCGATCGTTGGCGGTATAGCTGATTGAACCGAAGCTGGGATTCAACCGGCTCAAGCCGCTTGAGGATGCAGTGTTGTGGATAATAAAGTCATCCGGCAGAACGTTGATGTTCACACCGTAGGAAACGTCTACGATGCTATTGCCGCCGCTGGCGATATCGTAGGTATGCGATCCCGAATATCCCACGCTAGCTGACAAGTTGCTGGTAAGTTTCCTTTCAACCGCCAAGGACCAGACTTCCGCTTGCGGCGACTTCAACAGCGGGTTGATGCCCGAGATCGAAGGCTGAGCGCCTGGCAAACCACCCTGGGCATTCAAGCCAGGAGAAGTGATGACAGGGAAGTTGAATCCGAATGGCGCTGTGTTGCCGGTTCCTTGTTGGAAAATACTGCCTTGCGCTGTTGCAGTACCACCGGGCACGAATGTTGGAACGAACAATCCCGGCGGATTGCCACGGAATTCTTCCTGTACGTTCGCGTTGGTGAGCCAGTTGTTGAATATGCCGGCGCCGCCACGAATCGCCCAGTCTCCTTTTCCGGTTGGATCCCATGCGAAGCCGATACGCGGGCTGACTAAGCCATTCACGGCATGCAACAACGCGTTATGCGTTGCTTTCGCAAATCCATTGGTAATTTGGTCTTGGTAGGTAGCACCAGTTCCGAGGTAGAAGTTTCCGAACACGGTCGTGGGGCTCTTCGACCAGGGGTTGCCGCTATCGTCATAGCGCAGGCCTAAAGTTAAGGTCAGCTTTCTGGTTGCTTTCCAGGTGTCTTCAGCGAAGACGCCGAAGGTTCTGGAAGCTGCGTTCCAGCTGGCATTTTGTTGCAAGCCGGTGGTCGGGTTGTAGAATACGCCGCTTTCAGAAAGCGGAGCGTCTTGGGCAAGCGTAAGAATGTTCGTGAAGTTGAATGTTGGCGTAGCCCACGGGCCCTGGAAGTTTTCAACATCATCTCCGTACCAGCCTTCATAACCGAACTTCAAGGTATGAGCGCCTTGTACGTGCGTCAAAAGATCACGCCAGTGGTAGTTGTGCTGGATGAAGTCCCCTTGCGCGAAACCAGCGCCCAATTGTTCGCTGACTCCGGCATTGATGTTTGGGACGGTGTAGTCCTTTTCACCGGTTGCCAATTCGCCTTCAACGCGGCTTTGCCCCGCGCTGAATTCATTCAACGTTGTTGGGGAGAAGGTATGCGTCCAGCTTGCCTGTCCCGCAACTTGCCAGGTCGGGTTGAGAGCAGAGAATGCTGGCGTTGGTGCAGCTGCGCCGGTTGTAAGAAGAGTTCGGAAAAGACTGACGTAAATACGGTCTTTCTTGAATTCCTGATCGATACGAGCGAAGTACTGTGTTCCGTTACGGACTGAAGTTGCGCTGAAGTTACCAATGTCCGTCATTGGCGTGTTGCAAGGGATATTGTCGGTTGCAGCGGTCGCGCAGGTAGCACCTAGAATCTGCGCTGCGGTCTGGTTCACGGCTACGTTGGAAAGACCTTGCGGCAGATAGGTGGTAAGGATGTGTGTTCCTACTGTTCCTGAAACGCCATTGGCGGGGTTCGAGATGAACGAAAGGAATTGAGGATCCGGGAATGTGATCTGGCTTCCGGCTGCGGCTGATGCTCGCTTAGGCTCAACAGCAACGTAGAAGAACATTCCATGGTGCGGAATCACCGGACCCCCGAGCGAGAACGAGAAGTCGTTCTGATGGAAGGGCAGGTAAGGACCCTGGAAATGTTGCAAGGCGAACATCTTCTGGTACGTGAAGTAGTCCGCAGCCGATCCGTGGAACTGTTCGGTACCGGACTTAGTGGTGAATGCGGTCACGATTCCGGCAGCGCGGGCGTGCTCCACAGAAAACGTATTCACCTGAATGCTGGTTTCCTGAATGGAGTCCGGAGTCGGCGTCAGGTTCAAAACACCCTGACGGATACCGCTGGTCACGTCGAGGCCGTCCACAACATATTGGTTGTTGTCAGATCCCTGACCGTTGGCGCTAGCATCCACGGCTTCTTCGGTGGAGAAGTTATCAATTCCCGATGCCGGAGCGCCAGCGTTACCTGCCGTGCCCAGTCCGGAAACGCCGGGAGCAAACGTCACAAGCGTGACGAGATTGCGGCCGATGACCGGCAGTTGCGCCACAGCCTGATTTTCTAAGGTCATTTGAATACGGGTGTCCGCTGTATCTACGATAGGAGCTGCGGTAGTCACCGTCACCGACTCGGTGACTGCGCCGACCTTCATCGAGATCGGAACATTGAGTTGCTGTTCCGTCAGCAAGGTGACCGTAGTTTCCGTCTTGTTGAATCCATTGGCTTGCGCCGTAATGGTGTAGGACCCAGGAGCAAGGCTCGAGATCACATAGTTGCCGGCATCATCGCTGGTTACTGTGCGTGAAACCTTGGTGGCGTTGTTAACAATCTCGATGGAGGTATTCGCGATTCCAGCGCCGCTGGGATCTTGCACCACCCCTTGGACGCTGGCGCTGAATTGGGCAAAGGATAAACTCGCGCATAGGACGACGAAGGCCAAAACGAAACTGGCGCGAGCGCAAAGGGACAAACTTATACGCATATAGACTCACCTTTCGGTACGAGGGACTTGCCACAATCCTTCAAGGGATTGATTCGGCTTTTCTGTTTGCCTTGCAAACTGGTACTTAGTTGCGATTGACGGTGTGTTACAGCGGTGAATTCGAATGCGATAGGCCCCACGCGAAAGACAGGCCATTCTCTCCGATTCCTCACTGAATCTTCCTAACCTGATACCCAACATTTTGGGAAACAAAACTCGACTTTAGGTGTAGAGTAAGTCTCAGCAAACGTTTACTGCAGGTAGCAAGTTTTCTGCGATGTGAAGGCTATCCAATTCTTAAGTCGCTTGCATGGTACAGATGTACTATTTGTTTTGTACTAGTTATCTTTCGATTAACAGCGAGTGGAATTTTTGGGATTAGTACTGCTCCATCCGGGTAAACGCAAACAGCTCCAACCTTCGCGAATCGATCATTATGTCTCCTCGGTGTGGCCTGGGACATCGCCGCAAGATATTGCTTGCAGTCATTCCTCTTCTTTTTTGTTTTTCAGCCTGTGATCGCACCACGAACATGATCGCGGTAATTCCTCGCGCCTGCGGAACCGCCCTGTGGGAGCCTGAGCACGCAGGTGCGGCGCACGTTGCGCGAACCGAAGGGATGGAAGTCTATTGGAATGCTCCTACTCGTGAAGACGATGTGGAAGGACAGATTGATCTTCTGGAGAAAGTGGTCGACCGTCATTACGCGGGAATCATCATCAGTCCTGACCAGACTTTACCCTTGCGTTCTCCCATTCGCAGAATTGTCGCGCAAGGACTTCCGGTGGTTGTTGTCGGGACAAATCTCGGCATCGCTCCCAATGCAAAACTTTCTTATGTATTAAATGATGATGCGGCTGGCGGGCAGATGGCCGCGCGCCGTTTGGGAAAGGTCTTGAACGGCAAAGGTTCGATTGCCATTCTTGGAATCAATCCTCAACTTAGCGGTATCACCGTGCGCGAGCGAAATTTCGAGAGCACGCTCGAGCAGGAATTTCCAAATATTAAAGTTGTCGAACGCCGGCTCGGACATTACAGCGTTCCTCAAGAACAACAGGTCGCTGAAGATATTCTCAACCGCGGCGAATCGATTGACGCCATCATTGCTTTGTCTCACATCTCTACGCGCGGCGCATTTTATGCGTTGGTGGAATTCGATAAAGCGCGCGCCATTAAGCTCATCGGTTTTGATCAAGACCTAATGCCGCCGATCCGCACTGGCGGAATTGATTCCATCGTTATGGAAAGCAGTTATGACATGGGGCGCGTGGCGATGCAGAACCTGAGCGACGAAATTCATGGACGCAGCGCTCCGGGTATCAGCATCGTTGCTCCGTTGCTCATGACGCGCGAGAACCTGGATTCTCCGGTGATTCGCCAGCAACTAACCGCCAACTGGTGGGCCATGCCATGAGCCGGCCGGGAAAATCTATTTTGACGATCTTCATTGTTGCAGTGGTCGCAATTGCAGCAATCGTTTACTGGATGCGCTGGCGTTCGATGCGCTCTGCAAGCCAGCCGCTCTATCACGACTCTTTCCGCCAGGATAAACAGGATGGTTGGCAGCCGTTCGGGGGCACTTGGGAAATTGTGGACGGCGCGATGCGTAACGACTCCGACGAACGCGGCGCCAAGCTGATGACCGGCGATATTCATTTAAAAGATTATTTGATCGAGGCGGACGTTCAACTGCTCGGTCAGTACGGCGATGCAGGTCTTATTATTCGTGCGACCAATGAAGAGGAAGGGGTAGATGCGTACGACGGATACTACGCGGGCGTTCGCGATCTCGACAACACGTTAATTCTCGGCCGCGCGGGCTACGGCTGGGTGGAATACCAGGCGCGCCACATCACACCGCGTGTCTATGCGCAGCAGTGGTATCACATCAAGTTGATGGCGATCGGGTGCAATATTGTGGCCAGCGCAACTTCAACTTCTGGCGCTGTTACGGTTGATGCCATTCAGGAACCGCATTGTGTACAAGCGGGGCGGTTTGGTTTGAAGTCTTACCAGACCGGCGGATTGTGGCGAAATGTGCAAGTCCGGGCTGCGACGATGAAAGATTTAACGGACCTTACCGGCGGAATCAAGATTCCCCTTGCTGATCCTGACCCGGTCGTCGGCCCAACAGGGAAGCCGCGCACTGATTGGGACCCGACGCGTTCGGCGATGGAAGCGCAAGACCAATATCTGGAACCTCTTTATCTGGACATGCGCGATCATCACGTGGATCCAGGCGGCCTGCCGATTGCTAACTTGCGTGCGCTTCCTCCCGGCCAACCAACCCGCGTCACCATTCACGGCGTAGTTACGCTGACGGCGCCTACGTTATTTGTAGAAGATTCCACTGGTGGCGTGGCCATCCAGAATTTTAAAACTAAGACTCCTCCGCAGATCGGCGACCAGGTCGAAGCCAAGGGTGATGCCGAACTGCACGACTTCAGCTCTGTATTAAAAGATGCGGACGTTCACGTTCTCTGGTCACACGCGCCGATTCACTCGATGGGCGTGACCGCTTCGCAGGCGGCGACGGGTTCTTTCGATGCGCAGTACATCGAAATTGAAGGTCATTTGGAAGCAAAAGAAGAAGGTCCGAACCATACGATGATTCTGGACCTCACTGAAGATAATCAGTCTTTCCGCGCAATCGCCAGCGGAAAAACAGTCGCCGAAGTTTTCCAGAAACTCCAACCCAAAAGCCGCCTGCGCCTGCGTGGAATCTGCGTGGTGGATTCCGCTTATACGAAAGACCTGACGCCTTTCGCGATTCTTTTGCCTTCGCTTAACGACGTCGAAGTTCTTGAAGGGCCTCCGTTCTGGAGCACAGGAAATATCATTGCCGCTGCGGTCGTGCTGCTGCTTCTTATATTCGGCGCGCAGGCCCTGCATCATTATATTGAGCGATGGCGGCTGATCGCGGTTCTCGAAGAACGACAACGCCTCGCACATGAAATGCACGACACTCTGGCGCAGAGTTTTGCAGGCATTGGCTTTCAACTGCAGGCGATCCGTGACGAGGTCCAGGATGAAAGCGATATCAGCCGCGAACTTGATCTCGCCTCTTCGCTGGTGCGCCGCAGTCATGAAGAAGCGCGCCGTAACATTGCCGCGCTCCGGCCGGAACTTCTGGAATCAGTTGGACTACTTCAGGCGCTCGAACAAAGCGCAAGAAGCATGGTTGCCGGCGGCACGATCAGGGTCTCGACTTGCTGTTCTGGAGAGGCGCCCAGTATTCCGGTGCGCATCTCCGACACTCTTTTCCGGATTGGGCAGGAGGCTTTGGCGAACGCTGTTCGTCACTCCAACCCAACCTCTTTATTTATCTCGCTGACCTACGGCGAAGAGACATTGGAATTGCTCGTAGAAGACAATGGCAAAGGATTCATCGTGGATGCGGATTCTGCGGGATTTGGAATTCGTGGCATGAGAAAACGCGCTGACAGTATTTCAGCGGAACTGGAAATTAAAAGTGCGCACGGCACAGGGACCTCGGTGCATGTAATCGCTCCGATGCCTGCAAAACTGATGCGTACCTTGTGGCCTACTTCAATCTGGCATTTATTTTGGGAGCGTCGATTTCATGGACAAGAAACTGACAAAGACAACACAAATACGCCTGCTTATCGTGGATGACCATCCGGTCGTTCGCGCCGGGCTGAGCAGTATGCTGGGGAAGCAACCGGGGATCAAACTGGTCGGTGCCGCCGCAAGCGCCCAGGAAGCTTTGGAGTTACTTGATCGCTCTGCCGTGGACATCGTCCTCCTTGACCTACGAATGCCTAAGATGAATGGCATTGACGCGTTAGGAGCCATAAAGAAGTTGAAGACGCCTCCGCAGGTCCTTATTCTTTCCAGCTTCGAATTTGAAGAGGAGATTTATCGCGCCGTGCAGGCTGGCGCCCGCGGCTATCTATTAAAGGAGACATCACGCGACGAGATCGTTGCCGCAATCGTTGCGGTCCACGGTGGCCGGCAATATTTTCCGCCGGCGATTGCCAGCAGGCTCGCGGACAGAACTCATCGTTCCAATCTCAGCCCGCGTGAATTGGAAATTCTGGAAATGCTTTCCCGAGGATTCACGAATAAAGAAATTGGCCGTGCTTTCGGCATAAGCCGTTACACGGTTCGCAATCACATCAACAATATCAACCAAAAACTGGAAGTGTGTGACCGTACAGAAGCCGCGTCAGTAGCCATGAAGCAGGGAATCATTTCCATATCTCCCTAACTTTTATGCGCATAACGGAAACATGGGACACATGTACTATGTCCCCCAACAAAGATTGTCGTATCTTTTGCATCAGCCAATCTTGAGTAACTTCCTATGAGAAAGACATCTCGTCGTCAATTCCTGGCAATTGCCGGTGCAGCTGCGGGTACAGTTCTCGCGTCCCGCAGGCTTCCTGGTTTATCGATTGATAACTCGACGCCAGCGTCCGCGATTTCCGCGCCGCTCTCCGTCTTTAATTATTCGCAAGTCCAGCTTTTGGATGGGCCCATGCGAGAGCAATTCGATCATAACCACGATCTCTTCTTACATCTCGACGAAGATGCGTTGCTCAAGCCGTTCCGCGAACGCGAAGGCATGCCCGCTCCGGGTCCCGACATGGGCGGATGGTATGACAACGGAAACGATTTCAGCCCTCCCGAGGATTTCCACGCATTTATTCCCGGACACAGCTTTGGGCAATATCTTTCCGGTTTGTCGCGCGCTTATGCCGTGACCGGTTCGAAACCGACCCAGGAAAAAATTCATCGCTTGGTCCGTGGTTTCGCCGAGACAGTTGAGCCACAAGGAAAGTTTTATGTGGGATATCACCTTCCCGCGTACACCTATGACAAAACCAGCTGTGGATTGATTGATGCCCATGAGTTCGCGCAGGATCCCAACGCCATGGATGTTCACTGGCGCGCAACTCAAGCCGTATTGCCGTATCTTCCGGAAAAAGCTTTGAGTCGCTCCGAACAGCGCGCGCGTTTCCACAAGAGCGTTGCCGATGCCTGGGATGAAACTTATACCCTCCCCGAAAATTTCTTTCTTGCTTACCAGCGCAGCGGAAATTCTCGCTATCGCGACTTAGCGGTTCGTTTCATTGAAGAAGATTATTTCGGGCCGCTCGCGGAAAATAAAAACGTCCTTCCCGGCGAACACGCCTACAGTCACGTGAACGCACTCAGCAGCGCGATGCAGTCTTATTTAATGCTTGGGGACGAAAAATATTTGCATGCCGCGGTCAATGGTCTGCGCATGGTGCACGAGCAAAGCTTTGCCACCGGCGGATGGGGGCCGGACGAAGCATTTGTCGTTCCCGGTCAAGGCTTGTTGAACGCCAGCCTGGGAACCACGCATGCCAGCTTTGAAACTGTATGCGGCGCTTACGGACAATTCAAGATCACGCGTTACCTGCTACGCGTCACGAAAGATTCTCGCTATGGCGACAGCATGGAGCGTGTGCTCTACAACACTATTGCGGGTGCAACTCCGATCATGGAAGATGGCACCAGCTTTTATTATGCGGACTACAACCAGCACGCTCAAAAAGTTCACTATAGAGATAAGTGGCCGTGCTGCTCCGGCACTTTCCCGCAACTGACCGCTGACTACGGCATTAGTTCGTATTACAAAGCGCAGGACGGCATTTATGTAAACCTGTTTGTCCCGTCGAAGGTTTCGTGGTCACAGAACAACACTGCCTGCACATTGACGCAGAACACAAAATATCCAACTGAGAACAATACACAAATGAATTTTTCCCTGGCGCGGCCGGAAACTTTCACGGTGTATTTGCGAATTCCTGGATGGGCAGGCGCGAAGAGCAGCCTCTCGGTCAATGGAAATCGCGCCAGCGAAGAACTCGTGCCCGGAAAATTCCTCGCTTTACAGCGGACCTGGAAAGATGGCGACCGCGTCGAGCTCGAACTGGAAATGCCGCTGCGCCTGGAAGCTGTGGACGATGTAACTCCGGATCGGGTTGCGCTCATGCATGGTCCGATCGCGCTATTCGGGGTAGGGAGCATTCCTTCGCGGATTACGCGTCAACAATTGCTGGCAGCGACTCCGGCGCCCGAATCGAAACAGGATTGGATTGTGCGCACGGACAACGGCACGCTGACCCTTCGTCCTTTCTCATCCATCATGAGCGAGGGCTATCGCTTGTATCAGACGGTGGAAGGTTAAACGCTTCCACCGGTATTATTTGTTAGTGAAGTTAATTTTCAAGATTGATACAAACCCACGTTCAAAATATGTGGCGTGGCGTAATTTTCCGGTGTGATCATACATCACATAAATTTGCGGCGATGTAGCTCCTGCTCATGAATTGAGTTGAGTGTTTTCGTAGTTCAAGATTGAAAATCCCCGAAAGAGGACAGAATGATTGATTTCGCCAATCTGGAAGCCTGGTTTGTGGTTGGCAGCCAGCACCTTTACGGCCCAGAAACGTTAAAGAAGGTGGAAGAACACGCGCAGATTATTTCGCGTGCCCTGGCTTCGTCTTCGCAAATTCCAGTCAAGATTGTGTGTAAACCGGTAATGACCGGAAGCGAATCAATCCATGAATTGTGCCTGGATGCAAACCTGGCAAAAAACTGCGTCGGCATTATCGCGTGGATGCATACATTTTCTCCCGCCCGCATGTGGGTTGCGGGACTTCGCTCGCTCGACAAGCCATTGATGCATCTTCATACCCAATTCAATGAGCAGCTTCCGTGGTCCACGATTGATATGGACTTCATGAACTTGAATCAGTCCGCTCACGGAGATCGCGAGTTTGGATTTATCGCATCCCGCATGCGGTTGAAGCGGAAAATTGTTGTGGGATTCTGGGAAGATGCCGGCGTTCACGCGGAAATTGGCTGCTGGATTCGCGCTGCTTGCGCCTGGCACGATGCGCGCCGGTTAAAGATCGCCCGATTCGGCGATAACATGCGCAACGTCGCTGTCACTGAAGGGAACAAATTAAGCGCCGAAATCGATCTCTGCTATACCGTCAACGGTTATGGCCTTGGAGATTTGGCGCAGCATGTGCAAGGGGTGACGCCCGCGGAAATTAAAGCATTAGTTGCTGACTACGATGAGAGTTATGCCGTCGCAGAACCTTTGCGCGCCAACGGCGACCGCCGCGATTCTTTACGTGATGCAGCCAGAATCGAACTCGGGCTGCGAAGTTTCCTCAAGGAAACCGGATCACACGCTTTTACCGATACATTTGAAGACCTTCACGGACTGCCACAGCTTCCGGGCCTCGCCGCGCAGCGCTTGATGAATGACGGATATGGTTTCGGCGCCGAAGGAGATTGGAAAACTTCTGCTCTGGTGCGGGCCACGAAAGTGATGAGCCATGGTCTCAAAGGCGGCGCATCATTCATGGAAGACTACACCTATCACCTGCGCGATGGTGGTCAGGTTCTTGGCGCGCATATGCTGGAAGTCTGTCCTTCCATCGCGGACGGGAAGCCGTCTGTCGAAATCCATCCCCTCTCCATCGGTGGAAAAGAAGATCCGGTACGGTTGGTGTTTACTTCAGTGGAAGGCCCGGCTATCAACGCGTCCGTTGTTGATATGGGCGATCGTTT
Source organism: Terriglobales bacterium (assembly GCA_036491415.1). GTDB lineage: Bacteria > Acidobacteriota > Terriglobia > Terriglobales > Acidobacteriaceae > JAICKN01. The sequence goes on along the minus strand of DASXCC010000071.1, from coordinate 18,564 downwards.
CCGATTAATCGTGAGTCAGGTGAACCTCAAGCGCCCGGAACACTCGCTTCCCAAATTGCCCGTAGCTCGCGCTCTTTGGGTGCCCGAGCCCAATCTGAAAGTTGCTGCAACCGCATGGATCGCCGCCGGCGGCGCTCATCACACCGCGCTAAGTCCGGCACTGACGTCGGAGCACTTGGAAAACTTCGCCGAAATGTCCGGCATGGAATTCCTGCTGATCAATCAAGACACCAAACTCGCTGACTTCCAAAAAGAACTCCGCTGGAATGATTTGTACTACCGCTACATGTAAGGCAGGAAACGATAGCCGGGTCAGATTACTTCAGTCCCAGATTTAATGCATCGTGCGCTTGCTGGATTTCAATAATGGCGGCCCATTGCCCATTGCGCTGTTCCTGCCAAACGATACTTCCGCCTAGGACGCGCGCAGCCAGTGCGGGTGGCAGATCGCGGTGGTAGTCGAAGAAGCGAATCTTGGTTTCCTGCCACCAACGCCAATGTTCTAATAATGGATGCTGCGGCTGATATTTCGTCGAGAATACGAAAGCCGCGTCCAACGGTATCTGCGAATCCGCAGCTGACATCACCTGTTCTACCGTGAAGTCGTCGATGCGAACGGCTTGCATGGGATGCTGCACGTATCCGAGATACGGCCGCGTAATTTCGTCGTTCCCCGGCCACGCGGTGAGCGTCAAACCATGTGGATCATGCGTTTCCAGAAAATGCTCGGCATCTTCGTGCAGCAGAATGTAATCGCGATACGCAAGATTGTCCTCAAAAGTAAATCCGTAAGGCGGGTTCACATACAACGCAATCGCAAACATTAAAACAACCGCACCGATGATCGGCTTCCAGAAACTAACTCTCCGCCAAAGCGTCGAAACAAAAATAATGATGACCAGAGGAACAATCGGCAGCATGTATCGAGCGAGTACCGCGCCGCCGACGATCGCCATCGCGATGACGTAAATGATCGCGATCGTGAGGAAAGCAAACTGTACAGACAATTCAATGCGCGGCCGTTCGCGTTTCCCGTCGCGAATGGGTTGTCTCCACATCGCTGCGATCCCCGTAAGAGTCAGTACCCAGAGGCCTAAATATCCGAAAATCTGCCAAAGCCGCATTCCCAGTGCCAGCAACATGCGCAGTGGATGCATCGTGGCTTTCACGTTATAGCGAAAGAATTCCGGGTTGCCGAAGATAAAGCCGGTCTTTGCGCGGTGATAGGCATACCAGCCGAGCAAGGGAAGCAGGGGAATGCAAAGCGCAGAAAGTTTTTTCGCGCGCGCCAAGGATGGCTGCTTGTACCCGAAAAATCCGCGCGCGATTTCCCAAACAAATAATCCCGCGGGAATCAGGACCGCAGTCTCTTTTGCCAACGCGGCCAGCGAAAACCAGATCGCGATGCCCGCCATATTTTCTTCTGTGTAAGCACATAGTCCCCACATCACTAATCCGGCGGCAGCCAAATCCACTTGCGCGAGTGAACTTTGGACAAAAAATACCGGATACAACGCCGTGCAAAGAGTGGATGCAATCGCTACTTCTGTGTTGGCGGTTCGCCGCGCCAGCCGGAAGACGCCCAGAAGCGCGAAGGCTGCCACAAGAATCATCGCCGTGCGCGTGACCAGCGGAGAGAATCCGAAGACCTTCCAGCAAAGCGCCAAATATCCCATGAGCAGTGGCGGGTGAGCATTGGAAGGCGTGGAGTGGGGAATTAAACTGCCGGTCAGCAGCAAGTCACGCGCAGCGGGAACGTAGTATCCAGCTTCATCCCAAAAGTAAGGAAGGCGCAGCAATCCAATGTGCAGCGCGAAAACCGCCGCAAACAGCAGGGCAAAAATCGCAATGGAACGAAGCGCGCTTTTAGTGGTATGAGGAGCTTTGGCCACCGCGTCAGTGTACCGGGCCGCCGGGCATCATGCGGGGATCGAGCTTGATTTCGCCAAACGTACTCTCGTAGCCCGTCACATTATGTTGGAGGATGGCCAGCAGCGCCTTGGCCTGTTGCGGGCTCAAATAAATTCCCTGAAAATTGCGGATCTCTACCTGGGTTTCATTCTGCTGTTGCAAAGTCCCAAATACGAGGAAAAAGTCCCATACATTGACGCGGATCTGCACGCTGTTGGCATAGTTTTCGCGGTAGTCGTTGGCGTTCACAATCTGAATTTGGGGCTGAGTGGGATTTGTCATAAGCCGATTAGTGTATCGGCATGCGAGCTTTTGGGAAAGAGCAGGTATATGGCGCGTTTACTTAACTTTACAAAACGAAGCGAACGGTGCAGCTTTATACCATCAAAACTGTATTTACTTTTTCTGTACGTATATTTAGATTTACTTCGAGTCGGGGGCGTCGCAAGTCTGTGTTTTTCCTATTCTTAATGTCTTAAGTAGTAGTCCGCCTTTTTTCTCACATTACGATCCGTAAAAGTTGGGGCAGCCACTCTTAACGAAATGGGATCTGTTATTCAATGTCGGTACTAAGGATTCTCATTGCAGACGATCATGAAGCTGTGCGCAAAGGAATCCGTAGCCTTTTGACGGGGCACAACGGCTGGGAAGTGCTGGCCGAAGCGGTGGACGGACGGGACGCGGTGGGAAAAGCCGGCGAGTTGCGTCCTGATATGGTCCTCCTGGATGTTGGCATGCCCAACATGAACGGATTTCAAGCCGCGCTGAAAATTTTGAAAATGGCTCCCGAAATCAAAGTCCTTATGGTGACGGTCAACGCCGACAAACACACCGCGCAGGAAGCCAGGCACGTGGGCGCAAAAGGATTTATTTCCAAGGTGGACGTAGTTCGCGATTTGATTCGCGCGGTTGAAGCCATTCAAAGCGGCGAATCCTTTTTTCCTCTCCTGAAAGTTGAAGCCTGAGCTCGAGCTCAAACTGACATAGTTATCACTGCGGCGTCGCGGCCTTACTTAAAAGATTTCCTACAACGTTTGATTTCGACCTCACCACGTTCAGGTTTGACGCTGCTTCGGAGTGGGTCGGATCAAAGCGAAGGGCATGCTGGTATCCGAGTTCAGCTTCTTTCGCATGACCGCAGAACCAAACTGCGGTGGCCCAATCATTCCATCGTTCCGCGTTTTCTGTCTCAAGCAAAGCTTCATGAAATAGCCGTGCTGCTTCTGCATACTTGCCCAGATGAAAAAGACGCAGACCCTGCTCGTGTGCGGTATCTTCTGCCGCAGTGTGAGGAGCTGTATAGCGCCAATCTTCCTCGGTTTCGTATCCGAGTTTTAAGAGGAGCGGATTGTAAAGTCTTTTGAAGTAATCCACGTGCGACGCGTCGAAGTGATTGCGCCAATCGCCGGGTTGTCCCTTGCGATAGTGCGACAGATTGTTCTGTTGTCCTCGAGTGCGTCCTTTACTTAAGTTTGCAAAAGAATATTTTTCAGTGGCTGCCATGATCTGCTGCACTGAGAGCTTTTTCGGAAACAAGCCGAGAAAACCGAAAACTTCCGCAAAGCGTTCTACATTGTTGGCGATCATGTCTTCAAACCGCGCTTCGAGGATGTTCGGATTGGTATAGTTCCACGTCAGCATGTTGCCCAAAGTGCGGGCGCTGAATTCGATCTCCGCCATTAGTCCGTCGTGCTTGGAGAGACTGAGCAGATATGGACGATGGCGTTTCAACCATTTCCAATCGCCTTCTGGATGAGAGTACAGGTGCGAGAAATACGCCGAGGTAATGATGTCCCGAGGATCGCGCACGACATGGAATCCCTTCAACGGCACATCGCGAACGAAGGTGACGTCAGCGTTCGAATAGCACCAGAAATCAAATTGCTGCGCCTGACGACAAGCGACGATGTCTCCAGCGAATCCTGCTTCATTGTGATGATGAACAGCCTTTATGTGAGCTGACTGGCAAACGTGGTCGATGATCTGCTGTATCCACGTCGTACCGCATTTATGATGGCCAAAATAAGCCAGTAGTGGTTCCATGATTGTCCTGATCGATAACGCTTGCGCGGTGCACTCCCACGAATTTGAATGCAAGTAAAGTGCCAGTAAAACTATGTTCTGGAGGCGTCGACAGGCCACAAAATTAGAGTGCGGTTAGCAAGTCATCTCGGCGATATATAAATATTCCAATCTGTCTACGGCAAGGCTGCCACAGGCATGTTCACATTCGGGAATCTGCGTTTAAAAAGTCTGTCGCCTATACCTTTCTTTACAAAACTTGGCATGTGGCTTGCTTCATAAAAGAGCAAAGATAAGAAGCTGGGGCTCTTTCATGTCAGGTGCAGCGAGAACAACCCGATTGCATAGCAATCGATTGGAATTTTTAACCCAGAACGATTGGACGCTGATCAATGCGCGGGCGCAGCGGATCAAATTTCGTCTCGGGGATGAAATTATTCGCCAGGGCTCTCCGGGCACAGCCATCTACATCATTCGCAAGGGAACGGCTTCGGTGCAGTTGTCGGGAACCAAGGAACGAGTCACGGTGGCAATACTCGGGCCGGATGAGATTTGTGGCGACATGGCATTTTTGGAGCGCGGGATAAGCACCGCATCGGTCGTTGCCAGCGATGAGGAAGTCGAAGCGGACGTCATTCAGGCAAATGAATTACGGCACTTGTTTGAAGCCTTCGGCGGACTGGGCACAAGATTTTACTGTTCTCTGGCGGTGGTGCTGGCTCGGCGTTTACGCGAGACCTCCGCAGAGCTCGCGCACGAAGTAAACCTGCGTGGGATGTGAGTTCTGTTCGCCTACAAGACAGTTTTGTCTCACTTTCAAACACTAGCCATAATTCCTGTCCCAAACTTCCGGTTTGTTAAACTGAATCTGCACTTCATCGCACCCGGGCCGGGATGGCGGAATTGGCAGACGCGCTGGACTTAGGATCCAGTGCCCTAAAGGCGTGCAGGTTCAAGTCCTGTTCCCGGCACCAAAATTAATTTCTCCGCAGCAACATCCACAAACCCAGGGCGAGGGGAAAAATCCACCCGAAAATTGATGCGTAAAATAAGGTCACACCTAATACATGTGCGACAGTCGGGTTTAACGGCGGTCGCGAATAATAGCCAAGCCCGAAATGGGTAAAAAAGTGAATTGCCAGCCAAATGGCCGCAACAAATAAATATAAATAGGCCTTCACCCGTCTGGGCTTCAATTCATCGAAAGACATAGCGCAAGAGTTATACCTGAGTCATGACCGCTCGCCAATATCCGTTATTCATGTGTATCTTGTCGGCGGCTGGAATTTCAGCCAAACCGGACGCGCCGAACCGTATCCAAATGTTCATCACTTATTTATTGAATATGAAATGATCTGCCGCTTTCATAATTAGTCTATTTTCATAAGGAATTCATATGCCGAATAAAAAACGCTTGCCATTAAAAGGAAGTGAACGCGCTCCCATGCCGAACGCACAGGAAGTCGGCCCGGCCAATCCCAATGAACAAATTAATGTGACGATCTTTTTGCGTTCGCGTTCAGGAACGTCACCGATAACCAATGAAGAAATGGATCGTCCGCTCGCGGAACGCAATTTTTTAAGCAGGGAAGAGTTCGAACGCCAGCACGGAGCGCATCCCGACAGCATTGCCAAAGTGGAAGCTTTCGCTCGCGAGTTTGGATTGACGGTAAAAGAAAAAAGCGCCGCGCGGCGAACGGTCGTTCTGTCAGGAACTGTCGCCGCCATGAATCAGGCGTTCGGTGTGGAACTCAAGGAATATCGGCATGCGACGGGGCGATATCGCTGCCGCACGGGTGCGGTGCAGATCCCAGCGGAACTGGCGGACGTGGTCACGGGCGTTTTCGGTCTCGATAATCGTCCGCAAGCGAGGCCGCATTTTCGGCGACGAAAAATCGTAGCCAACGCCGATATGGGCAACGTTTCTTACACGCCGTTGCAGGTGAGCAGCCTGTATCAGTTTCCGGGGAATGTAAATGGAACGACCGTAAACGGAAAAGGTGAATGCATTGCGCTGATCGAGTTAGGGGGCGGTTATACAGATAGCGATCTCAAAAAATATTGGACGCAGCTCAAGCTAAAAACTACGCCGGGCGTTTCCGCGGTTTCCGTCGGGCAGGGAAGCAATGCTCCCACAGGCGACGCTAACGGGCCTGACGGCGAAGTCATGCTCGACATTGAAGTCGCAGGCACCGTCGCTCCCGGCGCGAAGATTGTTGCGTATTTCGCGGACAATACCGACGCCGGTTTTCTCAACGCCATCACTACCGCGGCGCACGATACCACCAACAAACCTTCGATTATCTCCATCAGTTGGGGCGGGCCGGAATCTTCCTGGACCAACCAGGCGATGACTTCGATGGACGAAGCTTTTCAGGCCGCGGCTTCGATGGGTATTACCGTTTGCGTAGCGGCGGGAGATCAAGGTTCAACCGACGGCGTACAGGACGGACTGAACCATGTGGACTTTCCCGCATCGAGTCCGAATGTTTTAGCTTGCGGGGGTACAACTCTGGAAGCGAGCGGCAACAACATCTCTGCGGAAACCGTGTGGAACGAACTTTCGCAGGATGAAGGCGCGACTGGCGGCGGCATCAGCGATTTCTTTGCGTTGCCATCGTGGCAAAAATCGGCGGGCGTGCCGGCATCGGCGAATCCGAATCATCATGTGGGCCGCGGTGTTCCCGACGTCGCTGGCGATGCCGATCCCGGCACCGGTTACGACACGCTTGTCGATGGAGAATCGAGTGTGATCGGAGGCACCAGCGCCGTCGCTCCGTTATGGGCGGGATTGATTGCGCTCATCAATCAAATGTTGGGAAAGCCTTCGGGATTCGTGAATTCTCTTCTCTATCAGAATGCGAATACTGCCGATGACTTCAACGAGATCGTCAGCGGTAACAATGGAGCTTACTCCGCCGGTGCAGGATGGAACGCGTGCACAGGCTTAGGATCGCCGATTGGAAGTAAAGTAGCAGAGGCGTTGGGCGCGAAGGTTACGAATGGGTAGTGATGTGGATGATGGAATCTTTGTGTAGAGCGGCGCTTTCGCGCCGCATTGGATGCAAAGATGATTTGTGGCTTTAGCCACCAAGCAACTTGATTTAAAAACCAGCGGCTAAAGCCGCTCAATATGTAAAACGCAATACGCGGCGCTGAAGCGCCACTCTACCACGCTAATTCTTTCCCGCCTGTTTCGCGATCGCGGCAAACACTCTCTGCACCATGCGATCGCATTGTGCACCCATGAACGGAAATGCCTTGGCGCGGCTTGCTCCGGCGCGGGCAAACAATTCCTTCCGCAGAAGGATGCGCGCGCGATGCAGGCGGATTTTGACGTTTTCTTCGCTTAAATTCAACGCAAGGGCGGTGTCGGCGGTGCTCATCTCTTCAATGTCGCGCATCATGATGACGGTGCGGTAATTTTCGGGGAGCGTCAGAATCCCTTCTTCCAGCAAATGCCCCATCTCCGCACTGGAAGCCTGCTGTTCGGGGCTTGCCGTCGGAGAAGTCAATACGATTTCTTCTTCTTGTGGCATCATCGCTTCCAACTCCTGCAATCGGTTCCTCTTCTGTACGCGCGCCAGCGATTCATGCACGGCAATTTTCGTAATCCAGGCGGAAAAGCGCGAGCGTCCTGCAAATTGGTCGAGATGCTCATAGGCCCGCACATAGGCGTCCTGCATGACGTCTTCGGCTTCGCCATCGTTACGCAGAATCGACCGTGCTACGCGATAAAGGCGCTGGTTGTACCGGCGCATAATGATCTCGTAGAGTTCGGTCTCACCCGCCAGGACGCGGGCGACTACGTCTTCGTCCGGCCAGCCTTCCGCATTCGCACGTTCGATTACGGCTGTCGCTTCCATATACGCCCCCGATGCATTGTAGAGTGCCATACCCTAAGGATGGTTACACCTCCCGCATAATTCCTTTGGCTGCATTGCGCAGGCTAAAATATTGGTGGCATAGGACGGAGGATTTTTAACATGGCCAATCGTCTGAATAACTGGCGCTTCTTAACATCCGTAGGATGTCTGCTTTTGGCGGCTGGAATACTGGTCGATCTTTTTGTCCATGCCGCGCCGGGCATGCCGAATAATCTTTCGCATGCGCTGACGGGATTTTTTTGCGGAATGTCCGTGGTCTTTCTGCTTCGCGCCGGTTGGCTCGCTGGCCGGCTAAGGAGAAACAAAAATATCCCTCCTCTGCAGCCGTAATTCCGCAGCCGCAAATTGGGGATAGCTCTTCACAGGAGGGAGTCTTTAAGATTTCTAAAGTCTTCAAGATTCTGAAGCATTCATCAAGACAGGCATTCCCTGCCGTCTATCGCGCACGAACTTACCAGCCAATAAGCCTTATTGGACCAAGCTCATCTGCTGATAAAGCGCCAACCCAGCAATCACCAGAATCAGCACTCCGGAGAGAGAACCAATTCCCCAAAGGAGCGGATTGATGCGATCCACTCTGTGCATGACAATCAGTTGTTCCTGCTGCATGTGAGCGTCGGAATCGCTCAGGCACAACTGGGAATCTTCATGCATGCTGAGAGTGCTGCGATAGATCAGGAGAGCGATTAGAAGAGCCGTGATAGCTCCCCAAACGACTAGTAGCCAAAAGACCATGGGAGTCATAGGCCACCTCAATTATTTTGATTTCGGGTCGTCCTGGTTTACGCCAGGAAGCAGGAGGGCGCGCCTGCCAACCAGTTTTCAGGACTGGCCCCAGAAAAATTATAGACCCGTACGCAAGTGTCTTTTCGATTGATAACTGAAAGGTAAATATGCGACTTCTCAAGGCTTCGCTCATCTAAGGGTATAGAATCCCAAAAACGAGGGAGAATTTGCACCCTCTGTTATAATAACTTTGCTAGTAAATTCAAGGAGATACCATGGCTACAACAACAACCACACCTGCAGTTGAAACCAAGGCGACCCCGGTCACTTTGACCTCGAGTGCGGTCGTTAAAGTGAAAGAGATCATGGCGCAGCAGAATCCAGTTCCGGCGGGTTTGCGCGTGGGCGTTGTCGGCGGCGGTTGCTCTGGATTTTCCTACTCCATGCAGTTTGATAATGCTCCGGGCATGATGGACAAGGTCTTTACTTTTGAAGGTCTGAAGGTATTCGTCGATGCTACCTCTGCCATGTACCTGAACGGTTGCAGGGTGGATTACGTGGAGACGATCGAAGGCGCGGGCTTCAAGTTTGAAAATCCCAACGTGAAGAGCACCTGCGGCTGCGGATCTTCGTTTAACGTTTAAGGTTTCAACGTGTAAGACAAATTCAAAATTACAAACCCCATTGCCTCGCAATGGGGTTTTCGTTTGCCTGAATATCGTTTGCCTGAATATTTTAGGAGTTCGTTATTGTTGCGGCGTCTGATTCGTCATGCCGGGGCTCTGCTGCCCGGGGCTCTGCTGCTGCGTTGGCTGCGAGCCGAATCCTGTGTTCCCGGAATTTCCAAAGTTGCCCTGGTTGCCAATGCCGTTTGGCCCGATGGGTTGACCGATAGACTGACCGGCGCCTTGCCCCATCATCAGCGGCTGATAAGGCCCGGTGATAAGCGTGAAATCATTCGTGGGGTCGTAAACGAACAACCATTCGTTGTAGTGCTCTTTATTGTTAAAGACGCGGATAGTTTTATTTTTGCTGGAGCTGGCAACGCCCATGATGGGGCCGCCGCCAAAAACCTGTCCGGTGGGACCCGAAGAACTGGACGATCCGGTGGAAGAGGAATTTCCGTTAGATGAATTGTCACCGGAGTTCGCGTTGTTCGCTCCGGAATTGTCGCCAGCAGTTCCAGCCTGCGCATTGTCAGCCTGCGCGGAACCGCCGGGGCCCGCAGTGCCCACCGGAACGCCGCCTTGCTGCATGCCCGCCTGACCGGCTCCGGCAGCCGCTCCAGCATTGCCGGTAAACGCTCCTCCACCCATCGTTGCGCCACCCATGCCTGCGCCGCCCATGAGCGTTTGCACGTCCCCCATATACAGAAGCCGGAAATCTTTTCCGGTGAGCGGATCTTTATATCGCCGCCGCAGGAAGCGAACGTTGTTGGTATTTTCCAGGTCGGCAATGCTGGTAGGGTAGCGCCCAAACTTTTTTACATAGGCGCGGATGGCGCGCGCGTATTGCGCTCCGCGGTGGATCATCTCTTGTTCGCGGTCGCGCTTCACCTGCATTTCCAGCTTGGGCACGGCGGCCAACCCGGCGATTGCCACCATGGCGATGAAAAGCATCATCATCAGCAGAATGTATCCGCTCTGCTGATTGCCGCGCGTCTTGTGGGCGCGCATCGAATGTGAAAAAAACTTTTGCATGACACTTATCCCTGGGTAAGAGGGATGCTCTGGCGATTATTGTTCAGCACGTCTTCGATTTCGACGTCATTCACGGAGATGTGAAGAACTTTGTAACGGCGGTCCACGATCTGGCCTTCGCCTGCGATGAAAATATCTTCGCCTTCCGAGAGAAAAATTTTCTTGGCCTCACCCGCGCGGCTCGCGAAGCCGAAAAACTTCAAATTGATGGGCGGCGGAGGCGGTGGTTGTGGCGGTCCCTGATCAGCAATCGGCGGAGTATTCTGCTTTACCGGAGGCACGATTGGTTTCGGTATCTCCACGTAAGTCTGGAAAATGTTGCGGCCCGTGCCTGAATACTTCGTATCTTCGCTGCCTTTGAGCCAGTCAAATCGCAGCCGGGGATCGAGCGAACGTGCTTCTGTATTGGATTTCTTGCCATTGGTTTTGCCGTGTGTTGTCGAGCCCGATGTCCGCGGGGGGGCAATTTCGTCAATGGCTGGCGTGGAGGAGACGCGGGTAGTCGTGTCGGAGGAGCTGAAGAACCAGCTCCCAAACAACACGGCGGCAATCACCAGCAACACAATTGCTGCGATCACCTTTGCCCGGTTTTCCGTACCTGAGTTCATCGCCATCTTAGCTAGCCGTTTTTAAATAAGTTTCCAGCCCCAGCTTCAAGGAAATGTTCCCTTGCTGCTGGCTGCCGAGATCCACACTATCCACCATGAAAAATAGTTTATTGCGCTCCACTGCATTGATGAAATGTACCAGCTGCGAATATCCGCCGGAGAATTCCGCCTCCATCATTACCGGGCGCAATCCAACGTCATTTTCATCTTTAATGTCGTATTTGACGCCGGTCATCTGTACGCCGCTCTCGGCCGCGACTTTTCCCAGCGATTCCGAAATTGCGGAATCCTGGTCGGGCAGACGGTCTTTATAAAAGGTTTCAATCTGGTCGTTGGCGGAGGCGATTTTCTTGTCCATGCCGCGCAAAGGTTCCACTTGCTTGGTTTTCAGTTGTAATTCGCGCCAGAGATCGTCCATGTGCGTGCGCCGCGCCTGCTGCGAACCAATCAGCGGAGAAAAAAGAAGCACGAGCAGAACAATATCCAGGAAAGCGACACCCGCTACTCCGGCAATAATCTTGTGCTGGGTATTCTTCAGTTCAGGCATTAGTGCGAGCCTCCCTGAGAACCTGTGTCAGTTTCCGGAACATACAATGTGCTGATGTCGAATTGGATGGCATCCTGCGGGGCGCCTACGCTCTGGCCTGCTTTTTCGGATTCCACATGGGTTTGCCGGAAGCGTTGCGACGCTTCCATTTTGCGCACCAGATCCAGCGCGCTTTCCCGCGAACTTCCCGCGACAACCAGTTTAAGTTCCAGCTGATTGTCCTGGGTCATGTCCGGTTTGATGGAGACTACGTGCAGTTGACCTGGCATTACCCGCTCAAGTTCTTCGAACACCTGCGTCCAGGAAAGGGCCTTGCGCTCAAAAACATCATTCAGGAATGCGGAACGGTCGCGTATCGTGCGATTTTGCGGTGCATTCAACAATGCCTGCGCCTGCATGCGCTCCTGATCGCGGGCCGCGATCTGTTCTTCGCGTTGGTGGATCATGGCGCGGTCCTGCCGGGCGGAAATCCATCCAGAGATGGTGAAATACAAAAGCAGAATCGTGACTAAGCTCAGGCCCGCGAGCACGACGCCCCAGCGCTTCCAGAAAAGCCGCGCGTCCTGGTACGGCTGCGTTGCGAGATTGATGTCTAAACGCATATCAGCCCAGTAATGCTCCTACGACTCCCGCCATTCTCCACTTGGGAACCGAACCTAAACTGCCGGACAATTGCGACGATGCGACGAGTTCCTGCACCTCAGCGCCTGTCTGCGCTTTCAATGCTGGAGCGGCCCCGCCCGCTTCGGGCAGTCCGGCCACATAAATTTGCTGGATCTGCAGATGGTAGGTGTCTTCGAAAAAGACGACCGAAGGATAAATATCTTCCGCGAGCTGTTCGCCGGTAATGGCAATGCCCCGCGGATTTTCCAGCGTGCGGATCAGCAAAAGTTGCTCTTTGTCGAGAATCGCCACACCTGTGGTGTTGGTGTCCACCTTAACGACGAGTGTAGGTTTCTCGGAACTGGCCGCGCCTAATGCCGCAAGCATCGATGGCATGACCACACCAGGGCTGTAGCCAAGGTCCCGGAATAAATTTTCGTATTCGGTAATCACGCTCGCCAGTGCAACGGCCGCGACGACACGCACGCTGCCATTCGAGGTCTGGGCATGATAAGAAACTTTGGCTTCATCAATATTAAAAGGAAGAGATTTTTTCAGGCGGAAACGCACCACGCTTTCCGCTTCCTCGCGATTGGCGGGAAGAGTATCGAAATCCAGCCACGCAACTCTGGCTGAGGCATCGGGCAGGACGGCAATTACATCGCGCCCGCGCCCGCCTACCGCTTCCAATGTGCTCTGCAAGGCCTGCGAAATAGCGTCGTGCTGTTTTAAATTCGCTTCGATCATGTCGGGCACAACGCTGCCCGGCGAAAGCTCGCGGGAAGCGCAGGACTCCACGACGTGCGCTGTATCGGAAACCCGCCCGGCCAGGACTCGGTCGGCGGCAATTTCACAAGCGATTTTTGGTTTCGATTCCAAACTCAATGTCCGTTGTAGTTTTCGGCGACGTGAGATTCCATCGCCTCAAGTCTATAAGAAGGCGAGCGCAAGCTTCTAGCGCATCGCCTCGATGAACGTCACTTTGTTGATTTCTTTCAGGGTCGTCAGTCCCATCCTGACTTTATCAAGCGCCGACTCGCGCAGGAACCGCATTCCTTCCTCACGGGCCGCGCGGCGAATTTCTGAAGTCGGTTTTTTCGCCAGAATCATTTCCCGGATGCGATCGCTTAGATCGAGCAGCTCATGGATCGCGGTCCGACCGCGAAATCCCGTGCCTGCGCACTCAATGCATCCCTGGCCTTCGTAGAAGGGAACTTGCGACCATTGCTGTGCATCGAGTCCGCTGGCTTCCAGAACTTCCGGAGCGTAATGAACGGCGGTGCGGCAGTTCTCGCAAATCAAGCGCACCAATCGCTGTGCCAAAATGCAGTTCAAAGCCGAGACGAAGTTGTACGGCTCAACGCCCATGTTCAGGAAGCGGCCGATGACATCGACAACGTTATTGGCGTGGACGGTGGTGAATACCAAGTGACCGGTGAGCGCGGACTGAATAGCGATTTGCGCGGTCTCCGCATCGCGAATTTCGCCGACCATGATTTTGTCCGGATCGTGACGCAGAATTGAGCGCAAGCCGCGGGCAAACGTCAGGCCTTTCTTTTCGTTCACAGGAATCTGCGTGATCCCGCGCAACTGATATTCCACGGGGTCTTCAATGGTAATGATCTTGTCTTCTTCGGATTTGATCTCGCTGATCGCGCCGTAGAGGGTCGTAGTCTTTCCGCTTCCCGTTGGCCCTGTCACCAGCACCATGCCATAGGGTTCTTTAATATAGCGGCGAAAGCGGCGTAGATCTTCTTCGTCAAAACCGACAACTTCGAGCGTGAGCTTGTGAAATTTCTCGCTCATCGATTCCTTGTCGAGTACGCGAAGCACAGCGTCTTCGCCATGGATCGAAGGCATGATGGAAACGCGAAAATCGATTGGCCGCTCCGGCATTCCGTATTTCACGCGGAAGCGTCCGTCCTGCGGCACGCGCCTCTCGGAGATGTCCAGTTCGCTCATGACCTTGATGCGCGAGATGATGGTCGAATGATGTTCTTTCGCGATTGGAGGCATGGCCTGCGTCAGCACGCCGTCAATGCGGAACTTGATGGAAACCGAATCGTCCCGCGTTTCAATGTGAATATCACTGGCGCGCCGTTGCAACGCGGTAAAAATTGTCGTATCGACCAGGCGGATGATCGGGCTGAGATCGCCCTGCGCCGTCAGTTTGTCGATGGAAATACTTTCGTCGGTGCTGCCGTCTTCGTCGCGCACCACGTCCAGCGCGAAACCTTCGCTGGCATCTTCCAGCACGCGCTTGGATTGTTCGGTTTTCTTTAGAATCTCGCTGATCTGCGCGAGCGTGGAAACTTTGGTGACAATCCGCTTGCCCAGCAGGATGCCGATTTCATCAATCATCATCAACTGGCTGGGATCGGCGATGGCGATCGCCAAACGTCCGTCGTTGGTTTCTTCCAGAGGAACGAAGTTGTAACGGAACATCAGATGGACGGGCACTTTTTTGAAAAGATCGTGCTGCAGCTGAAAATTCTGCAAGTCCACGAACTCGCAACGATAACGGCGAGCAATGTCTTTGGCTTTGTCCACTTCACTCGTGGGGGCCACCGGAGCTGGAGTTCCGTTGCCGCCGTTAATGGTTACCGATTTATTTTCAGCCATTCCCGCCATTCAATCTTCCTAACATTCTGAACTACCGACTCAGTGAATGTTTGAACCTAACGTAAATATCGGCAGATATAAGGAAATCAACACTCCGCCGACAAATACCGCCATCACAATCAGCAGCAACGGCTCAATCAGAGACATGGCCGCTCCTAAAGCGGTCTGCACGTCTTCTTCATAAAACTCAGCCACGGAATTCAACATAGCCGGTAATGCGCCGGTCGATTCTCCGACCTCAATCATTTCTACCGACAATTCAGGAAACAGCTCTAATTCTTCGAGACTTTTAGCCAGCGGTTGCCCTTCTCGCACGCGGACCGTGGCGTTCTTAACGCCGTTTAAAATGCTGCGGCTGCTCATAGAGTTGCCCGCGGTTTCAAGCGATGGCACCAGCGGAAGTCCGCCGGCAAGCAACGTCGAGAGCATGCGCGAAAAGCTCGCTACCTGATACTTCAGCCAGATCTGCCCGAGCATCGGCAAAGAAAGTATGGCTCTATCAAATTTTGCCGCGCCTTTGTCGGTACGCTTCCACTGCCAGAAAACAACAATGAAAACGATCAGCCCTAAAAAACCGACGGGCCCGTATTTCTGCCCATTCATCCCTACCGCCAACATGAACAGGGTAATCGCCGGCAATTTGGCATCCAGGGTATTAAACAAAACCGCAAATTGCGGGATCACATATGTGATCAGGAAAACGATCATGCACAATACCACTGACACCAGCAGCGTCGGATACACCAAAGAAACCGCCAATTTTTTCTTAAATGTCAGCGCCAGCCTTTGAAACGCAATGTAGCGCGACAATACTTCTTCCATATTGCCGCTTTTTTCACCCGCCATCAGCGTGGTTGTGTAAATTTTCGGGAAAATCCTTTGCGCCGCAAAAGCATCGGAAAGCAATTCTCCGCCCTTGATGCGCTCCCGTACATTTTCCAGCACACTGTGCATCTTGGGATTTCTTTGCCGCTTAATAAGTAAATCCAAAGATTGCAAAATGGGCAGTCCCGCTTTTATAAGCGTCAAAAATTGCTGATTAAAAATTACAAATTGGCCTTGCTTTACCGCCCGCGTGCCCGGCAATTGAAGTTTGCCGCCGGTGATCATGCCCTTCGGCTTGACCGAATAAACTAAATAGCCCTGCTGCGTAAAGCGATCGCGAATTTCGCCTTCGGAATAGCCGTGCTCCACCTGCTGTTGCAAGTGACCGCGTTCATCCGCAAGCTTAACGACAAACTCCGCCATGGTTCGAAACTATCCTTTTCGCAAAAAAGCGGGAACTTATGAAATTAGTATAACTCCAACTAGATCAATCGATTACAGTATAAAGGGCGTGACCTTTGGTGTTCACTGTCCGATGTTTTCGTCCGTTACCTCAACTCCTGCCGGAGGCACGAAGCGGAAACTTTTTTCGTCGATTTCCACGTTGATTTTCTGGTCCTGAAATCTGAATTCTGTGGTGCTTCCATCTTCCTGATTTAATACGATGCGCAGGATCTCGTGATTGGGCGTAAGTTCCAGCAAAATGCTGTTGATTTGCTCCCCCAAACCCTTGGGAACGCCACGCAGCAAAACATCCCCTGAAGTCATCGGCTTTTCATCCGGAGCCCAGGAGAGTCCCTGTAACTCCTTCTCTAATTTGGCTTTACCGAGCAAAAAGCTGAGCGGAGAACGCAGATCATCCAGCTTCTTTACCGGTGTGCGGCGCGCCTGCTTGTCGCCTGGCACATAAAACCATGCGTTCTGCCCATCGCTTAAAAAGAGTTTCTCCTTCGGAGAACGATACTCCCAGCGCATCTTGCCCGGTTTTTTCAGCCAGAGCGTCCCCGATTCCGCGCGCTGCATACCCGCGCCTTGGTAGAGCTCGGTGAACTGCGCTTGCAGGGTTCGCAGGTGGTCGTAATGATCATCGACGGCTTTGGCGATTTGCGAGACATTCGGAGGCGCATCGGCCCAGGCAAGCGAGCAGAGAAGCAGCGCTGGAAGCAAATACTTCAGCCGCGATTTCCTTTGGATGATCATGATGTGAAGAATGTGCCCTTATGTAGAAACACCAGTCTGGGAAATATGCCTCGTGGGAAACCCTGCTCCTATTTTAGTCATTCCACTGGCTCATGTCGCTGCAAATGTCGCCTGAAAACGAAACTGGTAGATTGCAAATTGTTGTGTTCCCGCTAATTTTTGCAGCCAAGACCGATCATTCAGATGCTTTTCGAGTAATGGATTGTGGTAAAGGACAAAAGCATCTCGCGGGTTTTTCTCAAGTGATGCTTGAAGGTTTTGCAGCACTCGTACTAAACCGCTTTCCGGCAGGGGATTGAACAGATACAGAACTAAAGGGCCGTCCGGAAACGCAAACTCACCCGCATCCCCGCATGTCGATTCCAGCGCAAAGCACTTCTGGTTTTCACTCTTATACGCCGCGATATTTTCCTGCGCCGACTGATGAAGGGAGGGCAGCAACTCGACACCAACAATCTCGCGAAACGGATAATCCGATGCCATCAGAAGCGTGCGCCCTTTGCCGGAGCCAAGATCGATAAAAACAAAGTCACGCAAATCGATCGGCGCAACCGACAGAAGCTTATCGAGAATTTCTCGGAAAAGGGCTGGTTCTGTCGGCATATACGGAGAATGTAGCAAGCCGAGAAAGCGGTCGCGGCCTCGCACCGATCCGCCGGTGGTATTGACCCGGAAGTCCCAGTCGTATTCAGCATCGCCATAGCGTTGTTTGCGCCTCTCTGGCAGAGACTCAACAGCAAACTCCCACAGAATTCTTGCGAAAGCAGATGCTGACGACAAAAGTCCTTTCTGCGCGCGCTCATGCTTCCACCACAACGCTACATGGCGGCCGATCCGGTCTGTCGCATTTTCATCTTTCATCTTTCTTGTTTCTTCTTTCGTCTTTCGTCTTTACTTCTTTCATTTTCCTTGCTTCTTTGATCTTTCTTGCTTTTTTATCTTCCTTATTCATTTTCGTTTTTATTCGTTATTTATCTTCTTTATTTATCCCCGACGATCGTAACTCATGATCGTTTAAGTCAAGAACCTTAGATTCAACTGGCCGCGGCATATCCAACCTCGTATCATCGCCTGAGCATCTAGTTTCGGTAATACAACACGGCGATGTGTTCTCAGCCGGGAATAAGGGGCGTAAAAGAAATGAAAATGAAGAGAGAGAGATTTTTAGCGGTATTTTTCCTGATGATTGCCATGGCGGCTCCGGCGCTTGCGCAATATGGAGGAGGCGGCGGACGACGCTTGTCCCCCGACGATCAACGGCGTTTTGACAGCTACTACTCACGTTGGGTGCAGTACAAACAGACCAACAATGGCGACCAGATCCGCAGCATGGAAGGCCGCATGGATACGCTGAAATCGCAATACCGGATTGCTCCCAACGTGCCTTATTGGCGCGTGGCCACCAACGGCAACGAGCGTGATTGGCAAGGCGGATACCGCTGGCGTCCCATGCTTTCCGGCGATGACCAGCGAAAATACGACAGCTACTACTCGCGCTGGTTGGACTATCGTCGCACCCACAACACTAGTCAGATGGTCAGCATGCAACGCCGTATGGACGATCTGAAGGCGCGTTATAACATCGGTCCGGAAGTTTCCTACGACCGCATTTGCTCGCCGAACACGCACTAAACTTTCGATTCAATGAAATTAGGAATCGGAATTTTCGATTTGTGATTCTCTATTCGTCACAAAACGGGAGGCGAAAGCCTCCCGTTTTGTTCTGCGGTAATTGCAGTCTAATGCTGAGCACAGTCTAATGCTGAGCACAGGTAATGCTGAGCACAGTCTAATGCTGAGCACAGGTAATACTGAGCACAGGTGTCATGCCGCCTGAAGATTTGTCATGCTGAGCGAAGGAAGAGCCAGCGAAGCGCAGCTTTTTCCAGTCGAAGCATCCCTACAAGCTTCCC